>DXEO01000002.1 GCA_019114925.1 Candidatus Corynebacterium faecipullorum | reverse complement strand
CACCCCGCTTCTGATGCTGGACATGTGGGAGCACGCCTTCTACCTCCAGTACAAGAACGTCAAGGCTGATTACGTCAAGGCTGTCTGGAACGTCTTCAATTGGGATGACGTTGCTGAGCGTTACGCTGCTGCCACCAAGTAAGCACTGTGGCCTCCTTTAAGGCCATATAGCTTCGAACGCGCTGGGTCCTCTTCATTGAGGCTCGGCGCGGTTTCGCGTTTTCATACGCCTACAGCCCACAGGCGGTGATGACCTACACCCCTTCTACCCCAACTTTCCCTATAGAGATTTAGAAATTAAACCCACCTTCACAAAACATCTATGGCATAATTCACACCACCTGCACATAGGGATACGCATTACAGGACTGCCTTTCTTGCTGAGGAGTCAACGCTGATGCGACATCTCAACTGACTCTCTTCAGGTGGTTTTGTGAACTCATTACTTCTCGTCTTTATCGGACTCGCCATGATGCTGGCGGGGTACTTGCTGTACTCGCGCTTCCTCGCATCGAAGGTGTATCAACTCTCCGAAGGTTTTTCTACGCCCTCCCACACCATGGAGGACGGCGTCGATTACGTCCCCACCAACAAATACGTGCTGTGGGGCCACCACTTCACCTCGGTTGCGGGTGCGGCCCCCATCATCGGCCCCGCCGTCGCCGTGATTTGGGGTTGGCTGCCGGCCTTCCTCTGGGTCACGCTCGGCACGGTCTTCTTTGCCGGAATGCATGACCTGGGTGCGCTGTGGGCTTCCCAGCGCCACCGCGGACAGTCCATCGGTACGCTCTCTGGGCGCTATATCGGCGCCCGCGGGCGCGCGCTCTTCCTTGTCGTGATCTTCCTGCTGCTGCTCATGGTCAACGCGGCCTTCGCCGTGGTCATCTCCAACCTGCTGATTTCCACGCCCACCGCCGTCATCCCCACCTGGGGCGCCATCCTCGTCGCCCTGCTCATCGGCCAGGCCATCTACCGCTTCCGCTGGAACCTGACCATCGTGTCTATCGTGGGCGTCGCTGCTCTTTACACACTGATGATCATCGGTGACCGCGTCCCGCTGGCCCTGCCGGAAACCGTCCTGGGCATCCCGGATCGCGGCGTGTGGATCATCCTGCTCTTTGTCTACGCCTTCATCGCCTCCTTGCTGCCGGTGTGGGTCCTGCTGCAGCCGCGCGACTACATCAATGGCCTGCAGCTCTTCGTCGGCCTCATCATCCTCTACGGCTCTTTCCTCGTCACCCGCCCCGAGGTTGTTGCACCGACCGTATCGGATCACGTCCCGGACAACACACCAGGTATCTTCCCGCTGCTCTTCGTCACCATCGCCTGCGGCGCCGTCTCTGGATTCCACGGCGTGGTGAGCTCCGGTACCTCTTCCAAGCAGCTGGATAAGGAAACCGACGCCCGCTTCGTCGGCTACTTCGGCGCCGTGGGCGAGGGCCTCCTCGCACTGGGCACCATCGTCGCCACCACCTCCGGTTTCAAGACCGCCGCCGATTGGGAGGCCGTCTACAACGAGTGGAATGCCGGCGGTGTCGAGGCCTTCGTGCAGGGCGGCGGTGCCCTCATGAACGAAGGATTGGGCATCCCCACCTCACTGTCCGCCACCATCCTGGCCACCATGGCCGTGCTCTTTGCAGCAACGACGATGGACTCCGGCGTGCGCCTGCAGCGCATGGTGGTCTCCGAGGCAGCCGAGCTCATGGGCATCAAGCTCAGCGGTCTGGTCGCCACCATCATCGCCGTCGGCTGTGCTTTGGGCCTGACCTTCTCCACCGGTGTCGACGGCTCCGGCGGCATGCTCATTTGGCCGCTCTTCGGCACCACCAACCAGCTCATGGCGGGCCTGACGCTGGCTATCATCGTGGTCATCCTCACCCAGTTGCGCCGCCCGACGTGGCCAGTGCTGCTCCCGCTGATTTTCGTTACCGCCATGTCCCTGTGGGCAGCGGTGCTGCAGCTCAAGACGCTGTTCCAGGCCGGGAACTGGCTCCTGCTGGTTATCGATGGCGTCATCATCGTCGCCGCCATCTGGGTCATCGCCGAGGCCATCGCCGCCATCTCCCGCGCGCGCAAGGCCCCGCAGGTGGTGTGGAAGGACGAAGACATCGAGCCTCCCCTGCTGGTCGATGCTCGATAAACTGAAAGCCTTTGGGCGCGGTCTAGACGAGTTCTACTCCGCGCCCTATCGGCGTTCCTTCGCTAAGGCGCAGCAGGAGGAAGATGACCTTTTCATGCTGCTTATCCTCTCGGAAGCCCTCGGCCTGCCGAATCCGGCCAGCTACTACACCCTGGAACTGCTGCCGCTGATGTATGAAGATTTCCACGCCTGGCACACGCGCATGGGCATGGAGCGCTCACCTTTGAACGGAATCTCATGTTGCTAGCTCCCATCATGTTCTTTGGCGGCAAGGGCGGGGTGGGCAAGACCACGCTGGCCACCGCCACCGCCCTGCGCCTGGCCCAGAACGGCAAGCGCGTGCTGCTGGTGTCCACTGACCCGGCGCACAACCTGGGGCACATCTTTGGCTCCGCGCTTGGCGACGTCCCCACAGCCATCCGCCCCCACTTAAGCGTCATCGAGATCGACCCGGCGCGGGCAACGGAGGAGCACCTGGAGGGCGTCGCCAAGCAGATGCGTCGTTTCATGCCGGAGCGCCTCCACCGTGAGGTCGGCCGGCACGTGGACCTGGCGCGGCACTCGCCCGGCACGCACGAGGCAGCGATGTTGGAGCGCATCGCGCAGCTCATCGAAGAGCAGCAGGATGTCGGGGAGTTTGAGCACATCATCTTCGACACCGCGCCTTCCGGCCACACCTCGCGGCTCATGGCACTGCCGGAGATCATGGCCGCGTATACCGATGGACTGCTGGCGCGGCGCGAGAAATCCGACAAGTTCGGTGCGGTGGTGCGCGGCATGACCTCGGCGGAGAAGGCCGTATCCGCCAGCTCGCAGGACCCGGTGGACCGCCGCAACCAGGAGATCCGTTCAACGTTGCTCAAGCGCCGCCGCCGCTTCGAGCGTTTGCGCGCCGCGCTTTCCGACGAAACCACCACGTC
>DXEO01000202.1 GCA_019114925.1 Candidatus Corynebacterium faecipullorum | reverse complement strand
CGTCTACAACCGCCGGCGCCGGCACTCTGCACTCGGAATGGTCAGCCCCGTCGACTTCGAGAACCACACCGGCGCAATCAACAGCAGAAAAGAAATAGCTGCCTAACCACTAGGTAGCTCCACTACGTGTCCACGATTTGCGGGCAACCCCAATATGCGCTGGGGTGAACGTAGTTCTGTTGTACGGCGGGTTGTTCATGAATAGCGGCGGCCTCTTGCACTGGGGGAGTTGCGGCCATCATTTCATCGGCGCACTGTTGCGTCCAGCCAGAGGTTCCATCGCTGAAGAATGTGGTTCCGGTTTCGTGCAGCGAGACATCACCGCAGGATTCGATGGTTTTCTCCATCGGAGTTGGTTGCGCTACACCAGGCGCCTCGGTGAAGCCGATGACTTCTTCTTGCGGCTGATCCACGTCGACGTCCTCGGCGCTGTCCTCCGCTGCGGGGAGGCTGGGGCGTGGGGTCTCTTCTGCTGTTTCAGTAACGCTGGTGCTTGCGCTTGGTGGCGTCTCACTCGTAGGAGTGGATTCAACGTCGAGTGAGGAACAGCCGCTGAGTATAAAAAGTGCAGCGGCAAGAGGGAGAAGTCGCTTCATTTCAGGTCCCTTGTCTATCCACCCTCATGCTAGTGGCCGCCACCCCACATGCGCACAGAAATCACACAGTAAATGGCCAGCCTCACGGGATAAGCTAGTGCCTCATGAAAAACGGCTTTTTACAGCGCGCTTTCTTGGCCATCCTCCTCGGCACCGCCGCCCCTGTCCCGGCTCATGCCGCGACCATGGAGACCTCCGCGGCGCAGGATCTCGGCATCAATGATCCTGACTGTAAGCCCACGGGTTCGGTCACCGAACCCGTTGTTTTATTGCACGGAACTTCGGCAAACTCAGCCGAATGGAATGACCTCATCCCGAAGCTCCAAGACCAAGGCATGTGCGTGTGGGCATTCGACTACGGCGCTGAGGACATCACGTACCAGAACGCCTATGACTATATGAAGGGGATTGCGGATCTGGGTGCTTCTGGGCGCGAGATTGCCGGGCACATCGAGCATATCCGTGAGGTTACTGGCTCAGACAAAGTAAACCTCGTCGGTTTCTCCCAAGGTGGTCTGCACATCAAGACCTTCACGCAGCTGTATGGTTCGCCCGATGAGGTACGCCGCGTGGTCACAGTTGGGGCGAACTTCCACGGGACAACGTGGGGTGACAGAGCAATACCCCTCAACACGGCGGCCAAAATTGCGCCCGATGTGGTTGATTTCCTGGGCACCAGCGCCGGCATCCAGCAGTTGCAGGGCTCGGACTATATGGAGGACCTCAATCAGCTGCCGGACACCGTGCCCGGCGTCACCTACACGTCCATCTACTCGCCGGTGGATAACACCGTGACGCCAAATCGGACCTCTGAGCTCAGCGCTGTTCCGGGCGCGGATGTGGTCAACGTGGAGTCTGCTCCCGTCGATCATGGGCAGTTGCCGCACGATTCGAGCGTGCACGAGCAAATCATATGGGGGCTGACGCGCTAATGACCCACATCCAAGGGGCCATCGACGCGGAAGGCCGGTGTCGGCACTGGCACACGCTTGTCGACGTCATTGCGAACAAGTGCCACAGCTGCGGCGGCTGGTTTGCGTGTTCGCTGTGCCATGCGGAGCTGACAGACCATGACTTCGGACCCATGCCGAAAGACGAGCTCTGCGTCATGTGCGGGGCCTGCAGCCGAACAATGACCTACGCCGAATACTCGGCATATAAATGCCCCGCGTGCGGGCATGCCTTTAATACAGGCTGTGCGCTGCACGCGGGGACGTATTTCCGCTAGTCTTCTACGGCAAAAGCTGGGCCAGTGGGGTGCCCTCGACGAGGGTCTTGAGGTACGCCAGAATGTCCGGGACGTTGAAGGTGAAGTTGCCGATGCTCACCGGGAAGGTCGGAAAAGCGTTGTTCGCTGGGGCGTTATTGCCGTTATTGGCCGGGGCACCACCACCGTTGTTGGCAGGGGCAGCGTTGTTAGCTGGGGCACCAGCATTGTTAGCAGCGTTGCCACCGCCACCGTTCAGACCACAGCGAGCGATGGCCTCGTCGGCGCGGGCGACGGCATCGCGGATCTCGCCACCGCGCGGGTGGAAGTTAGCAGCAGCAAGCGCCTGGGACTTCTTGCTGTTGTAGTCAGACGGGTTGGTGTAGTACTTGGTGGCCTGCTCACAGGAAATCTGGCCGGACGGGACCTTAGCCAGATAGTCATCTACCATGTCGGCGGAGGCGGTAGGAGCGGACAGGCCGATGGCAGCAGCAACGGAGCAGAGGGCAAGCTTATTCTTCATGCGCCACATTGTGCCACAGCTTTTACACGTTTGCTAACGCGCCAGGAAACGATTTACCAGCGAAAAATACGCCTTCACAGTCAAATCCAAGTCTTCCAGGTAGAGGTGCTCATCGTGGCTGTGTAACTGCGAGTTGGCGCTGGCCATGTCCCGATCCTCGGCATGCAGTGCAAAACCGTAGGCATTACCGCCGCGACGACGAGCCACGCGCAGGTCGGAGCCACCTGTCGCCAGCACTGGCAGCACTTCCTTATCCGGGAAGAACTCGTGGGCGGTCTCTTCAATGCAGCGCCATAGCTCAGTATCGGTAGAGGACTGTGTGGCGTCCTCAGTAATAAGGTGCTCGATCTCTACCTCCTCGGCCATATCGCCGAGCGCTTCACGTAGGAAGTCATCAAGCTCCTCCTGGGTCTGGCCGGGGAAGGGGCGGATGTCCATCTCTAGATAGGCGTGGGAGGGCAGCACGTTGATGGCACCACCTGCACGCAGGACAGTTTGGGCAATCGTCGTGTGCGAGAAGGCGTGGGCGTAGGCAGACAAATTACCGAACTTTTCGTAGTCGGTGGCGGTAGCGGAGCCGTCGAGAAGCGCTGACTCCGTCGCGGGATCGAAGCGGAAGGTCTTGACGAATCCCTGCCACACCTCATCCGTGGCCACTGGTGGCTCGGCAGCGGCGATGCGGCGAGCAACTTCACCAATCTTGACGATGGCAAAGTCTTTGCCGAAGGGCGTCGAGCCATGGCCGGCATCGCCGTGCACGTGCAGACGGCGCTGGCCCGCGCCCTTCTCGCCGACGTTGAAGCCGAGCGCGCCGGGCAGGTGACTGCCGCCAGTCTCTGAGAGGCAATTGCGCACCGAGTAGGCCTCCGGGTGGTGCTTGTCCATCCAGATGGAGCCCAAACCGCCGCGGGCCTCCTCGTCCGCCATGCCGACAAAGGCCAGGGTGCCGCCGGGGTTGCCGCGCTTGGCGACATCCCTGGTCACCGCCGCCATCGTCGCCGTAATAAAGAGCATGTCCACCGCGCCGCGGCCGTAGAGCTTGCCATCTTCGATGATGGCGTCGAAGGGTGGCTTGGTCCACTTGGCCTCGTCGACGGGCACGACATCCGTGTGGCCCATGAGTGTCAGCGGCTCCTTGTCCGGGTCACCCGGAACGGTCACCACGATGGTCACGCGGCCTGGGTGTGATTCATAGCGTTGAATCTCCACCGGGGTGCCTGCAAAAAATCGCTCCAAGGTATCGGCATTGCGAACCTCGTGGCCGGAGTCTGGCGTGAGGTCATTCACGCAAGCATTGCGAATAAGCTCCTGAAGTAGTGCGAGGGTGTCGTCGTAGAGCGTGGAATCCATGGCCTAAAGGGTAGTCCGGAGCAAAGAAAACACGCGGATTTAGCACAACTTGAACGGTGTTCAAGTAAGGTTTCCCGCATGAGCATCGTAGATATCGCACGCGAGAAGGCCCTGGAGCAGGGCATCGGCCTCAACGAAGAAGAGCTGTTGCAGGTTCTCCAGATCCCGGATGAGCAGCTGGAAGAGATTGCGGACATTGCGCACCAAACCCGCCTCAAGTGGTGCGGACCAGACGTGTCCGTGGAAGGCATCATCTCCATTAAAACCGGCGGCTGCCCGGAGGATTGTCACTTCTGCTCGCAGTCGGGCCTCTTCGAGTCCCCAGTACGCGCCGCGCGCCTCAACATCCCGGAGCTGGTGGAGGCCGCCAAGAAGACCGCCAAGACCGGGGCTACGGAATTCTGCATCGTGGCGGCTGTGAAAGCCCCGGATGAGAACCTGCTGTCCCAGGTTGCCGAGGCCATCCCCGCCATCCTCGACGAGGTGGACATTGAGATCTCCCTATCCCTGGGCACCCTCACCCGCGAGCAAGCCCAGCGGCTTAAGGACATGGGCGCCCAGCGCTACAACCACAACCTGGAGACCTCCAAGTCCTTCTTCCCCAACGTGGTCACGACCCACAGCTGGGAGGAGCGCAAAGAAACCCTCGAGAACGTCCGCGCGGTGGGTATGGAGATTTGTTCCGGCGGCATCATCGGAATGGGCGAATCACTGGAAGACCGCGCTGAGTTCGCTTACCAGCTGGCTCAGATCGAGCCCTGCGAGGTGCCGATGAACTTCCTTGACCCGCGACCGGGCACCCCGTTCGCGAACTACCCGCTGGTCCCGCTCGGTGAGGCGCTGCGCGCTGTGGCCGCCTTCCGCCTAGCCATGCCGTCTGTGACCCTCCGCTTTGCGGGCGGCCGCGAGCTCTCGCTGGGCGACGACGGCACAGAAAAGGGACTTCTCGGCGGCATCAACGCCATCATTGCTGGCAACTACTTGACCACTCTGGGCAAGCAGATTGAGAAGGACGTCGACATGCTCGGCCGTATCGACCTGCCCATCAAGGCGCTCTGATGAACAATTCGACGGAGCTGGCCGCCGCCGTCCTTGCCGGCGAGGAGCCGCTGTTCCACCCCAACACTGGGAAACCACTAAGCGAGGAATTCACCTTGCACCCGGCGGCCGCGGCGGGACTGGACGTCCCGCGCTATTGCCAGCTGTGCGGGCGCCGCATGGTGGTGCAGGTGCGCCCGGACGGCTGGAACGCGCGCTGCTCGCGCCATGGCGAGCTCGACTCGGACCACCTTTATGAGGAGGCCCTCCCGTAAGCTGGGGCACCATGGATCCCGCCGTTGCCCACGCCCATCAGTCCGCGTTGCGCTCCATCTCCCGGGTCGTCTCCGAGATCGCTGAGCCGACTCCCGAAAAGCAAGCGCTGAATGCTATCACCGCTCAATTGCGCCGCGGCAACGTCATGGTCCTCACCGGGGCGGGAGTGTCCACGGAATCGGGCGTGCCCGATTACCGCGGTCCACACGGTTCCCTCAGTCGGCACCGCCCCATGACCTACCAGGAGTTCCTGCACGACCCGCAGGCCTCACACCGCTATTGGGCCCGTGCTTTCGTTGGCTGGCGGGTCATGCAGGCCGCACA
>DXEO01000201.1 GCA_019114925.1 Candidatus Corynebacterium faecipullorum | reverse complement strand
ACATCGTCTTGGTCTACGAAGGACATTTCGACGTCGAGCTGCGTAAATTCAGGCTGGCGGCCCGCGCGGAAGTCCTCATCGCGGTAGCAGCGAGCAATCTGGTAGTAGCGCTCCATGCCGGCCACCATGAGAAGCTGCTTGAACAGCTGCGGGGACTGCGGGAGTGCGTACCAGCTCCCCGGCTTGAGGCGGGCGGGCACGAGGAAGTCACGAGCACCCTCCGGGGTGGAACGGGTCAGGGTCGGGGTTTCGATCTCGGTAAAGTCGTGGTTGTCCAGAACTTCGCGGGCGGCGCGGTTAGCGGCGGAGCGCAGGCGCAGAGCCTCGTGCTGACGCTCGCGGCGCAGGTCCAGGTAACGGTACTTCAGACGGGTCTCTTCACCGACCTCACCGGAAGAAGAGGGATCATCGATCTGGAACGGCAGCGCTGCGGACTTGTTGAGCACCTCCAGATCCGAGACGTTAACCTCAATCTCACCAGATGCCAGGTTTGCGTTAGCCGAGCCTTCTGGGCGCGGCTCCACTACGCAGGTAACCTTGACGCAGTATTCAGAACGCAGGTCGTGGGCGCGCTCAGCTACTTCAGATTCGCGGAAAACCACCTGGGCAACGCCAGAGCGGTCACGCAGGTCGATGAAGATAACACCGCCATGGTCGCGACGGCGAGCGACCCAGCCCGTCAGGGTGACGGTCTCTCCTGCCATCTCCTTGCGCAGTTCGCCTGCCAAATGTGTACGCAGCACTCTCGTTCAATCCCTTCTCATCGTTGACGCTCGCACCCACACACGCCACGCGTAGACAGCACGCGCCGAGGGATGCAAGTACTTGAACGGCCCAAGTCTACCGCCCGCACCGGACTTGCTCAGCGCTAGGGTGAGCACCGTGTGCTTGACAGCAGTCCACTTATCGAGCAAACAGCACCTACGGCTTGTGGCAAAATCTCTGGCATGACTTTTAAATCTGGCGCCAATTTTGATGGTAAGCGAGCTAGCTCCGGCGGTGGAGGCCGCGGCGGCATGATCGCTACCGGCGGCGGCATTGGCTCTCTCCTTCTTATCGGTCTCTATCTACTCCTCGGTGGTGATCCCGGCGCCATCACCGAAAGCGATCCTCCGACCGACCAGTCCCAGGTAGGGCCAGAGGAAAGCGGCGAAGATGCATTTGCGCACTGCCAAACTGCCGAGGACGGCAATAAGTACGACGACTGCCGCGTCATGTTTGCCGCCCAGTCCGTCGACAAGGTCTGGGCCCAGCAGTTGCCGGATCAGGCAGGCATCGAGTACGCCGAGCCGGGCCGCGTCATCTTCAACAACACCACCATGTCCGGCTGTGGCCAAGCATCCGGCGCCACGGGCCCGTTCTACTGCCCGGCGGATGAGTCGGCCTACTTCGACACCGCCTTCTTTGATCAGCTCCGCAATTTCGGCGGCGAGAATGCCCCTCTGGCCCAGATGTACATCGTGGCCCACGAATTTGGCCACCACATTCAAAAGCTGGAAGGCACGCTCAGCTTGTCCAATTACAACGAGCCTGGCGAGGATTCCAACGCTGTGAAGATTGAGCTGCAAGCTGATTGCTATGCCGGACTCTGGGCGCACTACGCCGATGAGGGCGAAGACGCTCTGCTCGAAACGATTACTGAACAGCAAGTAACCGATGCCGTGAACACCGCTCGTGCTGTGGGTGATGACAACATTCAGCGCCGCTCGGGCGGCGAAGTACGCCCGGACATGTGGACGCACGGCTCCTCCGAGGACCGCGCTCAGGCTTTCCTCGCTGGATATAACACCGGCAAGATGGAACAGTGCGACACCCTGGGCCGAGGCGTATACAAGTCTTAATACTGAGCGTAAATAGTGCTAGTGCGGCCGACGAAAGGTCGCACCACCCCCAAATGTTCCAGAAAAGTGCAGATTAAATCTCAAATACATGAAGTGTTTACCTACTGGCAATCTTGATGCTTTACCCTAATCAGGTTCCCGCCGGTTTGTGGTGGGATCCGCTCTGTCTTTAAAAGCATAAAAGAACCGTGCGTGATGCCATCACCCGGCACCGCGACAGGCACATTACCCCCTGCTTTCACGGCGCATTCGCCCTGCCCGCAGCAGCCCGCGCTTCCTCATCACGCAGCGTTCTCTTCATGAAAGGAACGACGTTTTGAGCACCGCCACGCCGACGATGCCTGACCTCGAATCGATGAATGTCAAGAACAAGGACTGGATTTGGCACTTGTTCTTCGGCGCCATCACCGCTGTCACGCTGATCTTCTTCATCATTTGGAGCAACGGAGAAGTTGCTGAAGGGGCGAATCGCGTAGTCCTGGTTACAGCGATCATCTTCGCCCTATTCATGGCCTTCAACATTGGCGGCAATGACGTCGCCAACTCCTTCGGCACCTCCGTGGGTGCAGGAACCTTGTCGATGAAGCAGGCCCTCGCGGTCGCAGCAGTCTTCGAGGTATCCGGTGCCATCCTCGCCGGCGGTGAGGTGACCGACACCGTCCGTTCCGGCATCGTAGACCTTGAAGCGATTGACGGGCTCGACCCCATGGAGTTCGTCTACATCATGATGGCATCGCTCCTTGGCGCTGCCATCTGGCTGCTCGTCGCGACCCGTATGGGCTGGCCGGTTTCTACGACCCACTCCATCGTCGGCGGCATCGTCGGCGCTGCACTGACCGTCGGCTTCGTCACCGGCAAGGGCGGAATGGACATGGTGCAGTGGG
>DXEO01000200.1 GCA_019114925.1 Candidatus Corynebacterium faecipullorum | reverse complement strand
CGCCGAAATCATGGAGCGCTCCCTTGTGCACCGCGGACTCAAGCACTACTTCCTGGTGAATTTCCCGCAGGAGCCCGGCCAGCTACGCCATTTCCTGCAGGATATTCTTGGCCCAGAAGATGACATCACATTGTTCGAGTACCTCAAGCGCAATAACCGTGAAACCGGTGCCGCGCTGGTGGGCATCGAGCTGGGTAGTGCCGCAGGTATTGGCGGATTACTGGAGCGTATGGAGAAGTCGAAGCTCAATTGCCAGCAACTCAAGCCAGGTACCCCCGAGTATGACTTCCTCGTCGCCTAATGCTGGAGAGCTATCAGCGCCCCGTCGCCGGTGACATCGTCGAACACGAGATTGAGATCAAACGCTCGCGGTTTATCACCCTCATTGGCCGCGCCACGACGGAAGAGGAAGCACGCGCGTTTATCGACGCCACCCGCGAACGCTTCCCCGACGCCCGCCACCACTGCTCGGCCTATATCTACCACGTCGACGGCTCGAATCCAGTGGAGCGCTCCTCCGATGATGGCGAGCCCTCCGGCACGGCAGGCAAGCCAATGCTCGATGTGTTAAAGGGCTCCGGACTGCTCGATATTTGCGCGGTCGTCGTGCGCTATTTCGGCGGCATCAAGCTGGGGGCGGGCGGGCTTGTTCACGCCTACGGCGGTGCCGTTAGTGAGACGATGGAACACGTTGAAGCCGTCACGCGTGCCCTGCGCGAGCTCTATACCGTCGACGTTTCCCACGCGGAGGCCGGCCGATTGGAGGCGGAGTTGCGCAACCGCGGTGTGGACATGGTGGATACCGCGTACGGCCCGGCGGTGACCTTCACCGTGTCTGTGGAGCCTGATGGTGAGGCGGAACTCGCGGCGACGCTCGCGGCGCTGACCCAGGGTGGGGTAGTGCCGAAGGAAGCCGGAACTGCCTGGGTCGAGCTTTAAAGCCGCGAGTTTTGGGACATGTAGAATAAGCCTCATGACTATGCAGCGACGCCCCAACAACCCCATTGAACAACGCAAGCAAGCCGTGCGCACCCATGCACGCAACGGAGCTATCTGCGTCGTGGGCGGCGTCGCCGGCGGTGTCCTCCTGGGCTGGGCGCTTACCGGCTTTTGGACCTGGATGGCGATTGGTCTCATCGTCGCCGTGGTGGGTGGCGTGTACAACTGGGTCAAGATCCAGAAGATCGTGAACGAGAACCACAACCTATAAACGCCCATGGTGAATCAGCCCGACGGGCGGCCCGTGCGCATTGACGCGTGGGTTTGGTCCGTGCGCATGTTCAAGACACGCTCGGAAGCCGCCACTGCAGTTCGCGCCGGGCACGTCAAGCTCAACGGCAACGCCACCAAGCCCGCGCAGCAGGTTGTGCCCGGCGACCGCGTGCGCGTGTGGCGCAACCACCACGAGCATGACCTAGAGGTGCTGGCTACCGTGTCGAAACGCGTGGGCGCCCCTATCGCGCGCACCTGTTATATCGACCACGCACCGCCGCCACCACCGAAGGAATTTATGCCCTCGGTCCCGGTCCGCCCGCGCGGTGCCGGCCGCCCCACGAAGAAGGAGCGCCGGCAGATGGAGAAGTTCCGGGGTGGATTCCGCTAATCCTGTGCAGTAGCCACCCTTTTTTCGCTGCGGGCGGGCGAGGTGAGTGATTAGCGGTGAGTGATTAATTTCCGCGGAAGTTCTTGAGCGCCTTCAGGCGCGCGTTCAAGCGGCGCTTGCGGTCTTTGCGGTCGCCTGCCTCGGCCGTGGCCTCGATGTGCTGGGGGCCGAATTTGTTGAGCAGCAAGTCGTCGATAAGCCTGACCTGGCCTGGGCGGAAGCGGTAGCGCATGGCATCGTGCACGTGGGCGATGGCATCATCGTCGAGCAGCTGCTTGAGCTGGCTCAAGCGAGTGATGCCGTTGTTTTCGAGCAACTCGGCAAGGAAGCGATAGTGCTCCGAGCGTGAGCGTGGGAAGCGGTTTCCCAGAATAATGGCGAGGACACCGGGGAGGGTCTCGGCTGTAATTTCCACGTCATCGCCTGCCTCAGAACTGGGGGCTTTGAGTGCGGCGATCTCATCGAATTGTTGGTCCGCCAGCTCAATCAGGCCTGCAGCCAGTGTGAAGAGGCGATCGACTTGAGGGGAGGGCGGGTTCGGGCCCTGCTTGTACCGGATATCGTGCTCAAATTCTGCCCAGGCGTGTTGTAGCACGGTGCGGATTTGAATCTCGAAGGTCCAGCCCACATAATCCGTGAGCTCCTCCAGCGTGGCGGCGCTGTCCTCGGACACCGTTAGCACCAAGTGGTGCGAGCCATACCCAAAACCACCAGAAATCCGTGTTTCCGCTGCCTTGTCTACCGAGCGCAAAACGGTAAAGGTTTCTCCCAAAACCTCCAGGGCTTCGGGGATAACCGTGGAGTGGAAGACGGTAATTCGCACGCCCAAAACATCGTGGATATCTTCCCAAGGCTTCGGGTACATCAGCTCGCCGTTGTTGCGGCGCTTCTTTGCTTTAGCCTTGAGAGAAGGCCACAGCTTGACGCGGGTCGCGACGCGGTCGAAGATAATGCCGGCGTCGTTAAGCAAGTCCTCGATGGCATCGCGGAAATCCTGCGCCGCGGTGGGGTGCGCGTGTACCCAGGAATGGTACTGGTTGCTCAGGCGGGACATGGATGATTCAGCCATCTTAAGAACGTGACTCCTTTCGGCCACGGCGGAGAAAGTCTGGAGGTGTCTTCTATACCTCCAGTGGGAAGCCGTTAGCCAATACTAGTGGTTGCAAGCTCAGCGGTGGTCGATGGCGCGGGCGCAATTCGGCCGCGCGGTAGGCCAGTTCCGTGGCGCGCTGCGGGGAAACGTTGAGCAGCGCGTAGAGAGTGTGTGCATCAGGCACGAGGTAGGTAATGTTCCGAGCCTGGCTAAGCCTTTGAAGATGATTGTCTAGGATAACGAAGGCCTGTGGATGAGCCAACCAGGACGAGATAGCGCAGCGATGCACCCGCACCTCGAGGCCGCTTTCCGCCCCACTCAGCCCGAGTTCGGCAGGCCGGGTAAAGAAACGCAGTCCCTGCTGCGTCAGTGCGCGGCGTTGCAGATTCAGCGCGGCAGTATCCCACGCTTGGCGCACGGTCAAGCCCATATCGTCCACAGCGCGCTGGCTCACGCGCTTGGCTTCGGCGCCCGTGCCGTGCACCAGAGACATCGAAAGCGTGCGCGATAACTGAAGGCTAGCAGGTGAATCACCGAAGCCATCATCACAGAGCTTGATTCCGTTGAGCTCTTCGCTCGGGCAGAGCGCGGGGAGCAGGTGGTCGATGCGAAGGGAGGCGGGCAGCGCGATGGTCATGGTGGATTTCTCCAAAGTGGTAGGCAAGTGCAGATTCCTTGCCCTTATTGGACTGCTCTTTAAGCTCGCAGGTTCCCACTAGTTCGGAGACAACCCACCACGCGCTAGAGCCTTGATGCTCTAGCGCTTCCGCGCTCAACAGATACGCAGGTTAGAACGGCGGAGCTTCATCAAGCTGCAGCTCCTCCAACAGCTTGTCCGTCTGCCAGATCGCGATGTCCTGGCCTTTGCCCTGCAGCTCCTCAGCGCGCTTTTCTTTAGAGGTCTTGGTAGCCCACTGGCCCACGACCAAGATGGTGGTCTTCTTCGTGACGTTCTTGCCCACCTGGCCGCCGCGTTCGGCAATCTTGGACCACAAAAGACCCTTGTCGAAAGGCTCGAAGTCACCGGTGAGGGTGACATTCTGCCCAAATAACGCGCCTTCCGGATCCGCATCAGGATTGGGATCTGGGATGGTCTCCGGTGTAGATACGGATTGCCACGGGGCCGGACCGCGGCGCTCCTTAGCGGCGGAGCCCTTCTTCTTTGAGCCCGGGGCTGTACCCGCCATGCGCGTCTTGTCGCGGAAATCCGTACCGGCGCCCAAGTCGGCCGCGGAGAGCGGAGCGGTGTTGGCGCGCAGGACTGGGATGACGGACTCCTCGCTCAATGTGCCCAGCGCAAAATCACGGGTGGTGAACAAGTCCTCGATGCTCCCGGAGTGACCAAAGCGCTGGGCCAGGGCACTGATAATTTCACCCGCCGCGCGGGCATCCGCTGTGGCCTCGTGATGGCGGAAATCCTCGGCACCGAGGAAGGAGGCGACGGTGGGAAGCTTATGGTTGGCCACGTCGATGACGCCTGCACGGGAGGCGTCGCGGGCCAGTGCCAGGGAACAGGCTAAGCGAACTTCTGGCACCGGGGCGTCGGCCTTCTTGAGGCCACTGCGCAGGGCCGTGGAATCGAATTGCGCGTTGTGGGCCACCAGCGTGTCTGCGCCGAGGAACTCGAAGAGCTCGGCGGCGGCATCAGCGAAAGGTGAAGCATCAGCAACGTCCTCCGCTGTGATGCCGTGGATGCTGATATTGACCTCGTCGAAGTGCTCGAGCCCCGGAGGGGGAGTGCACAGCCACGTGCGGGATTCGGTCTCTTCGCCATCGCGGAAGCGGACCGCACCGATCTGGCAGACCGAGCCCCAGTTATCATTGGCGGTTTCTACATCGACGGCGGTGAAGTTCAGTCCTTGCACGCCGGTGCTAGCAGCCGGTGCTTCGCCGCGCAGCGCTGCCTCAACCGCGCGGGTGAAGGCGGCTGCGTCTTGTCCGGGGGCGAAGCGGATGATTGTGTCCCCAACGAGCCCTGCAGAATCGCTCGTGCCGCGCACTATGACCTGCCCAAACCCTGTTGCCGTCGGTTCCGTGCACTCCACGCCCGTGGCGTCAACTAAGGAGAGGTTTTCGCGGGCTGGGGCGCCAAGGGAAGCGGCAAGCTGGGAGCGGTAGACGGTGAGTGCATCGGTGGTGACATCAATGACGGCACCGTGGGCGGTATAGGACACAGATTCCTTTCAAGGACGGGGTTGATGGTGGACAGCAGACGGTCGAGTGCAGTCTAGCTATCGCTTGCTTCTGCCGTGGCAGCGGATTGTGCAGTGTTATCGCTGTCGTCGAAAACCGGGGGCTCAGTCTGGCGCAGGATTAGCGTCGTGCGCGGCTGTACCACGATAGAACCCTCGGCCGCGATGAGCTTCTCCTCGTCCGGATAGCCACCGGAGTCGGAGGTGTCGACGATGAGCCGCCAGCTAGCGCCCAGGTCTTTCTTGGGCAGTGTGAACTCGATGTCTTCGTGGTGAGCGTTGAAAATCATGATGAAGGAATCATCCGTAATGCGTTCACCGCGGGCAGTGGTTTCCGTAATCGCATTACCGTTGAGGTAGACCATGAGGGCCTTGCCGAATTCAAAATCCCAGTCCTGCGGGGTCATGAGTTTGCCGGAGGGCACGAGCCAGGCAATATCGCGGTCTTTCACCTCAGAGCCAAACGGGCCACCGGCTAAGAAACGCTGGCGGCGAAACACCGGGTGGTTCCTGCGGATGTTGATCAGGCGCTTGGTGAAGCCATGCATGGCGCTGTTCTTTTCCTGCTCCAGCATCGACCAATCGATCCAGGAAATCTCGTTGTCCTGGCAGTATACGTTGTTATTGCCGTTCTGGGTGCGGCCCAGCTCATCGCCGTGGGACAGCATCGGGGTGCCCTGGGATAGCAGGAGGGTAGTGAGGAAATTACGGACCTGGCGGCGCCGCAGCTTCTTAATCTCTTCGTCGTCCGTCGGCCCCTCTACACCATGGTTCCACGAGCGGTTGTGGGACTCACCGTCGCGATTGTCTTCACCGTTCTCGGAATTGTGCTTTTCGTTATAGGACACCAAATCACGAAGCGTAAAGCCATCGTGGGCCGTGATGAAGTTGATAGACGCGGTGGGGCGGCGGCCGTTATTGGCATAGAGGTCGGAGGAACCGGTCAGGCGTGAGGCAAATTCACCCATCGTCGCCGGTTCTCCGCGCCAGAAATCACGGACGGTATCGCGGTATTTGCCGTTCCATTCGCTCCAGATGGGCGGGAAGTTGCCAACTTGGTAGCCGTTATGGCCCACGTCCCAGGGTTCGGCGATGAGTTTGACCTTGGAGACCACCGGGTCCTGTTGGACCAAATCAAAAAAGGTGGCGAGTTTATCCACGTCATCCAGCTCCCGCGCCAGAGTGGAGGCGAGGTCGAACCGGAAGCCATCCACACGCATTTCCGTCACCCAGTAACGCAGCGAATCCATAATCAGCTGGAGTGAGTGTGGGTGGCGGACATTCAGGGAGTTACCGGTACCTGTGTAGTCCATGTAGTGCTCGGGGTTGTCATCAACCAGGCGGTAATAGGCGTGGTTATCAATGCCGCGGAAGGCGATGGTGGGGCCCATGTGGTTGCCTTCGGCGGTGTGGTTGTAGACCACATCGAGGATGATCTCGATTCCAGCCTCATGGAAGGCGCGAACCATGGCCTTGAACTCAGCGACTACCTCGCCGGGCTTCTTGGCGTAGGCATAGTCGGCATGCGGGGCGAAGAAACCGAAGGTGTTATAGCCCCAGTAGTTGCGCAGGCCAAGCTGGCGCAGGCGATCATCCTGCAAGAACTGGTGAACCGGTAGCAGCTCGACGGCTGTCACTCCCAAGTCCTTGAAGTAGTTGATGATCGTCGGGTGCGCCATGCCGGCATAGGTGCCGCGCAGCTCCTCCGGCACATCCGGGTGTGTCATCGTCATACCCTTGACGTGGGCTTCGTAGATAATTGTTTCGTTAGCCGGGGTGTGTGGACGGTTGTCGCCGTGCCACTCGAAGAAGGGGTTGATGACCACGGAGAGCATGGTGTGGCCCAAGGAGTCATCCTGGTTGCGTCCGGTGCCGGGCTCCTCCGCGAAGATATCGTAGGAGTATAGCGAGGGATCCCCATCAAAGTCGCCGTCGAAGGCGCGAGCATAAGGATCGACAAGAAGTTTTGAGGGATCGCAGCGCAGACCATGTTCTGGCTCATAAGGGCCGTGGATGCGGTATCCGTAGCGCTGTCCGGGGCTGACGTTCGGGAGGTAGGCGTGCCAGACGTGGGCGGTGATCTCGGTTAATTCAATGCGTTCTTCGTTGCCGTCCTGGTCAATGAGGCAGAGCTCAACCTTCTCAGCGATTTCGGAAAAGATAGCAAAATTAGTACCGGCTCCATCAAAAGTGGAGCCGAGCGGGGAGGGGGAACCAGGCCACACCTGGCGAGATGGCGTTAGGTCAGCGCGGGTCTCAGTCATGAGGTTTAGCTTAGTCAATTCTGATGTATGTGTTCGCCTTGCAGTGACCTTAAGCCGGCGACCATCAGTTCCGCTGCGCGCACCGAGGTGGAGTCTACCGGCGCGCTCTCGGCAGCTGTAGACGCTGTGCTTGGCGACGTCCCGCCTGGCGCCGCCCCACTGAGTTGCTCGCGGGATTGTTCCATGAAAGTAGCGCCCAGTGTGTAGTGGATCAGAGTGCGGGCGGCGACGGCTCTATCCTCCGGCCGGGCATCGGGGGCTTCCTTCTGCAGTGCCTTTGTGAATAGCTTTTCTAAGTCAGCGCTCGCTGAGGACTCGGGGAAAGATGCTCCGGCGATGGCCACTTCAGCTCCATCGCGCCAGCGTTGCAGCTCACTGTGCAAAGAGCTGACCAGCTCCGCCGTGCTTTCCCCGGTGACGGGGGAGAGTATTCTAGCAGTCATGGCCGCGATCAGCGATTGTTTGTTGGCCACATGCCAGTACAGCGCGCCGGGGGCGACTCCGAGGTTGGTGGCGACTCGGCGCATGGTGACATCAGCAAGGCCGTATTGGGTCAAGAGCTCAAGGGCGGTGGAAACGATAGCGTCGCGAGAAAGGTGCACATGACCAACTCTACGCGGTGAGAGGAAGCCCACGTGAGGCTCACAGGAAGCTTAAAGGTGTAAAATATGAATTCTTTAAACAGCCCTTGTTAAGGTTATTCAAGTTGCCCAAGAGCACACACCGCGCCCAGCGTGGTTTAACCTATCGCTCTCTATATATATTTAGGAGTAATCCCTTGTCTTTTCTGACGCCTGCCAAGAAGTCCCTCATTGCTGTTGCGATCGTTGCACCGCTTTCCTTGGCTGCTTGTGGTTCCGATGACGAGAATGCAGGCGATACTGGATCCTCTGCGGCAAAGACCACTACGACGACGAAGTCCCAGGAAAAGACGTCTGAAAAGGAGACGGAAGAGAAGACTTCTGAGGAGAAGAAGGAGGGGGACGACAAGAAGGACGGCGAAGAGAACAAGGACGATGCTGCCGAGCCGGAGGGGGAGAACTCCGAGGGTGCGAACCAGACTCTGGCCAACCCCTTCGAAGACGGCGCTGATCCTTTCCAGAACATGCCCAAGGTTGAACCAGTGCAGGGTGAGGCCGCCAGCCAGGAGGACATCGATGGTATTAACGGCCTAGTGCGCGGCATGTATGAGCAGCAGACCATGCGTGCCTTCGTGAAGTATCTTCCGGAGCACACCTGCTCGGCTATCCGCAACGATCCGAACTCCGGGC
>DXEO01000199.1 GCA_019114925.1 Candidatus Corynebacterium faecipullorum | reverse complement strand
TGATTACAACCAGGTTCCGGATGTTCCGATGAACCGGCTCAAAGACATGATGGCGGCCGCTGGTCAGGACACTTCCCAGATGGATGGTTTTGACTGGTCCAAGACCGGCGTTGAGTCCATCAACGATGTTGTGGTTAATGGTGACGATGCCTCCGCGACTGTGAACGTTAACACCAGCCAGGGCATGGATAGCTCCACCATGCGCTTCAAGCGTGAGAACGGTAACTGGACCTTCTGCGGCTAGAGAGTATCGTGTCTGCACTGCATGCTCCTAGCCTTCGCATACCCCGCGCCATTGGATTCGGCGCGGGGTTGCTCGCTCTAGCGCTCTTTGGATTCTCCCTAGTTGGCGCCGCTTGGGGGTTGTGGCGCCCTGCCTTGAAGGGGCATAGGGTCGACGATGGTGGCTACGCCTTGAGCAATGCTGCTGACGTGCAATTCGATTCTTATATCACTTTCGTGCTGATCACCGGCGTTCTCGGCGCGGCCTTGGGGGCCACTGCCTACGTGCGTGGTGGGCGCTACCGTGGTGTCGGGGTGCTGTTATGGGTGGCTCTAGCGGCTTTGGCTGGTGCAGCGTCCTTCTACGTCTTCGGGGGAGCGACAGCCACTTCTCTTCCGGAGGAGCCCGGGGAGTTTGTCGAGTTTGTCCCAAAGTTCTCACCTGGCATCGCGTGGCTCGTGGGACCCTTTATGGCTATGTTCACCTACTGGTCCGCGGTGTTCGTTGGTGTGCCCTACAGCGGGGACGAGAGAAAGCCGGAAGAAACTAAGGTGGCGGCCGGTGGTGCACTAGGGCCACGCGACGGGGGAGGAGCCCACAGCATCGCGTGAGATGTCATCGATGCCGTGGAGGACGTGTTTGATGCCACGGCCGAGGGCGGTGATCAGTTGGGCGTCGGAAAGCCCGGCGCCCGTCATGAGCGCGTAATCAATGCGCACCTGCAGCCCATCAATGTTTGAGTGGCAGAAGGCTGAGGCTGAGTGATTGGTCCGGTTCCAGTCATTGCAGATGAGGAAGATTTTGGAGAACTCGCTGCCCGGCAGGTTGGGATCCCAATGCCCTTTGATGATGAGGCTGGGGCCGGAATCGATGGCGAAAGCAAAGAGGACATCATTGATCCAGGCATAGACAGCCTCGTCAGCATCCGATTGGAAGCGCGTTATCCCGAGGGCGGGAAGGAGCTCCCCAAGGCGGTCAGTGTCCACGGTGGAGATGGGGCAGTCTAGTTCTGTCTGCTCTTCCGGAGTCGTCGGACGGGGCAAAGTGAGGACCGGGAAGTGATCAGCCAGTTCTTCGAGGCAGGCCGCGGCGTTGTGGAGCGCTGGCAGAACCGAAGCGGAAAGCTGCGGCGTCGTAGGTTTCTGGTGAACCACGAGGAAGGAATGCCCCCACACCTCTACTTCGTCAGGTGCGGAATAGTTGAGGATGAGGTGCGGCGAGAGGCAATCATGGTTCCAGTCGTTAACGAATTCACTGAGAGCAGGGATATCGCCGAAACCTAGAACGCCGTGGTGTGTGGTGTAAAAACGCAGGATCGGTTCGCCCTCGGTGTCCATGAAAGCGCGGGTTTCCCCAAGCGGTGGGTGAGGGAAAAGGAGCTCGTGCGCGGTAACCCGAATGCAATCGAAGCCTTCGCAGAGTGCGAGGTGTTTGACGCGGGCAAGCAGGTTGGAAGGAGACTGGCTGTCCAGGCCTTCGGCGCCGTTGCTCATCTCGCCGCCTCCCTTCACCGACTCGGAGTCCCAGAATGTGTTACTAGTGGCACATTCTATAACCCCTACCTGCCAGCTCGCTGGCTTTTCGGTCCGGGTATAGTAATGGGAAGGTATAGGAACCGCTGCATATTATAAAAGGGGTCTGAGCATGCTACGAACCATCGACCTGCGTGGAGAGGAACTCACCACCTCCCAGTTGCGCCGAGTCTTGCCGCGAGGGGGAACGGACGTGTCCTCAGTGATGGGCACCGTCATCCCCATGGTGGAGAAGGTGCGCCAGGGTGGTGCGGGGGCGGCCCTCGACTTCGGTGAAAAATTCGATGGGATCCGCCCGGCCGCTGTGCGAGTGCCTAAGGATGAGCTGAAGAAGGCCGCCGGCGAACTGGACTCGAGTGTGCGAGCAGCCATCGAAGAATCTATCGCGCGCGTGCGCGCCGTTCATGCGGAACAGAAGCCGGCTCCGCACACGACGACGTTGGCGCCAGGCGCAACGGTCACCGAGGTTTTCCAACCCATCGAGCGCGTCGGGCTCTACGTCCCGGGAGGCAAGGCAGTGTATCCGTCTTCCGTCATTATGAATGCCGTTCCCGCTCAAGAAGCGGGCGCTGCAGCGATGGTCGTGGCTTCTCCGCCTCAGAAAGAATTCGGTGGTCTGCCGCACCCGACGGTGCTGGCCACGTGCCACATGCTGGGCGTGGATGAAGTCTGGGCCGTCGGCGGTGGGCAAGCCATCGCACTTCTGGCCTACGGCGATGATGAACCCATGACGGGGGAGGAGGCGTTGGAGCCTGTCGATATCATCACCGGCCCCGGCAACGTCTTTGTCGCTGCCGCTAAGCGCGCGGTGCAGGGAGTGGTGGGCATTGATGCGGAAGCTGGTCCTACCGAGATCGCCATCCTGGCCGACGAAACCGCCAACCCCGTCTACGTGGCCTATGACCTCATTTCCCAGGCGGAGCACGATCCCATGGCTGCCTCCGTGCTTATTACCGATTCTGAGGACTTTGCCGCTGCGGTGAATACGGAGGTAGCTCAGCGCTATACCGCCACCGCCAACGCTGAGCGCGCAGCCGAGGCACTGCGCGGAGAACAGTCCGGCATCGTCTTGGTCGATGACCTCGAAGCGGGCATTGCTGTCGCGGACGCCTATGCCGCTGAGCACTTGGAGGTACACACGAAGAACGCTCGGGCGGTGGCGGAGCGTATCCGCCACGCCGGCGCCATCTTCGTTGGTGAATACTCGCCCGTGCCGCTCGGCGATTATTCCGCCGGTTCCAACCACGTGTTGCCCACCTCGGGAACCGCGCGGTTTAGCGCCGGACTGTCGACGCATACCTTCCTACGCCCAGTCAACCTCATCGAGTATGACCGCGCAGCACTCGGCGAGGTAGCACAGAATGTCATCGCCTTCGCTACCGCGGAAGACTTGCCCGCCCATGGTGAAGCAATTGCTGCACGATTCGCCGATGACACAGTTACCCAGAAAGAAGAGGCTTAAGCAATGACTGACTTGAAGGATCTTCCCCTTCGCGAAGAATTGCGCGGTTCCAGCGCCTATGGAGCCCCGCAGCTGACGGTGACCAACCAGCTCAACACCAACGAGAACCCCTATCCGCCCTCGGAGGCTCTGGTGAAGGACATGGTGGCGGCAGTCGAGAAGCACGCGCGGGAGCTCAACCGCTACCCGGAGCGCGATGCCGTGGAGCTGCGCACGGCACTGGCGGAGTACGTCAGTGAGCAGACCGGGGTGACTGTCAGCGTGGAGAACATCTGGGCAGCTAACGGTTCCAATGAGGTTCTGCAGCAGCTGCTGCAGGCCTTTGGCGGGCCAGGCCGCAGCGCACTGGGATTTACGCCGAGCTACTCCATGCACCCCATCTTGTGCGCGGGCACCCAAACCGAATTCATCTCCTGCCCGCGCGATGCGGATTTCCGTATTGATGAGGAAGCGGCGTTGGAGGCCGTCGCCAAGCAGCGCCCTGACGTTGTCTTCATCACTACCCCGAACAACCCCACCGGTGATGTCACCCCGATCGACGTGGTGGAGAAGATTGTGCAGGCCGCGCCGGGCATCGTCATCGTGGATGAGGCCTACATGGAATTCTCGCCTTCGCCTTCTGCTACCACGCTGCTGGAGAAATATCCGACTAAGCTCGTGGTCTCGCGCACGATGTCCAAGGCCTTCGACTTCGCCGGCGGACGTTTGGGTTATTTCGTGGCAGATCCGGCTTTCGTGGAAGCCGTCATGCTCGTTCGTTTGCCCTATCACCTGTCGGTTCTCTCCCAGATCGCGGCCACCGTTGCCCTTGCTCATAAGGAAGAGACTTTGGGAACTGTGGCCAAACTATCGGCGGAGCGGGACCGGGTTGTCGCACGGCTTAAGGAGCTCGGATACTACGTCGTACCCAGCGAATCCAACTTCGTGTCCTTCGGGCGTTTTGCCGATCAGCACGCTGTGTGGCAAGGATTCCTAGACCGCGATGTCCTGATTCGTGATAACGGTGTACCGGGGCTTCTGCGCGCCACGATTGGTCTGCCTGAAGAGAATGATGCCTTCCTTTCGGCCGCGGCGGAGTTGGCAGATACAGTAGAGATGACTAACTAAAAAGATGATGAATTGGGCCCACATTGTGGACCCATGACTTGAAGAAGGAGCGTGGGGCAATGAGTGCTGGCGACGCTGTACGTCACAACCATGGCGACCGCATTGGCCGCGCAGAGCGCGTCACTGGGGAGACAAAGATCTCTGTAGAAATAAACCTCGATGGCACCGGCCGGGCGGATATTTCGACGGGGCTGCCGTTCTTTGACCACATGCTTAACGCTGTGTGCACCCACGGATCCTTCGATCTTCGCGTTCACGCTGAGGGCGATATTGACATCGATGCTCACCACACGGTCGAAGACACCGCTATCGTGCTGGGCCGTGCCTTTCTGGAGGCATTGGGGGATAAGTCCGGGATTCGCCGTTTCGGGTCTCAGCTACTGCCCATGGATGAGGCTCTGGTGGAGGCTGTCGTCGATATCTCAGGGCGCCCCTACTTTGTTATGAATGGCGAGCCAGAGAACATGGAGTGGCAGATTATCGGTGGTCATTACGCCACGGTCATCAACCGACACTTCTTTGAAACCTTTGCCACCCACTCGGCGACGACTTTGCACGTCAACGTGCGCTATGGCCGCGATCCGCACCACATCACGGAGGCCGAGTACAAGGCGGTGGCCCGTGCTTTGCGTCAGGCCACCGAGCGGGATCCGCGCGTGACCGGAGTTCCTTCGACGAAGGGCGCGCTCTAAGACATTATGAACATAATGGTGCTCATTCTCTTTCTGGTTGCCGGGTTGCTCGTCGGTGGCGCGTGGGCGGCATACCAGAACGGATCGGTGCTGTGGACCGTGGTCGCGGGTGCGCTCGCGGCGGTCTCCGTGGCTGCCGCCTTGGTCTGGTTCTTGGACATCTTCTCAGCAGGATTGGCGGCAAAGTGACGGAAAAGACCCCGCAGAGCGTATGGAAGGTTACTGGCTTTAAGGAAACCATGATCGCGGTGGTTTCCGCTTTCGGCGCGTGGTCGGTTCTGCTGCCCGTGGTGCCGCTGGCCGTGCTGGATTCCGGCGGTTCCGCGACATTGGCAGGTGCCACAACTGGCGTGTTCATGCTGGCCACGGTACTTACCCAGATGGCAACGCCGATGCTGCTGCGCATCTTTGGCTATCGCCCGATTATGGCGGCCTCGGCACTGTTGCTGGGGCTGCCGGCGTTGGGGCACATGCTGGGCGACGCCGCCCCGATCTCCTTGGGCTTCTCCGCCCTGCGCGGCATCGGCTTCGGTGCGCTCACGGTGGCGGAGAACGCGCTCATCGCGGAAATCACGCCGCGGCGCCTTCTGGGCAAGGCCACCGGAATCTTCGGGTTGTTCATCGGTGCGGCCCAGATGGCCTTCTTGCCTCTGGGCCTCGCGGTGGCTTCAGCCTTTAACTACAACACGGTGTATATTCTGGCCGTTGGCCTTGGCCTGCTGGGATTCTTTACGTGCATTCTGGTACCCCAAATCAAGGCAGCTCCAGTGGGCTTCCCGGATCCCACGGACACCACTCCGCGGGCACCAATGTGGAAGCTCGTGCTCGTCCCAGCGCTGGCCCTGACCAGTTTCTCCGTGAGCTACGGCGTGGCCTCCAACTTCATCTCCCCGGCGGTGCGCGAGCTGGATCCGGAGCGCGGCGCCGTCTTGGGCGGCCTCATGCTATCGGTGATCGGTGGCTCGGCCATGATTGCGCGCTATGTGGCCGGTGTGGTGGCGGACCGAGTGGGCCAGCCAGGCACGCTGATGATTCCCGCCCAGGCTTTCTCAGTCTTTGGCGTGGGTCTCATCGCCGCCGTGCTGTGGCAAGAATGGTCAGTATGGCTGCTCGTGTTCGGCACTGTCATCTACGGTGCGGGTTTCGGCATCGTGCAAAATGAGGCCTTGTTGTCGATGTTCGACCGTCTCCCGCGCGAGCGTCTCTCGGAGGGCTCTGCGGTGTGGAATATCTTCTATGACGGTGGAACCGGCCTTGGTTCGACGGTTCTCGGTGCCGTTGTGGCTATGTCCGGATATGATGGCGCCTTCGCCGCTGGCGCTGCCATCATCGCGGTGGGCCTGCTTATGTCCACGGCTGACCGCGCCTTGGGCAAGACCCGTGTGAGCGAGCTGAATGACATTCAGACTCGCCTGCGCATGATTAGAAGGCCGAGGAGGCCCGGAAAGGAAGTACGATGAGCTCACACGACGTAGTAGTCCTGGATTATGGCGCTGGCAATGTCCGGTCGGCGGTGCGCGCGCTGGAGCGGGTTGGTGCCACCGTGACGGTAACCGCAGACCCGAAATTGGCCGTAGAGGCCGATGGCCTCGTGGTACCCGGCGTGGGCGCATTCGCCGCCTGCATGGAGGGGCTGCGTGCAGCACAGGGGCCGCGAATCATTGGTCAGCGATTGGCTGGTGGTCGCCCGGTTCTAGGGATCTGCGTCGGCATGCAGATTCTTTTTGAGTCAGGCACCGAACACGGCGTGCACACCGAAGGCTGCGGGGAGTGGCCGGGGGAGGTCTCCCGCTTGCAGGCTCCCGTCCTCCCACATATGGGGTGGAACACCGTGGAGCTTCCTAGCGGAAGCCGCATGTTTGAAGGAGTGAGCGCAGAGGATCGCTTTTATTTCGTGCATTCCTATGCAGCGCGGAACTGGGAGCTCGAGACCGAAATTACGGAGCCACCAAAGGTGGCGTGGTCTGAGTACGGCGGAGACCGTTTTGTCGCTGCGGTAGACAACGGGGCATTGTGGGCCACCCAGTTTCACCCGGAGAAATCTGGTGATGTCGGCTCGCAGCTGCTGAAGAACTGGATAGGAACGCTTTAAAGAGTCCGCGTGAAAGGTAGACTACCCACCATGAGTTTTACACTGTTGCCCGCGGTTGATGTCGTTGATGGTCAGGCTGTTCGCCTTGATCAAGGAGAGGCCGGAACTGAAAAATCCTATGGCTCGCCGCGTGAGGCTGCCCTGAAGTGGCAGGCCCAGGGCGCGCAGTGGCTGCATGCAGTTGATCTGGACGCTGCTTTTGGCCGCGGTTCCAACCATGAACTGCTTGCTGAAATCACCACGAGCGTGGACTTGAATGTGGAGCTGACCGGCGGGATTCGAGATGATGAATCTCTGGCCCGGGCTCTTGCCACCGGTGCACGCCGCGTCAATATTGGTACCGCGGCTTTGGAGAACCCTGACTGGATTGCCAAGGCCTTGGCAGAACACGGTGACCGCATCGCAGTGGACTTGGCAGTCCGGCTGGTGGATGGCGAGTGGCGTACGCGCGGTAACGGCTGGGTATCCGATGGCGGTGACCTTTGGGAGGTCCTCGAACGCCTCGATGCGGCTGGTTGTACTCGCTTTGTAGTAACGGATGTGTCCAAGGACGGTACGCTGCAGGGCCCCAACATTGAGTTGTTGCGTGAGGTCGCGGCCGCCACGGAAGCCAAGATCACTGCGTCTGGAGGAATCTCCACGCTGGATGATCTGCGTGAGTTGGCCCTCTACGAAAATGAGGGAATTGATTCCGCCATTATTGGCAAGGCTCTCTATGAGGAACGCTTCACTCTGGAGGAGGCCCTCGCTGCCGTCGCAGAGGTTACCCCGCTGCCGGGAGAGCAATACATCGACCCGATTGAGGAGAGGTAGGCCGATGGCCCCGATGACAGGACCTTCGACGTCGGACCCACGCGAGCTTGTTGCCTTTGCGGAAGCAGCGGTGGACCACGTTGATGATCTCTTTCGCAGGGGCCTCGGTGCAGCGCCCGCGCGTTTCAAGGGCGAAGGAGACTTTGCCACTGAGGTAGATCTGGTCATTGAACAGCAGTTGCGTCAAACGCTGAGTCAGCTCACCGGAATCCCGGTGCTCGGCGAGGAGTATGGGGGAGACCTCCAAGAGACGATCTGGGTCGTGGACCCGGTGGACGGAACCGCGAACTATTCTGCGGGAAACCCGTGCTGCGGAATTCTTGTCACGCTCTTGCACGAAGCAAAGCCAGTCGTCGCAGTCGCAGATTTTCCTTTGCTGAACCGTCGCGTCGTCGCGGCACAAGGCATGCCGCTGCGCACCAGCGGCGGCCCCTCGACCGGTTTCGGGGGCGGCGAGGAGGCTCAGGGCTTCGACGAAGCTCGCGGCCACGTGGGCTGTTCCTCACACCTGCCAACCGGCTTGTTCAATGACCTCCGAGAGACCGGCTTGCGTCCCCGCATGACTGGGTCGGTGGGGCTGGACAATGCCTTCGTGGCCCAAGGCGTGTTTGATGGAGCGGTGAATTTCTCGCCGCATCCATGGGATAACGCGGCGGGTGCGCTCATGATCAAAGCCGCCGGTGGCCGCGTGAGTGATCCAGAAGGAAATGAGTGGACCGCCAACTCGAATGGCTTTGTGGGAGGGACCCCGCAGGTCCATGCCACAATTCTGGATGCCATCGCCCGAAATCCGCATGGGGAGCGCTAGGCTTCGACACTAGACCCCAGCGCTGGAATTGGGCGCTGATACCGGGCGTAGTTTTAGTATTCGGTAGTTTCCATACGGACTGCCTCTCATCTGACTTTTAGCTTTAGGAGGATGCTCACCATGGCACTTGCCGTGCGCGTGATCCCGTGTCTTGACGTTGATAATGGCCGCGTGGTCAAAGGCGTGAATTTCGAAAACCTGCGTGATGCCGGCGACCCGGTGGAGTTGGCTGCCCGCTACGGCCAGGTGGGCGCTGATGAGCTGACCTTCCTGGACGTCTCCGCGTCAAAGGATGGCCGCGGCACCATGCTCGATGTGGTGCGCCGTACGGCCGATCAAGTTTTCATCCCGTTGACCGTTGGCGGTGGCGTCAGGTCGGTGGATGATGTCCGTGAGCTGCTCCGCGCCGGCGCGGATAAGGTCTCAGTAAACTCCTCTGCCATTGCCCGCCCGGAATTGCTACGCGAACTGGCGGATGTCTTCGGTTCCCAGTGCATTGTGCTTTCGGTGGATGCTCGCCGCGCAGCGGATTTTCCCAGCGGCTTTGAGGTCACCACGCATGGCGGAACGCGCTCTGCGGGTCTCGACGCCGTGGAGTGGGCCAAGCGTGGAGAGGAACTGGGGGTTGGTGAGATTCTGCTGAACTCAATGGATGGGGACGGCACCAAGGCGGGTTTCGACATCGAATTGATCGAGGCGGTGCGTGCGGCGGTGTCCGTGCCGATCATCGCCTCCGGCGGAGCGGGTAAGGCCGAGCATTTCCCACCAGCTGTTGACGCTGGGGCAGATGCCGTGCTCGCGGCCAGCATCTTCCACTTCGGTGAGGTAGAGATCTCTGAGGTTAAAGAGGCGCTCGCCGCAGCAGGGAGGGAGGTCCGCTAGTGAAGGAACACAATGACAGCAGCGGACACATAAGCACTGATTCAGAGGCCGTAGGTGACTATGAACTGAGTGAAGAGATTGCTCAGCAGCTGAAGCGCAACGAGGCGGGCTTGGTTCCAGCCATTGTGCAATCGGAGCGCGGAGAAGTGCTCATGCTGGCGTGGATGGATGATCATGCCTTGGCCTATACGTTGGCAACGCGTCGTGGAACCTATTATTCACGCTCGCGCCGCGAGTATTGGATTAAGGGTCTGACGTCCGGTAATACCCAAGAGGTGGTGGGCGCGCGCTTGGATTGCGATGGAGACACCGTTTTGCTGACCGTGCGTCAGCACGGCGGCGCGTGCCATACCGGGGACCGGACGTGCTTCGATGCACGCAATCTCTTCGGGGAGGAGAACAATGGCTAAGCGCACTGAAGCAAAGCACAGTGGAGCTAAACGCATCGGACCCGTGCTGATGTTCGTTGGCGCCATCCTGTTGTGGCTGTCT
>DXEO01000198.1 GCA_019114925.1 Candidatus Corynebacterium faecipullorum | reverse complement strand
AGACCTCGAGGAGAGGTTCGTCGACCTCGACGGTGTCGCCGACGGACTTCAGCCACTGGGTGATGGTACCCTCGGTGACGGACTCACCAAGCTCCGGCATCTCCACGTCGGTGGCGTCACCAGAAGCAGCCGGGGCTTCAGACTCAGCGTCCTCAGCAGGCTTGTCCGGGGTCTCAGCAGCCTTCTCGGAGGAATCCTCGGACTGCTCAGCAGCCGGTGCGGACTCGCCCTCATCACCGATGATGGCGATGACCTCGCCCACGTCTACGGTGTCGTCTTCCTCAGCCTTGATTTCGAGGATAGTGCCGGCGACCGGGGAGGGGATTTCGGTGTCGACCTTGTCGGTGGAGACCTCGAGCAATGGCTCGTCGACCTCGACGGTGTCACCGACGGACTTTAGCCACTGGGTAATCGTGCCTTCGGTTACAGATTCGCCCAGTTCGGGCATCACAACAGAGTGTGCCATAAGTGTTAAGACTCCTCGAAAGTTGGAATTAGTGAAACGCTAGTGATTGATTCTACAGCGTGTTTATAAAAGCTGCGCATGGGTGGGGTGAATTGGGGCAACCTCCGCACGAAGTGGCTGAAGGTGGGCTCCGGTAGGCTAAAGAGCCATGTTCAACCCCTTCCGCCGCAATAGCTCTAAGTCCCAACTGCGCCCACCCCGCGCACCGGGGGAGACCATTCGCGCAGAAGACGCTCAGGAGCTCCAAGCTTGGGCGCAGGGGCGGGCTTATATTGAGGCATTTGTGGAGCCGGAGACCGTGGTCAACGAGATGTCGGTCGTCGTGGTTGATGAAAGCGGCGCCTTCATCCGCCGCAGCATTGGTGGGCCCAAAGGGATTGACGCGGTGGCCAAGCTTCTGCGCTGCGATGTTTATGACGTCGAAGAAACGGGCTACCCCCAGCGCATGCGCGAGCGCATCGAGCGAGAGCGCATTCTGCGCAAGCGGGAGGAGCAGCGCGAGCGCCGCGAACGTTTTGAGCAGCGCCAGCAGCAGAACCAACAGGGCGATAGCTAAACAGCTACAACGCCTGTTACTTATTCGCTAACGATGGTGGCGCCTGCCTTGGCCAGTTCCTCCAGGGCGGCAGCGCCGCGGGCCTCGTCGACGGGCGCGCAATAGTCCGCCAGAATCCGCACGGTGAAGCCTTCCTTAAGGGCGTCGGCAGCCGTCGCGCGCACGCAGTGATCGGTGGCAATGCCAACGATGTCCACGGCGGTGACGTTGTGCTCCCGCAACCAGTCCGCCAAGGACACTCCATCGGCCGCGCCCTCGAAGCCCGAGTAGGCGGCGGTGTACTCACCCTTCTTGAAGTAGGCCTGGGCGGGTGCGATGGCCTCGTGCATGGCGGCGCCGAAGGAATCAGCTACGCAGTGCGTGGGCCAGGTATCGACAAAGTCTGGGTTCTCAGAGAAGTGGGTGCCTGGATCGATATGCCAATCCTGTGTGGCTACGACCGTCTCATAGGAGGCTTGGAGAGCGCCAATGCGCTCAGCAACTTCGTTGCCGCGTTCGGTGCCGAGGGCTCCGCCGGGGCAAAAATCATGTTGGACATCGACAATGATGAGTGCAGGTGTCATGCGGAGCAATTCTATACCCTGGGAAGCGATGAAAACACCGATTCCTTTTTATTTACAGAAGATCCTTGATGGCGTTCACGATCACGATTCCGGAGAAGTCGCGGACTATATCCCGGAACTGGCCAGCGCCAACCCAGACCAGTTGGGCGTTGCTCTGTGTTCTGTGACAGGACATCTGTATAGCGCCGGTGACGCGGAAAACCGCTTCACCATCCAGTCCATCTCAAAACCATTCGTCTACGCCCTTGCTTTGAGTGAGCTGGGCTTAGACGCGGTGCGTAACGTCGTCGGCCTCGAGCCCTCTGGACAGGCTTTCAACGAGCTTTCCCTAGCCAAAGACCACCGCCCAGTAAACCCGATGATTAACGCCGGTGCCATTGTGGTCAACCAGCTCATCAACGGTGTGGACTCCAGCGTGGAGGACCGCGTGGAGAAGATTCGTTCCTTCATATCAAAGCTGGCGGGGCGCGAGGTGGACGTCGACAAGCGCCTGTGTGACTCCGAACTTGAGCACGCCGAGCGTAACCTCTCCCTCGCGCACATGCTGCGCTCCTATGGCATCATTCAGGACGATGCCCACGACGCAGTGCTGTCCTATACCTCGCAGTGCGCGCTGTCGGTCGATGTGCGCGACCTTGCCGTCATGACCGCGACCTTGGCCAATGGTGGCCGCCAGCCGGTAACGGGGGAGAAGATTCTGGACGCCGATGTTTGCCGCATGACCCTGGCGGTGATGAGCTCTTGCGGCATGTACGACGGTGCTGGGCGCTGGATGGCGGAGGTGGGAATCCCCGCGAAGTCAGGCGTATCCGGCGGTCTCATCGGTACCCTGCCGGGCCAGATTGGTGTGGCGACGTTCTCTCCGCGCCTCGATGAGCAGGGCAATAGCGTGCGCGGCACCGCAATCTTCCGCGAGCTCTCCTCGGACATGGGCTTGCACCTGATGTCCACGGAGAACCGCTTCGGCGTGCACCCAGTGCGCAGTGTTGATGAAGATGATGAGACGGCCATCATTCGACTGCAGGGTCATATCAACTTCACCGCCACCGAAGCCATCCTCCACGAGCTGGAGGAGCGCCAGTTCTCCGGCAAGCGCTTGGCCTTGGACTTCTCCCAGGTCTCTGGGCTGCATAAGGTGGGCCGGCGCATGCTCAAGGAAGGCCTGCGCCGGCTGCGCGAGGAAGACAATGAGGTCGCGCTTGTCGACGATGACGGGCTCGTCACCGACCGCGCCATGTCAGATGGAACCGTCCTCCCGCTGGCGGACAAGGAAGACTACGTCATCGCCGCCGAAGAGGTGTGAGCGGTCTAAAGCCGCTCACACGAGGGGCCGTAATGAAGCCGCTCACACCAGGGGCCGAATCGACGACGCTCTGATCTAGGCTTCGGCGATTTCGCGCAGCGCTGCCACCACGGTGCGCACCGGCACACCGGTAGCGCGCTTCGGGGTGTAGCCGCGCGGAGCGGAACCGTTCCAGGATGGGCCGGCGATATCGATGTGAGCCCACTCGATGCCTTCGCCAACGAATTGCTTGAGGTAGGTGCCGGCGAATTCCATGCCGCCCTCGCGCTTCGCGTTGATGTTGCGGATGTCCGCGGCTTGGGACTTGATTTCCTCGTCGTGCTCTTCCAGCAACGGCATGGCCCAGGCGTTCTCGCCCACCTCGCGGCCGATTTCGGCGAGGCGATCGCGGAAGACCTCGGAGCCCATGATGCCGGAGGTGCGCGAACCCAACGCCACGATCTGTGCACCGGTGAGCGTCGCGGTCTCGATGAGGTAATCCGGCTTATCCTCGCTGGCGCGGGCGATGGCGTCCGATAGTACGAGGCGGCCCTCAGCGTCGGTGTTAAGGACCTCGGAGGTCAGGCCGCCGTAGTGGGTAATGACATCGCCCGGGCGGGTGGCACCAGAGCCCGGCATGTTCTCAGCCAGCGGCAGGGTAGCGGTGATCTGAACTGGCAGCTTCAACTTGGCCGCAGCGATGATGGTGGCCGCCATCGCAGCGGAGCCGCCCATATCCGAAATCATGTCCCACATGCCATTGCCCGGCTTCAAGGAAATACCGCCGGTGTCGAAGGTGATGCCCTTGCCTACGAGGGCCACGTGCTTCTTGGCCTTCTTGGGCTTCCAGCTCAGGCGCACCAAGCGCGGCGGGCGGGCCGAGCCCTTGCCCACGGCCAAGATTCCGCCGAAACCCTGCTTCTGAAGTTGCTTTTCATCGAGAACCTCGACGTCAAGACCGGCCTCCTTGGCCTGGCAGGAAAGGAAGTCAGCGTAGGACTCCGGGTAGAGCTCGTTGGCGGGGGCATTTACTAGGTCGCGGGCGAGCAAGACAGACTCGGCCACGGTGCGGGCTGCCTCGAATTCTTCGGAAACAGACTTATCAGCCACCACGATGAAGGTGGCCGGTTGCTCCTTTTCCGTGAGCTCAGTAGAGCGGATGCCGCGGTAGGCATAGCCGCCGAGGATGAGTCCCTCAACGGCGGCCGTAACGCCGAAGTCTGCCAAGGTGGTCACGATGGTGCCCACGCCCGCGGTGGCGCGAGCGGCGCTGCCGGCGGCGCGGCGCAAAGCCTCATCATCGAGCGCCTCAACGTCACCCAAACCCAACGCGATGACCTGAGCGGCACCTGCCTTCTGTGGGGCGGGAACCTTCACGATCTCCCCGGCCTTACCCGTCGCGCCCACGGCGGCGAGAGCCTCGTACGTCGAGTGCAGCGCGGAGGAGCCAAGCAGTGAGGTGCCCGGAACCTCGAGCCCCTCCTCACCGGCGAAGGTAGCGATGAGCAGGGCGTCTGCCTGCTTGGGGGCCTTCTTGGCCAACTCAGCGGTGGGGAATGAGCCGCGTGCGGGCAGTTCGAACGTGGAAGAAGCCACGATGTCCTCCTTGAGAAAATGACAATGGGATACTCCTCACACCCTACCCGTGTCCATGACGTGGAACGCGGAGGGGCAATGCACGCGAAGGTTGACTATTTCAGGCAATACTTTGCTTGGGCATTTCTGCACTTCTATAGGTGTCTGGGGAGTACGCTGTGATGCATGTTGAATTACACCGTGACGCGAACTGATAATCCCACCTCCCCGGAACGACTGCAGGAGATTCTGGGGAACCCGGGCTTTGGTAAGTACTTCACCGACCACATGGTGACGATTGACTGGACCGAGGACAAGGGTTGGCACGACGCGCAGGTGCGCCCCTACGCGCCGTTCAGCATGGACCCGGCCTCCACCGTTTTCCACTATGGTCAGGCCATCTTCGAGGGCATCAAGGCTTACCGCCAGCCTGACGGCAGCATCGCCACCTTCCGCCCAGAGCAGAACGCGCAGCGTCTGCAAGCCTCTGCTGAGCGCATGGCCATGCCGCAGCTGCCAGAGGAGGAGTTCATTGAATCCCTGCGCCAGCTTGTCGACGTCGACCAGGCCTGGGTCCCCGAAGCCGGCGGCGAGGCAGCCCTGTACTTCCGCCCCTTCATGATCGCTACTGATGTCTCCCTGGGCGTGCACCCGGCGCATTCCTACCGCTATGTCGTCATCGCCTCCCCGGCAGGCGCGTACTTCTCCGGTGGCATCAAGCCGGTGTCTGTCTGGCTGTCCACCGACTATGTGCGCGCCGCTCCCGGCGGCACCGGTGCAGCGAAATTCGCCGGCAACTACGCGGCTTCGCTGCTCGCGCAGGCGCAGGCCGCGGAAAAGGGCTGCGACCAGGTGGTGTGGCTGGATGCTATCGAGCGCACCTATATCGAGGAAATGGGGGGCATGAACCTCGCCTTTGTCTACGGCGAAGAGGGTAACCAGACCCTGGTGACCCCAGAGCTGTCGGGCTCGCTGCTGCCGGGGATTACCCGTAAGTCCCTGCTGCAGGTGGCCGAAGACATGGGGCTGAAGGTGGAAGAGCGCCGCATCACCTACAAGGAGTGGGAGCAGGACGTTGCCTCCGGCGCGATGGTGGAGGCCTTCGCCTGCGGTACCGCGGCCGTTATTACCCCGGTGGGTCACGTCATGGGCACCGACACCGACTTCCACATCAACAACGATGAGGCCGGCGCCACGACGATGGCTCTGCGCGAGCGCCTCACCGGCATCCAGCGTGGGTCCGTGGAGGATACCCACGGCTGGCTTCACACGTTGGTTGAAGCGAAATAAGTGGGCTGTCTAGGCGAGCTCGGCGGCCAGCTGCACCAGCGGCAAGGCCGCGAGCGCGCCGAGGGGGAAACCTTCACTCAGGTTTAAATCAAGCAGTGGGTTAAGCCCCAGCTCCTTGAGGGCGAGGGCGTGCGCCGGTTCGGGGGTGGTGGTCCCCGCGCGCAACCAGCCCTTCACGCCGGGCGCGGTGCGCTCGGCCAGGACAGCGGCCGTGGCGGCCAGGGGGTCATCGATAAGCACTGGCGTGCGCCGCGCCGTGGCCTGTGCGATGAAACCTACCAATGCCGCGAGAGCCGGGGAACCGATGGTCTGCACGACCTCCCAGCCCTCTAGGTTGCGGGCGCGGAACATGGAGTCGCGCACAACGCTCACGCGGGTCTTCCACTGCGCATCCGTGATACCGCTGGCGAGAGTATTCGTCCCCACGATCGCTACCGGTTCGGTGTGGGTAATGCGGCCCATAACACTAGTGGCAACGGTCTCCGTGCCGATGCCACAAGCAGAGGCGATGAGCAGGTCGGCGCCGGAATCGATCTCCCGATCTGCCGTGGTCATTCCTAGGCTGACGAAGGACTCGCACTCCGCCGGGGACATGGCGGCAGTGCTGTCGCACGGTTCAGAGTTTTCAGAGTCGCCGCTGGTGCACGTGACGAAGTCGATGCCCGCCCCTGCCCGCTGCGCAGCGCTGAGGAGATTATCGCGCCACCGTTCCTCATCAGCGGGGGAGTGCTGGGTGATACCCACGCCGTCGACAGTGGGTTCAGCGGTGGGGCGGGCGCCCTCAAAGACGATGGCCCGGGGCCGCTCAAGAGGTGTGGCCTGCGGAGAATTCTGTGCTGCCGCCAGCCATGCAGCAATCTCTGCCATGCGGTTTGGTTGAGCTGCGGTTGCAGGGCGCAGCTGGGGAACCGCGGTGAATTCAGGCATGTGTCCTCCGGCCTAGACGGTGGCCCCGCGCTCCACCTGCGGACGCGGCGTGCGCCACTTGCGCGGCTGGGAGGCGCGGGAATACGCGTAGAACCCTAGACCAAAACCAGCCTCGGTGGTGCCTGGGAACTTCAGGCGCACGGCGTTGTTGCACTTGCGTGCGAGCCAGAAGCCCTCGATAGCGAAGACCACGATGACCGCCATCGCGCCGATCGAGATGATCTGCGACAGGCGCGGGTCCCGGGTGCTGACGAACATGAGGACCAGCAGCACGATGGCAAAGGGCATGACCCACTCGTTAATGAAGCGGTGGGAATCTACCCAATCGCGCACGTAGCGGCGGACCTCACCCTTATCTCGGGCGAGCAAGTAGCGCTCGTCGCCAGCGGCCATGCGTTCCTGTGCCACCTTGTTGCGCTCGCGGGACTCTTGGCGCTCCTTGCGCTTATATTCCTTCCACTCTGCCTTAGACATGGAAGCTTTGAGTTCCTTGCGGTGCTGGTAGTGCTGCGCGTCCGACATTCCTCGGGGATCACGCTTGACACCGCGAGCGATTTCTTGCGCATCACGCTTGGGCGTGGGGCGGCCCTTCGGCGGCGTGTAGCCCTTGCGGTGCGGTTTCTCGGCGGCGGCTTGATCTTCCGGTGCCGGGGCGTGCTCGGCGGGGGAAGAAGTCTTGTCATCTTTTTGCCACGGAAGTTTCACGCTGTTTAGCGTACAAGGTTGCGCGGAGATAACGGGAATAGGCCCGCGGGAGATGGCGTTGTGGTGAGGGAACAGGGCACCAGTGAACCACTAGTGAACTGTGAGGCATCCTTTCTTCCTCTTGTATGAGGGGGTAGGGTGGGCTCCAGAAAAAATTCCGTAAACATAAGAGGAGAAATCATGACCGCTCCCGCGTCTGCAACCGGAGTTATCCTGACCGAGGCCGCTGCGGCCAAGGCAAAGTCCCTGCTTGATCAGGAAGGCCGCGATGATCTGTCACTGCGTATTGCTGTCCAGCCGGGCGGCTGCGCGGGCTTGCGCTACCAGCTCTACTTCGATGATCGCACTTTGGATGGTGACAAGGTGGACTCCATTGGCGGCGTTAACCTCGTCGTGGACAAGATGTCCATCCCTTACCTCACTGGTGCCAAGATCGATTTTTCCGACACCATTGAGGCCCAGGGCTTTACCATCGATAACCCCAACGCTGGTGGTTCCTGCGCTTGCGGTGACTCCTTCAATTAAAGTCACATAGACGATATGACGAAGCCCTCGCCGTATGGCAAGGGCTTCGCTTTTTATTCTTTATCCTTATTAGAGCTTCACGGGGTAGTCGCGCTGCTCAATCTTCGGGTCGATGCGTTCTTCGACGAAGATGCCATGCCAAATCATGAAGGACAGCACCGTCCACAGGCGGCGGGAGTGATCGGTGATTCCGTCACGGTGCTCCTTGAGCATCTCCAGAACTTCCTTCTTGTTGAAGATGTCCTCGGTCTGGGACTCCGTGATTTGATCCTGGGCCCATCCATAAAGCTCATCGCCGGCCAACCAGTGGCGCATAGGAACCGGGAAACCCAGCTTCTTGCGGTGCAGTACATGCGGCGGGACAATCTGCTCCATCGCTTTGCGCAGCGCGTACTTGGTGGTGCCGTGCGAAATCTTGAGGTCGTAGGGGATAGTTTCCGCGACCTTGAACACTTCCTTGTCTAGGAAAGGAACGCGCAGCTCGAGGGAGTTGGCCATGTTCATCTTGTCGGCCTTGACCAGAATATCGCCGCGCATCCACGTAAACAGGTCGAGGTGCTGCATGCGGGCTACCGGGTCAAAGTCCTGTGACTGCGCATAAATCGGCGCGGTGACCTCGCGGTGGTCCCACTCCGGCTTGGCCCACGGGAGCACCCGCTGGAGCTGCTCGAAGTTGAAGGAGCGGGCATTGCCGTAGTAACGCTCTTCCATGGTCATGGAACCGCGGTTGAGTAGGGACTTGCCCTTCATACCTTCGGGGAGGACCTGCGAGAGCTTGCCCAAGCCGCGGCGTAGTGGGGAAGGGATCTTCTCGAACGGTGCTAGCGAGAGGGGCTCCTTATAGATGGTGTATCCGCCGAAGAGCTCGTCGGCACCTTCACCGGAGAGCACCACCTTGACGTGCTTACGGGCTTCCTGGGCCACGAAGTACAAGGGGACAAGAGAAGGATCTGCCACGGGGTTGTCCAGGTACCACATAATCTTCGGGACAGCCTCGGCGTATTCCTCGGGGGAGACAATCTTGACGATGTGCTCTACACCAATGGCAGCGGCGGACTCGGCCGCGACGTCTACCTCGGAGTAGCCCTCGCGCTCGAAGCCAGTAGTAAAGGTGAGGAGGTCCGGGTTGTGGCGCTTGGCCAAGGCTGCGATGGCGGTGGAGTCAATGCCGCCGGAGAGGAAGGAACCGACGGTGACATCGGCGCGCATGTGCTTCTCGACGCTATCCTCCAACGCCCGCGCGATCCGATCGAAGAGCTGCTGCTCCTCGCCCTGCTTCAGGGGCTGGATGGGGAAGCGTGGATTGAAGTAGCGCTCCGATACAACTTCTTCGCCGGGGCGAAGCGTCACGGTGCAGCCAGATTCAACGCGGCGAATATTGGCGTGGAGGGACTCTGGCTCAGGCACGTACTGCAAGTCCACATAGTGCTCGATGGCGCGCTTATCAAGGCTGAGGTCTAGACCCAGCGAATCGGCCATCGAGAGGATGCACTTCATTTCAGAGGCAAAGACGGTACCGGCGTCGGTGGTGGCGTAGTAGAGAGGCTTGATGCCAAACTGGTCGCGCGCGGCGAACATGGTCCGAGTTTCGGTATCCCAGATGGCGAAACCGAACATGCCGCGCAGGTGCTCGACAACGTCCTTGCCCCAATGGTGGTAGCCGACGACGATGGGCTCGCCATCGCCCTCAGTATTGAAGGTGTAGCCGGCGGCGCTAAGCTCTTCGCGCAACTCCACGTAGTTATAAATCTCGCCATTGAAGGTGAGGGCATAGCGCTCGGGGTTGTCTTCGGGGCCCCAGCGAAGAGGCTGGTTCGAGTGCTCCAGATCGATAATGGATAGACGGTTAAAGCCGAAGGCTGCGTCGTCATCATGCCAAGTGCCGGCAGCGTCTGGGCCGCGGTGGCGCATGCACTGGAGGGATTGCTCGAGGGTCTCCAAATGCTGGGCGGCATTGCGATCGGCGCTCAGTAGCGCGCAGAGTCCGCACATAAACTTGCTTCTCCTTATGTATCAAGCTTCATCTTTGACACACTTTACGGCTGGATCCGGAGGATCTGCGAACCCCGCGCCGCGCTCCCCTTTAGGGTGCGAACTTTCGGATGATGTACAGCTGTGCGCTCTGTGAATTGGGTCATAGCTGGTAGGGGGAGGGTAGGGTACTCGGTGTGACCTTGTGCAGGTGGGCCGGTAACATCCCGTACGTTCACTATTTATAGAGCGGGGTCAGCGTCTAATCAGTCCAGCGAAAAGGTCTGAAATTCAGGCAGGATCCTCTATCCTGATTGGGTAGGAATGCTCTGTGAGTATTCGAGAAGTTTGTGTGCACAGAAAGGCAGAACACACGTGGGACAGCGTAAGCAACGCAACCTCGGCCGTAAGGCGGGCCTAGCGGGCGTCATCGCTCTGGGCGGTCTAGCTCTGGCAGGTTGTGACGTCGCAGCACCGACGGCCGTTGAGAACCTCCTAGGCATGGGCTGGCCGAAGGGCGTGACCCCTGAGGCGACCTCGATGTACAACTTCTGGATCTGGGTCTGGGTTGCTGCATGGATCATTGGTTTCATTATGTGGGGTCTGTTCCTCACTGCTATCTTCCGTTGGAGCGCGAAGAAGGCTGAGAAGGCTGGTAAGGGCGAGTTTCCGAAGCAGCTGCAGTACAACGTGCCGCTGGAGATGACTCTGACAATCATTCCGATCCTTATCATCATGAGCCTGTTCTTCTTCACGGTTCAGGCGCAGCAGAAGGTGACGGCATTGGATAAGAACCCTGAGGTTACCGTCGATGTCACGGCTTTCCAGTGGAACTGGAAGTTCGGTTACGCCGAGAACAAGGTTGATGGCGAGAACTACGATGGTGCCGATGCTGAGCGTCAGAAGCTCGCTGAGGAATCCTCCATGGATCCGGAAGGTACTGATAACCCGAACCCGATCCACGGTAAGTCCATGGGTGATATCTCTTACCTCAACTTCAACAAGATTGAGACCGTTGGTACCACCGAAGAGGTTCCGGTTCTCGTTCTGCCGGTTGACACCCCGATTGAGTTCCGCCTCGCCTCCGGCGATGTTTCCCACTCCTTCTGGGTTCCGGAGTTCCTGTTTAAGCGCGATGCCTACGCACACCCGGAGAACAACTCTCAGGAGCGTCGCTTCCAGGTAGAGAAGATTGAAGAAAAGGGCGCCTTCGTTGGTCGCTGTGCTGAGATGTGCGGTACCTATCACGCCATGATGAACTTTGAGATTCGCGTCGTTGACCGCGCAGACTTCAACGAGTACCTCAAGTTCCGTGAGGAGAACCCGCAGGCAACCAACGCCGAGGCTCTCGAGCACATCGGTGAAGAGCCCTACGCAGTTACCACCGCTCCGTTCAACTCTCTGCGCGACACCCGCGATGCCGACAACTTTGTCGACACCGCTGAGGCGGCATAAGAAAAGGAACTGATAGAAAATGCGTGCATCATCTAAGGTCTTTTATTCCATCGCGACCTACCTCTTCGTGTCGCTCATCGTCTACATTATTGGCGTTAACTACGTCAAGGATGACGGCTACATGTACGGCGCCGAGTGGGTCGGAATCGTGGGTTTGGTCCTCGCTATGCTGCTCTGCCTCATGCTGGGTGGCTACCTGCACTTCACCGATAACCGCTCCGACATCGCGCCAGAAGATTGGGAAGAGGCGGAGACTGAAGACGCAGCCGGTATCCTTGGCTTCTTCTCTCCGAGCTCTATCTGGCCGCTGTGCATGACTGGATCGATTGCGGTCCTTGGGCTCGGTATCATCTTCTTCTACTTCTGGATGATCATCCTGGGTGCAGTCTTGCTCGTCACCTCCGTGACTGGGCTGTCTCTGCAGTACGGCCTTCCGAAGGAAAAGCACTAAATCTGAACTTTTTCTGCCGCGCTTTCTAGCGTCACGACTTCTCAAACCTCCGCCACACCTCGTGGCGGAGGTTTTGTCGTTGACAGGGTCGCGTCGTATTGCGTTGCAGAAAGTTCCCAAAAAAGTGAAGAAATTTCGCTATGGGTGGAGCGCTGGGGGAGCGGGCGCGTTGCCGAAAGCGTGTAACTGTAGGCCAGTGCGTAGAATTCCAGCACGTTAATGGCCATTTTTACGGGGGTCAACCGAAAGTTGCATTCCTGCACTTTTGGGCTTCGGCACGCGTGTGATTTATCTCATTAGTGTTCGTCCGCCTGGCCTCGGATTGCGGGCACAACTTATCTCTTTTGGTTTTGTTGCTGACTTCTCAACAAGCATTGCTAAGACTTGCTACCTGCAGGGATGGGGCGTCGTAAAGCGCGCTAAAAAGTTCCCAACTACTTCCTGGAAGAACTATGTTTCCCGCACAGGGTGAAAACTGTGAAGGTCTAGGTTGAGGCCTCGAGAAAACCGGGGGGAAATGAGATGACTTATGCGGTCAGACCAGCCATACTGTTATGCGTGACGAGCGTAGTTTCTAACCAAGGTATGGCAGCACCACGTGTTGCCGCGCTGAACCGACCCAACATGGTCAGCGTCGGCACCATCGTGTTCCTGTCTCAGGAATTGATGTTCTTTGCTGAAC
>DXEO01000197.1 GCA_019114925.1 Candidatus Corynebacterium faecipullorum | reverse complement strand
GGACCTTTCCCGTGAGCTCGCCGTCAAGGTGCTGTTGGATGATGTCCGTGATGAAGCCTCCCGCGCCCGTTTCCATAATGAAATGAAGGCGCTCACCAAGATCGGCAGCCACCCAGGGGTAGTTCAGTTTTATTCCAAGGAGTCCACCCCACGTGGAGATGACGTGATGGTCATGGCCTTCATCGATGGCAAAACCTTGGGGCATGCTATCCGTGAGCGGGCCCACCAGGGCCGGGGATTTAGCGTGGCTGAGGTTGTGTATTACCTCAAACCAATTGCCTCGGCGCTGGATTATATGCACCATGAGCTGCACCCTGGGTGGGTGCATCGGGACATCAAGCCCGCCAATATTCTGCTGCGCAAGAACCCCGGCAGCTTGCCACCGGCTGTGCTGAGTGACTTCGGAATCAGCATTGAGGAGGGCCAATCTCGGCTGACCAAAATCGGCCACATTGTGGGTACTGAGAAATACTTGGCCCCGGAGAACAACGGCAATGCTTATGGCGATGATGATATGTCGGCGCGCGCGGACGACTACTCCTTGGCACTCATCGCCTTCGAGATGCTCACTCTTCATCACCTCAAGGACACGATGCCGCGCAGCGAGTGGGAAGGGCAGCGGCGCATCCCGGATCTGTCTAGTGATGCCTTCGCCGAATTCCTGGCAGGCGACACAAGCCGAGTGGTGTCGGAAGTACAGACCGTACTGAATAAAGCGCTCAACAGCGTGCCCATGCAGCGCTATGCGCGGGCCCAGGACTTCATCGCCGCGCTTGGCGACGTCTCCCAGTCCCACCCCGCCCAGCGTGCATCGGCCCCCGCCGCCGATGCACCGCATATCGCGCCAGCACCGCAGCCTTCGCCACGGCCGGAGCAGCCGCGAAATGCCGGAAGAGCTGGGCAGCCGAGCCAGTTTGGCCAGCATCCTCAACTTTCCCAGCGCTGGCCGGAACCCTCCGCGTCCTTCGGATCCGTGGAGCGAGCAAGGCCTACTGGCTTCGTCGCCCCCTCGAATCCGATCGCGTCCTCGGGGACTGTCTCACCGTCCACACCGGTTACGCCGGCGATGCCAGGGTCCACCGTGCAACGCCGTTCCACGCCGCAGCGAGCAAATAACAGGCCGCCTGCGAAGGATAATTCAAACGCCCTCATCATTACGGTGACCGTTGTTGTCATCATCCTCATCTTCGTGGTGACGTGGGCTATCGTGGCTTAGCGCTAGCGGGGTGGGGACAGTAACTTAGCGAGCGGAACTAAAGTGAGAGCCGCTACACTGAAGGGCACTGTTTGAAGGCGCCTCGCAGGGATGGATGGCGATGTGCGCACGTTTCCCAGCCCTACGGAGGTGTCTATGAGCCAGCAACAGCCACTCCCACCGCAGAACGCTCCCCAGGGGCCGCGGCTGCGCATTGATGATTTAATCGGCGGCGTGATGGTCATGTCCCCGGGCCAAGAAGTCATTGTCGGCCGCGCCGGTGACTTCCGAGTAGGCGAGGAGGACCTCAGCCTGCACCGCCAGCTCTTTCAGCTGTGGTACGGCGGACAGGGCTGGATGATTTGCAACGTGGGCAGCCATATCCCACTGCGCATCGAGCTGCGTGGTGTCACGGGATTCTCGCGCATCGACTTGGGCCCGCGTTCAGTAGCGGCCGTACCACCGGGGCCGTCGCGGATTACCTTTGAGACCCCCGAATGCCCCTATGAGCTGTATATCGACGTGGAAAACAGCAACTACTCGCGGCGCACAAAACGCGAGCAGGATATCGATGAGGAGCGCACGCGCACCCGCCACGTTCCCAATGATGAACAAGAAGAGCTGCTGCGCCTGCTAGCCAGCTACCTCAAGAAGCCGGGCTCCACCGATGCTGATATCCCTTCGGTCCGCGAGATCGCCGAGGAGCTGGGGTGGACGGAAAAGAAGACGAATCACAAGATGGACCGCCTTGTGGACAGCCTCCGCGCAGACGGTGAAAAGGCGTATAAGCCTTATAAGACCTTCCTGGCGCACTATGCCATCCGGCACGGCCGCTAGGCCATACGTTACGGCCGCTAGCGAGTCGACTTCTTCCGGTCGGCCGCGGCCGCGGCAGCGGAGGAAATGGAGTCGTTGCGGTTCTTGAGCAGCTCCAACGTGGTCGCTTCGGCGTCCTCAGGCGGGGTGGCGCCGAGGACTGCGAGGGCTGCGTCGGCAAGCATGGCAGACTGCTCCGGCACGCGCTGCGAAGCATCAAATGGCGCTTTGCCATCGTTGGGGCGCATCTCGATGACGGAAAGCGCGATGTGGAAGGGCAGCTCGAGGCGCGGGTCATCCTCGCCCACAATCCCCGCTGCGGCAGTGCGGAAGTGCTCCTTCAAGCGGTCACGCTGTTCGTGATACTCGCCGAACTCCGGGGAGTTGGCCACCGGCAGTTGATACAGACGGCCTACATTCCACGCCGAGGTCAACAGCAGGCGGGACTCTGCGGCCACTAGAGACCACAAGCGCTGTGCCGGTGCAGCGTCTGAGGCCGCGAGCTCATCCGCGAGTTCCAGCGAAGGCTCGATGGTGGAATTGAGCAGGGTGAGGAAGATATCCGTCTTCGAAGGAAAGTGGTAGTACAGCGAGGCTTGTCGGATGCCGACGGCATCAGCAATCTGGTGCGTGGAGGTTGTCGCAAAGCCCTGGGTGGTGAAGAGCTCGGATGAAGCATCCAGGATTTCCTCGCGCGCGGTGTTTCCCCGGCGGCGCGGACTATTCTTCCGCGGCCTGCCAACGCTCCCTGCCATGAGGCTGACTCCCTTCGATAAAACTCATGTAAGAACTGACGGCAAGTCAGTAATCCTACACCCCGCCGCGAACTGCGATCGTTACAGCTTAGCTTTCACTACAGCTAACCACATTACCGTGCCTAGCCACGATGGATTCGATAGCAGCAGAGACAGTGCGGCACGCCGAACCGTAGGCGGTGCGGTCCAACGGCGGCAAATCTGCCAGCACAACGCTGTGCTGATCGACGCCCTCGTACCACCGACCCAACTCTAGGGCGATGCCCGTGCCCCAAGCTAGGCTCAGCCCCTCCGCTTCGGCGGAGGTAAGAAGCTCACGCTCGACGCCAATGGCAAGGCGGTCTGGGGTGGGGCGAGGCGCGGGAGCTGCCCAGCGGGCGATGGCAGAAACCGGTGCGAGCAAGGAGAGACGAATGGACACGTCGGCAGAGCGGTCGGGGAGACCGTCGATGAGCTTCAGCGGTGCCGGCCGCTGAGACACTGCCTCGGCGTAGAGTTCCTCCTCGCCGCCCGCGCCCAGGGGGAGGCCGGCATCCGCACGCGTCGATGCTAGATCTTGCACCGCGCCGCAGGAAAGGCCGGCTTCAGTGATGATCTGCTCCAGCTGTTCGTCCGTGCCCAGCCACGTGATGGGGAGCGAGGGGAGAAGATCGCCGCGGGCAGCGGCGCCGGTAAGCCGCACAGGGCTCGCCAGACCGGGAGAGCGGACAATATCGGTGACCACGCGAGAAAACCAGGCAGCGAGCTCAACTCCATCTCCGCGGTGGGCCGTGGCGTTGCGCAGCAGGTCCTGTGCCTCCTCCAGCAGTCCACGGGCATGGGCAGGGGAGTGGCAATGGGTAGCGAGTTCACTGAGATCGGTGAGGGATTCGTGCAGTGGCATAAGGTCCTTATTTCCCTTTCCATCAGGGGCGTTCTAGCCCTTCAATCTATCACTCTGGACGCGTGCACTGGACATGACAGGGTGGATACAAGGGCACAAGATTGCTGGTAGAAAAACGAAAGCCGCCGCCTACCTTCCCTTTTCAGCAGGGGAGGTAGGCGGCGGCTAAAAGCTCTTTTGTACTGTCCTAGTGAGTCACGAGTACAGCGGCAAAAGTGCGCTGTTGAAACCAGCTAGTGTTTAGCGGGACGTGAACGGCAGGAGAGCCATTTCGCGTGCGTTCTTGACGGCAGTAGCAACCTGACGCTGCTGCTGCGGGGTCAGACCGGTGACGCGGCGGGAACGGATCTTGCCGCGGTCAGAGATGAAAAGACGAAGGGTCTTGGTGTCCTTGTAGTCCACCTTTTCGATGCCTTCAGCCTTCAATGGGTTCTTCTTCGGACGGCGGGTCTGCTCCATCCGGAACTTCTTCTGGTTATTGCGCTTCATTTTTTGCAACAC
>DXEO01000196.1 GCA_019114925.1 Candidatus Corynebacterium faecipullorum | reverse complement strand
TGGTGGTGTTTTAGTCTCGTGGTATCCCATGACCTACAACAGATGTCTGTGGACGAGCTCATCAAGGTCGTCACCGCCATCACTTCCACTGCCCACTCCTCGGGCAGCGAGAGGTGAGGGGGCGCGGCTGTCGGTTGTGTCGGAGGCTTTTGTTCCTCCGCTTCCGCGGTCATTGCTCTCCGGGCCCGGTAGCATGGGGCTTATGGCCCGTAATCCCGTCCGTCACAACTGCGCCCAACCTCACCAGTGCTCGCTGGACGTGCGCATGCAGGTCATGGCCCGTTCCCCGCTGACCAAGGAACTAAGCCCACAGCAGCACAGGGAACTCGACCAGCATCTGACCTCCTTTGCCTGGGCCGCGGGTGATCCCATCCTCCTAGCCGGCGAGCAGGCTCATGGCAGCTATATGGTCGCCTCCGGTCGGGCCCGGATCACCCGGGACACCATTGCTGGCCGCGAAATCACCGTCGACATCGCCGCCCCCGGGGATGTCATCGGCCCGCTGCACACCGATAGCTCCCCGGCCACTGACTCCGCCTGGGCAATTGAGACCACCTGCGCGCTCTACCTGCCCGCCGAGGCCTTGGCCGAGGTCGTGGACGCCTACCCACAACTGGCGTTGGCGATCATGCGGATGCAGCAGGACCAATTGGTTCGGTCCCGGGAACGCGAGACCGCACAGGCCACCTCGACTGTCGAGCAGCGCGTGGCCGCCGCCCTCCAACACCTGGACGCCAAGCTCGGGCAAATCCGACAAGACGGATCCAGCCTGCTGCAGGTCCGCCTGCGCCGCGACGACGTGGCCGGCATGGCCGGCACCACCGTCGAGTCCGCTTCCCGGGCAATGGCGCGGATGAAGAAAACCGGTGTCATCGACTCTGGCCGCGAATGGATTGCCATTACCAACCACCAGGCCCTGGCCGACCTGGTCGCCGGCCTCTAAACGCCCACATCCCTCTCTTTTCCAGGACAATTTCCTGGTAGGAGAGATTTGTCGTTGTTTGATCCAGGTCAAGGAATTAACCCGGAAAGGACCGTATCTTTAAAGGTGCAAGCACAGGAACATGACGATAAAAGATGAAAGGACCTGGTTACGATGACCGCCTCGACCATGCTGAAGAACACCACCTTACGCTCTGATGGGTTCACCTGTCCGAGCTGTGTCGCCAAGATCGAAAACAAGCTGAATGGTTTGGACGGCGTGGAGAATGCGGAGGTGAAGTTCTCCTCCGGGCGCATCCTGGTCACCCACGACCCACAGAAGGTCTCCGTACGTGACCTGGTCACCGCGGTAGCCGAGGTCGGATACACCGCCAAGCCGTCGGCGATCTGACGCACTCCCGACCCCACAAGCCCGCCCGCACCAGAAGGTGCCGGCGGGCCATCTGTGTCCCCGGGCTACGAGCAGCACAGTCTTTTTGAGATCCAGAGCTCACTTTGCGGGTACTTGATGCGGATCAAGGTACTTTCTCCGGATCGTTCATAACTTAATGAGTGTCACAAGAAAAAGACCCTCAAAAAGTAAAGGACACCCATCATGAAGACCTGGAAAACCTGGGGCGTGGTCGCCATCTCAGGCCTGTTAATTATCCTGTCCTGGCTCACCCCCGCTGGGTGGCTGTCAGACGGATTCATGATCGCCGCCGCGGTCGTCGCTGGCTGGCAGATCGCCGTCTCCGCCGTCCAGGCCCTGCGCATTAGGATGATCTCGATTGACCTGCTGGTCATCGTCGCCGCCATCGGCGCGCTGTTCATCAACAACTACTGGGAATCCGCCGCCGTTACCTTCCTCTTCGCCCTGGGCAAGGCCCTGGAGAAGGCCACGATGAACCGCACCCGCAAGGCACTGTCGGACCTGGTGGACGCTGCCCCCGAGACCGCCACCGTGTTACGCGACGGTGAGCCCGAAACCGTTGAGATCTGGGAACTGGCCCCCGGTGACGTCGTACTCGTGAAAAACGGCGAGCAGATCCCCGTCGATGGACGCGTGCTCTCTGGTCACGGCGGGGTCGACGAGGCCACCATCACCGGGGAATCCGTACCCGCTGAGAAGGCCGAGGACTCGGAGGTCTTCGCCGGTACTTGGCTGCGCTCCGGGGTGCTGCGCATCGAGGCGATTGGCATCGGCTCGGACTCCACACTGGCCAAGATCATTCACCGTGTGGAAGACGCCCAGGACGATAAGGCCAAAACCCAGACGTTCCTGGAGAAATTCTCGAAGTACTACACCCCCGGTGTGATGGTCGCCGCCCTCGCCGTTGGCCTGATCACCCTCAATGTGGAACTGGCCTTGACCCTGCTGGTCATCGCCTGCCCCGGGGCGCTGGTCATCTCCATCCCGGTCTCGATTGTCGCCGGTATCGGACGCTCCGCTAAGGACGGGGTGCTCATCAAGGGTGGCGAATACCTGGAGACCTCCGCGAAGGTCGACACCGTGGTCGTCGACAAGACCGGCACCCTGACCAACGGCCGCCCTGAGCTGACCAACGTCGACGTCCTCGACCCTGCCTACTCGGACGATGAGGTGCTCACTCTGGCCGCCCGTGCCGAAACCGCCTCCGAGCACCCCCTGGCCGAGGCGATCATCCGCGGCGCGAAGAACAAGGGACTGACCATCGAAATGGTCGAGAAAGCCAAACCGGTCACCGGCAAGGGCATCATCGCGAAGGTCGACGACCATACTGTCGCCATCGGTTCCGCCGACCTGCTCGATCACGCCCCGGACACCACCCGCATCCTTGAACTCAATGACCAGGGCAAGACCGCCATGTACGTCGGTGTCGACGGACGCGCCATCGGCATCGTCGCCGTGGCCGACACCATCCGTGACGATGCACCGGCCGCTATCCGATCGCTGCATGACAAGGGTGTGCGCGTGATCATGGCCACCGGTGACGCGCAGCGGGTAGCCCGCAACGTCGCCGCCGAACTCGTGGTCGACGAGGTCCGGGCCGAACTCATGCCCGAGGACAAGCTCACTATCGTCAAGGACCTTCAGGCCCAGGGCCGCACCGTGGCCATGATCGGCGACGGTGTCAACGACACGCCGGCACTCGCTCAGGCCGCCATCGGCGTGGCGATGGGGGCTGCTGGTTCACCTGCCGCCATCGAGACAGCCGATATCGCCCTGATGGCCGACAAGCTCCCCGGCCTGCCGTACGCCCTGGGTTTGGCCCAGCGCACGGTACGCACCATGCGGGTCAATATCGTCATCGCCCTGGCCACCGTGGCGATCCTGTTGGTCGGTGTGCTGCTCGGTGGGGTGACCATGTCGATTGGCATGCTCGTCCACGAAGCTAGCGTCCTGATCGTCATCGCGATCGCCATGCTGCTGCTGCGCCCCACCCTGAAGGAAGACAAGGACAAGGCAGACGTCAGTACTGCTGACGCCGCGAAGGAGATGCTGAGCGCCTAACGACACAATCGCCACAGCCAGCCCCACCGGTTTTCCTCCAGGTCTTCCCAGCCGGCGTACCAAGCGGCGCAAGGTGCATTGAAGCAGCAGGCCGAGGGGGATTTAGTGGGCACAGCACCACCGGATATTTAAATCCCAAATAAAGCCGAAGCGGAAGCCACCGGGTGGCTCCCGCCACATCGGCGGCGATGAAAGCTAACGCCAGCCCATCGTCATCAACAGGCCGATGATGGCCAGGCCGAAGCCGATGCCGTAATTCCACGGTCCCAGCTCCTGCATGAACGGAATGGACTCACCTGCCAGGTAGTTGACCACCAGCCAGAGCAGGCCGAGGAGCATGAGGCCCAGCATGATGGCGATGTACCACTTCGGAGTTCCCTCAGAGTTGATCTTGACCGGGGTGCGATTAGCAGCAGAGCTGGAGGACTGCGGGAGTGCGGAGCCCTCCGTCGTGATCTTGGACTTTGGCATTGTTACACCTTCACGAAGAATAGGGGTGGTTAATCTGTGAGATACCTTAGCAGCTGCGACATTGAGAGCTATTGCGGCAGCAATGCTGCCGGGTCAAACTCCCAGAACCGGACGTGGATGGTTTCATCCTTACGGATGACATCGCCGCGGTTTGCCGACGCCCATCCGATCTTGTTGCTGTCGATCGGGTTCGACGTTGGGATGCGTTCGCCCACGTTGAGGGAACCGGACCAGCCCTTGGCGCGCAGTGCGGATTCGGCTTCCTGCTGCGTGGAATGCGTAATATCCGGTGCCTGGATGAGCATCGCGTTGGAGACTTCCAGGGTGACCTGGCTGCCCTTGGGTAGCTTCTGGCCCTGCTCGACAACCCTGAGCACCTGGTTCTCCGGCAGCTCAGAATCCACCGAATTCACGGTGACGTCAAAGTCCATGGAGGACAGCATGTCCACCGCGCGGTCACGATCCATGCCGCTGACGTCTGGGACGCTGACTTCCTTCTGGCCCTTGGACACCGTGACGCGTACTTTCGAACCCTTGGATAGCTGCGCGCCGCCCGCTGGGTTCTGGGAAATGATCTCGCCCGCGGGGGCCTCATCATTTACCTGCTCCACGTCGGTATTCAGCTCTAGGCCGGCTTCCTCCAGCGCAGTGGTCGCTTCATCCAGCTTCATGCCGGTGAGATCAGGGACCTCGGTGACCTCCTTGCCAGAAGATACTGTCAGCGTGACCGAAGAATTCTTCTGCAGCTCCGAGCCCTCCGCCGGGTTGACGCGGATCACCTTGCCGCGCGGCACATCGGGGCTGGGTTCTTCGTTGACGGTTACCAGCAGGCCAAGTTTTTCCAGCTCCTCGACCGCTTCATTGCGCGGGAGGTTGGCCACCTTCGGGACAGTGACCATGTTCGCGCGCTGAGCTGCTTCATGCTGTTCCTGTTCGCGTTCACGGGCTTCTTGACGGGAGCTATCCCAGAAATCCCAGGCAAAGTAGCCAATGATGGCGACGAGAGAAGCGGCGAGCAAGGCCGCCAGCCACTTCAAGCCGGAGCCTGACTCCTCATCCTCCGAAGGGCGGGTGGAGGCCACCGGCGGACGGTGTTGTGCGGCCACGGGTGCCACCATTGTGGTGGGATGATCCTCATCGTTGACGTGGGAGCGTGCCGCTTCCGGGAGTTGGCCCTGGGCCAAACGATCAAGGTCATCGCCCATCTCCCAGGCGGATTGGTAGCGATCCGCCGGGTGCTTAGCCATTGCCGTGAGCACGACGGCATCGACGCCAAGACGCTCTCGCTCCGTGAGCTCTTCGTCAATGAGCTCCGAGGGCGGCGTTGGATCCTCCTGCACGTGCTGGTAGGCCACAGCGAAGGGAGTTTCGCCCTCAAAGGGGGTGCGCCCAGTGACCGTTTCATACATGACGCAGCCCAGAGCGTAGACGTCGGAGCGGGCGTCGGCAGGCTTGCCACGGGCTTGTTCCGGCGAAAGATACTGCGCGGTGCCGATGACAGCAGAAGTTTGCGTCATCGCAGACGTGGAATCATCCAGCGCGCGGGCGATGCCGAAGTCCATGACCTTCACTTGGCCGGTGTTGGTCAGCATGATGTTGGCCGGCTTGATATCGCGGTGGATGATCCCAGCCTCGTGGGAGGACTGGAGTGCCTCCGCTACCGGCTTGAGCACGCGAGCGGCCTCCGCCACCGACATGGGGCCGTCTTCTCGGACAATGTCGCGCAAGGTGCGGCCCTGCACGTATTCCATGACGATATACGGCACCATCAGGCCGTCGACGTTCTTTTCACCGGTATCGAAGACAGCGACAATGTTCGGATGGTTGAGTTTGCCGGAGTTCTGGGCCTCGCGGCGGAAGCGCTCACGGAAGTTAGCGTCGCGTGCCATGTCGGGGCGCAGCATCTTGATGGCAACAGTGCGCCCCAAGACAGAGTCCTCGGCCTCGTAGACCTCGGACATACCGCCGGAGCCGATCGACTGGCGGAGGTGGTACCGATCACTGACCATGGCGGGTTACTGGCCTCCCTGTAGCGCGGATTCTTCGGTGGGGTTGTTCTGTGAGTCTAGTTCGGGCTCGGGCAGTGTGCTGTCATTGACCTGCGGTTGCGTCTCCTCGGTAGGGAGTGCGGGTGACTCTTGTTGCGTTGTGCGATGCGCAGTCGTGGTCGGAGAGGGAATGACTGAGTGCGTCGTGGTGACGGTGACTGGAGTAGGTTCCTCTTCCACGGTGGTGATCTCAACGGTCTCGGGGACTTCCGTTTCCTCTTCTTCCGTTGTTTCCGGCTCCACCGTTTCGGTCACGATGACCTCCGTTGGCGTGGGCTGTAGGGGCGGGGCCGTGTTCCCCCACAGCCTATAAGCCATGAACCCGATCGCCACGAGGGCCGCGATAGCCAGAGCGATGAGTAAACCAGTACCGAAACCTCCTTGCTTGGCGGGGCGCTCCTCCGTCTGGGGTGCAGAAACGGCCGGGCGCACCGTGGTGGGGTGAGCCATGTTGGCCAGCATTTCCGTGGACGCGGAGGGCGAAGGCTCGGCAGCGATGGGCGCGAGCGCCGCGGACTTCGGCTGCGGTGGACGCTGGCCTTGGCGCACGGCGGAGATCGCGTTGGTGAATTCGTTGCCATCGGCGAAGCGGGTATTCGGGTCCTTGCGCAGGGCCATGCCGATCAGCTCACGGGTGGGCGCGCTGATCGACGTCGACAAGGGCTCCGGCGCCTGGCTAATGTGCGCCAGCGCCACCGAGACCGAGGAATCGCCGCTAAAGGGACGTTTGCCGGCCAGCATCTCATAGCCCACGACACCGAGTGAATAGACATCAGACGACGGGCCAACCTCATAGCCCTGGGCCTGCTCGGGGGAGACGTACTGGGCGGTGCCGACGACCATGCCGGTGCGGGTAAGAGGCACAGCGGCGGCGGCTTTGGCGATGCCGAAGTCGGTGATCTTGACCTGCCCATTCTGGGTGATCATGAGGTTGCCGGGCTTAATATCGCGGTGCACCAGGCCCATGTGGTGGATCACGGACAGGCCGTGGGAGGCCTGTTCCATGACGTCAAGCGCCAGGGTCTCCGGGAGTGCTCCCTCGCGCGCCAAGAGGTCTGCCAGGGATTCGCCGCGGATGTACTCCAGGGCCATGTAGCAGAAGGTGCGGCCATTGTCCTCGAGTTCGCGGTAGTCGTAGGTGGCCACGACATTGTCGGAATCGATGGATTCCGCGGCCTTGGCTTCGTTGCGGAAGCGTGAGAGGAACTCATTGTTATCGGAGAACTCTGGGCGCAGGACCTTGAGGGCGACCTCGCGGTCGTTGTGCACGTCATCCGCGAGCCACACCGTGGACATGCCGCCGTGGCCGACGATCCACTGCAGCTGGTAGTCCCCGCCGATCAGCGTTTGGAGGTGCTCCTTGTTGTCTGCGTTATTCACTACTGCTCACCTCCGTATGCGCGCAATATGGCGCGGCCAATCGGTGCGGAAACCTGGCCGCCGGTTGCGCTTTCACCAAGGTGTCCGCCATCTTTGACCACGACGCCGACTGCGATGTCCTTGTCCGGGTCGAAAGCCACGTACCATGCGTGCGGGGCAAGGCCCTCGCCGTGTTCTGCGGTACCGGTCTTCGAGGCGAAACCGTTGCCGTCGTAGCCGGAGGTGCTGCGCTCGGAGGCAAACATGAGGTCCTTGATGGTATTAGCCGTTTCTTCATCCACGGCTTCAGCGGCCTGACGCGGTGTGGTGGCGCGTAGTTCCTTCATCTGAGCATCGGTGATGCGGTTGACCAAGTAGGGCTCCATACGCTTGCCCTTGTTGGCGATGGTGCCGGCCATGATCGCTGCCTGGAGCGCTGACATGGTGACGTCGCGCTGACCGATGGCGGATTGGGCGACTTGGGCGCCGTCGCTAAGCTCGCCGAGCGAGCCGGCGGACGTGCCTACGCCCAAGGAGTACTTCTCACCCACGCCAAAGCCTGCGGCGTACTTGCGCAGCTCATCGGCGCCGATGCTCTCCGACATCTGCACAAAGGCCGTGTTGCAGGACAACGCGAAGGCCGTCTGCAGCGTCACGCTTTCTGCGCCGCCGCAGGATTGGTTGCCGTAGTTGGTCAGTTCCGTGACGGTATCGGGCAGCGTAATGGATGCCGCGCCGGTCAGCGTGGAGTTCGGCGAGAAACCGTTGTTGAGGCCAGCGGCGGTGGTGATGATCTTAAAAATTGAACCTGGGGGCAGGGTGTCCTGTGCTGCATGGTTAATCAGCGGCGCACCCTCCTGGTTCTGTAGCTGCTCCCACGTTTCGTTGGCGTTACCACCGAGCAAGTCGGACACGTTAAAGCTCGGGGTGGAGGCCATGGCCAGAATCTTGCCGGTCGAAGGTTGGATGGCAACGGCCGCGCCGTTATAGCCCGGTCCAGCGAGCTGATCGTAGGCGGCCTGCTGCAGGGCGGGGTCGATGGTGACCTCGACGTTCGCGCCCATCTGGGGCTTGCCGGAGAGCACATCGAGCCAATTGCGCGCCAGCAGCGAATCATCCTTGCCATTGAGGATGTCATTCTGGGAGGCCTCCAGCTGTGAGGCTCCGAAGCGCTCCGAGAGGTAGCCCGTGATGTTGGCGAAGGCCGGGGAGTCGGCGGGGTAGGAGCGGGAGTAGTTGCCCTCGGCGTCGGCCGTAGACTGCGCCAGTACCGTGTTGCCGGCAAAGATCTGGCCGCGCGGAGTGGTGCGCATCTCCAGGTAGCCGCGGACATTCTTCGGGTTGTGGGCGTACTTGTCGTCAGAAAACGCCTGCACCACCGTGAGATTCACGAGGAGTACGGCGGTAAGTATCAGGGAAAAGAGGGCCACGAGGCGGATCGATCGGTTCATCGGCTTGCCTCCTGGACGGCAGGGAACATGGACGTGTCAGTAGGTGCGTTTGAGCTCAGCTCACGCGCCGGGCGGCGTGCCGCGTTGGAGATGCGCAGCAGGATGGCCAGCAGCATGTAGTTAGCCATGAGGGAGGAGCCACCCGCAGACATGAACGGCGTGGTCAGGCCCGTCATGGGTAGCAGCGCGGAGATACCGCCGGTGACGACGAAGACCTGCACAGCCAAGGTGAGCGAGAGGCCCGAGGAAACCAGCTTGCCATAGGTATCACGGCAGATCAGCGCGGTGCGGAAGCCGCGGGAGACGAGCATGGTAAACAGGACAAGTACCGCGGTAAGGCCAATGAGGCCGAACTCCTCACCGATGCCAGCCAGGATGAAGTCTGAGTGCGCCACCGGAACCATGTCCGGATGCCCCTGTCCTAAGCCGGTGCCGGTTATGCCGCCGGAGGACATGCCGAAGAGCGCTTGGGAGAGCTGGTAGCCGGTGGAATCATAATTAGCCAGCGGATCCAGGAAGTTGGAGAAGCGCTGTTGGATCTTCTCGGATACCTGGTAGATGCCGAAGCCACCGACACCCACGAGGATGACGCCAATGAGCAGCCAGCTCACGCGGTTGGTGGCCATGAAGAGCATGCCGAGCACGGTGCTAAACAGCAGTAGGGCCGGGCCGAAGTCATTGGAAATGCCCATGATGACAATGGCAATACCCCAGATCACCAGGATGGGAGCGAGATCCCGCAGGCGCGGCAACGAAATACCAAGGAACTTATAGCCAGCCACCGTGAATAGCGAGCGCTTCTGAGTCAGCAGCATGGCGAAGAACAGGATCAACAGGATCTTGGAAAACTCACCCGGCTGAATGGAAAATGGCCCGAGCCACAGCCAGATGCGGGCGTCCACACCTGGTGGCTGCGGCCATACGAGGGGCAACGCAAGGAGGATCAGGCCGAGCGCGCCCAAGATATAGGAGTATCGGGTGAGCGAGCGGTGATCACGCAGGAGAACCAGCACCAGCGCGAAGAGGATGAGACCCACGATGGTCCACATCACCTGCCGCACTGCCAGCCCGCCGCCATTCGCCAGGTCAAGGCGCTGCAATAAGATGAGCCCGGTGCCATTGAGCACCGCGACGATGGGAAGCATGAGCTGATCCGCGTAGGGTGCCAAGAAGCAGAGCACCAAGTGAGCGATAGCAAAAATGCCGATGAAGCCGCCGATCAGGTAGAGCACATCGAGGGTCAGCACGTTGCCTTGGGAGAGCTCAAGGCTGACCAAGGTGACGGCGAAGACCACGGTGGCCAGCACGAGCAGGAGGAATTCGGTGCCGCGGGAGAAGAATTTACTCATCTACTTCACCTCCCGGCAGTTTCCTTTAGACGCGTCTTTATCTTTTCCGTCCTTCGACGAGGTGGGGCAGGGCTTGAGCGCCTTGTCCGAGAGCTGCGAAAGCTGCGTCTGCACCTCGTCATAAGAACCGGAGGGCAGGTTGCCCACGGCGGCACGTTCGGATTCGGGCAAATCCTTCAGCGTGAAGGGCGCGAAATCGCCGTCGCAGGCGCCGTGCCCCAGCTTGAGCGCGTTCTCCTTGCTCAAGCAGGCATTTTGATACGTGTGGTGCAGCGGGCGGCCGAAAATTTCATAGTCCGCGCCTTCTTGGATGGTGAGGACACCGTCCTCGTTCGCGGTGACGTAGTAGTTATTGCTTAGGTAATTCTTCATCCAGAGCCCACCGCTGATGACCAGCACGATAATGATGGCAAGGCTCGCGATGACCTTCCACCCAATCCGGCTTCGCTGTGGCCGCCGCTGTGGTTCCTCCTGGGGTTTCTCCTCAGCGGCCTGGGCTTTTGGGGGTGAGATCAGCTTCGCTGCACGGCTCGCGGAGGAATCTGGGTGCGTGGGCTCTGGAACGACGCCCTGGATGGCGCCGACGGTGATAGGGGAGTCCTCGTCACCCTCTGCCTCCACGACCTCCGCCACCACGATGGTGACGTTATCCGGACCGCCGGAACGCAGTGCAAGATCCCGCAAGGTAATGGCGGCCTCTTCGACCGTGCCCTGCTTCAGCGCCTGCTCGATGGTGGAGGCCGTCACCGGATCTGAAAGGCCATCCGAGCACAAGAGGAGGCGGTCGCCCGGGGCCGCGTCAAGCATAAAGAGTGTCGGCTCCACTGGGCGCCCAGTGTAGGCCTTGAGGATCAACGACTTCTGCGGGTGGGAGGAGACATCCTCCGGATCGAGCTTTCCCTCATCCACCAGGGACTGCACATAGGTGTCATCCTTGGTGATCTGGGTCAGCTTTCCCTCACGCAGTCGGTAGCCGCGGGAATCGCCCACGTGGCACACGCCGAACTCGGAGCCGTTAAAGAGCAGGGCGGTCAGCGTGGTGCCCATGCCCTCGGTCTCTGGGTGCTCGTCTACGTGTTCGCGGATTGCTGCATTGGCATCTTCCGCCGCCGCGCCGAGCAGGGCCAGCATGTCATTATCGCCCGGATCCCGCTCGAGGGAGGCCATGTGCTCCACCATGGTGGTGGAGGCGACCTCGCCGGCGGCGTGTCCACCCATGCCGTCGGCAAGCACCAGCAGGTGCGGGCCCGCGTGGGCGGAATCCTCGTTGTTTTCGCGGACCAATCCGCGGTCCGTCACTGCAGTAAAAGTCAGGCTTAAAGTCATGCCATCAACCTCACGGTCGTTCGGCCAAGTTTGATATCGGAGCCGACTCCGACTCGTTCTGGCTGGTCAATGCGAACGCCACCAACAAAGGTGCCGTTGCGGGATTCGAGGTCCTCCACGAACCACTCGCTGCCCCTGCGGAACAGGCGGGCGTGGTGGCCGGAGGAGAAATCATCACCAGTGACAAAGTCACAGTCCTGCGCGCGGCCCATCGTACAGTCTTCGAGCGTGCCCAGTTCCATGTGGGAACCGCGCAGCGGCCCGTCCACGATGGTGATCTCACGCGGCGCTTCGCGACGCCTCTGGGATCCCTTCACTGGGGACGATGCCTGGTAGACGCCTGCAGCCTTATTGGCATCGCGGCGCATGGCGTTGAGCGCGACCACGATAAACAGCCACAGCAACACCAGCAGGCCGATGCGCAGCGAGAGCAGCACGATCGAATCCATGGAAAATCCTTACGCTAAAAATCTCTGAACGTTGCCGGTGGTGGCTTAATAGCCCTGGCCTTCGAGGCCAGTGATGCGCACCTCGATGTGGGAGTGGCCGAGGGTGATCACGTCGCCGTCGGCAAGCAGCCAATTCTCAATCGGGGTGTCGTTCACGGTGGTGCCGTTCGTGGACTGCAGGTCCACCAGCACGGCGTCCTGGCCGTTCCAGGTGATCTCCGCGTGCTGGCGGGAGACACCGGTATCCGGCAGGCGCAGGTCCGCGTCATTGCTGCGGCCCAGGATGTTGGAGCCCTCCTGCACGTGGTAGACGCGGGAGGAACCGTCCTGCAGCATGAGCGTCACCGCGGGGCCCTGCGGCGCCGGCTGATTCGGGGTGGGGGCCATGAAGGCGGTGGTTGCGGCCTCATCGGCGTTGTGCGGCTGGGTCATAGAGTCCTCCTGACCATGGTCGTGGTGGAAAATCGCATCGAATCCGGTTTCTTCGGTGGGCTCGTGATCCAAAAAAGAGGACACGCGCAACTGCCCAGTCCGCAGCCCCGACTCCTCCGCGATGCGGACGATGACCGGCCCGGCGAGGGACCAGCCACTGTTACGTATGAAGCGGGTGAGCTGATCAGCTAGATCCTTGGGAACACCCCGGTCCTGGGAGAGGTTCTCGATGTCCTTGGAGGATACGCCGACGGTCATAACGTTGGGGCTATACAGCTTGCCGTCATCACCGCGGGACAGATTGTCCTGCGCCTCCTGTTTGAGAAGCTCCTCAATCTCAGCGGGGACGACTTTGCCGCCGAAGACAAAGGCCATGCCGTTGTCCAGTCCGCGTTGCAGGGAAGAATCCAGCTTGGCGAGTTTATCTAGCAATGCCATAGGAAGAGCCGTCCTCCTTTCGGGATGTTCTCAGGGAGAGATATAGCAGCGATCAGTATAGGGTGCTTTCCTTGACTTAACGTAGACGCGCGCCCCATTGTTCCCTGGAAATTTTGGGTTTGCCAGCGGATTTGTAAAATCTGCTGGACTGCGTGCTAAGGTTAGCTAGTCGCCAAGACATCAATACCCTGCCCGGGTGGCGGAATTGGCAGACGCGCTGGCTTCAGGTGCCAGTGTCCTTATAGGACGTGCGGGTTCAAGTCCCGCCCCGGGCACGCTGAACAGTTGAACAAACTGCG
>DXEO01000195.1 GCA_019114925.1 Candidatus Corynebacterium faecipullorum | reverse complement strand
TCTTCTTGAATTCCTCGAGGGCGGCCGCGAGAATCTCCGAGCCCTCTGCGACCTGCAGGATATTGGCTGCGGCATCCGCCTGGCCCGGGTGCGGGCGCAGCTGCTGCAGATCATCGGCGAAGACCACCAAGGTACCCAGAAGGCCCTCGACCGTCATCGCGGTGGCGATGTCGGCGGTCTTGGCCAGCTCGCGCAGGTCGGTGATCGCCAGGCAGAGCTGGCCTAGCATTCCATCGGTGCCGTTAATGAGCGCTAGGCCTTCCTTCTCCCGTAGCTTGAGCGGCTCAATGTCCGCTGCAGCCAGGGCTTCGGCGGCCGGCGTGACCTCGCCGCCATCGACGCGTACCTCGCCTTCACCCAGCAGCGCCAGCGCACAGTGTGCCAGCGGCGCCAAATCACCGGAGCAGCCCAGGGAGCCGTATTCGCGGACCACCGGATGGATATTGGCGTTGAGCACCGCGGCATAGGTCTGCGCCACCACTGGGCGCACGCCGGTCCGGCCGGTGCACAGGGTGGACAGGCGCAGCAGCATGAGCGCGCGGATGACCTCTTGCTCAACCTCCGGGCCCGTGCCCGCCGCATGGGAGCGCACGAGCGAAAGCTGCAGCTGCGCGCGCATCTCCTCCGGAATATGGCGGCGGGCCAGCGCACCGAAGCCGGTGGAAATGCCATAGACCGGAGTCGGGTCCTGCGCCAGCTCCTCGACGCGCTCGCGCGTAGAGGCGATTTCCGCCAGGGCTTCCTCAGAAATCTCCACCTTCGCGCCGTAACGCGCAACGGCCACGACCTCCTCGATGCTCAGTGCCCCGATTCCCACGGTCACGGTGGAGGGATAAGAATTAGACATGTAAGGCTCCTTCGACGTCGCTGCGGTGCCCCGCCCCACCACCCGCGTGGAAGGGAAGAAGGCACGCGAAACACGTACTTGCTTTCACAAGACTAGAAAAATAGTGATACGCGCGACAGCCTTACGCGTTGCGCTCATAGTACAACAGGCTCCCCGGCGCGCCAATACCCCGCGCACTACGTTTTAGCGGCGCCTGTATATCCTCCCCGCCACCTGCTGCGCTGCCGTGTGCAGTTGTTGTGCAACGTCGGTGGCGTCGGCAGTGCCCACCGGGAAAGTCACCGCCAGCGCCGCTGCCGGCCTGCCCACGTGGTCAACCACCGCCACGCCTACCGACGCCTGCCCGCGCGCCACCACCTCAACCTCTTCGGCCCACCCGCGCTCGCGTACCTGGCGCAGGATTTCCTTGTATTCCCCAAAGCCTAAGGAACCCGGGAAGAATGCCGCCTTCCATTCTGCTTCCGGAAGCAGCGCCAGCATCGCCCGTCCAGAGGCCGTGCGCTGTGCCTGCAGCCGCACTCCCCTCTCCGTGACCAAGGACAGCGCCCCAGGCGCGCGCACCTCGTTGAGGTAGAGAATCTCCGAGCCCGCCAAACGCGAAAGGTGCCCCGATCCCCCAACGCTGCTGGCAATCCGCTCGAGGTGCCCTTGGGTTGCCCGCACCAGGGGCTGCTGCGTGGCATAGGCCGCGGCCATCGAGTAGGCAGCAAGCCCCAACCCATAGGTTTGGTTTTCTGGCAGGTGTACCACAAACCCCGCGTCCACCATCTCCTTGAGCAGGTGGTAGGTGGTGGAGCGCGGCAGGTCCAACTCACTGCGGATGCGCGCGGCGGAAATCGGCACGTCGATGGTGGACAGCAGCCGCAGGATCTCCAGCGCGTTGCGCGCTGCCGGGACTCGGGAGGTACTCATGGGCCCACATTCTAATGAGCCCTCGTTTGCATCCCAGCTAAGTCACCAGGAAAGCAATCGGCGTCGTAATGATGATGGTGAGCACCACGCGCTCGAACCAGATGACCACGATCTGCCAGAGCTTGATCGGAATCTTGGTGGCTAGGATGCACGGCACCAGCGCGGAGAAGAAGATGATGGCGGAGATAGCGACCACGCCGATGACGAACTTGAGCACCATGCTTTCAGAGCCCGCCACGGCCGTCGCCGGCAGGAACATCTCCGCAATACCCATAGCCGCGGCCTTGCCCGCCAGCTCCGGCTCCGGCAGCTGGACAAGCCATGCGAAGGGGTAGAACAGGTAGCCCAACCAATCGAAGAGCGGGGTGAAGTTGGCTAGCAGCAGGCCGATCAGGCCCACGGACATGATGGAGGGCACAATCGCCGCCGCCATGCGCACGCCATCGCGCAGGTTCTCCCACATCGCCGCGCCCAAAGACGGCGCGCGGTCCAGCGCCAGCAGCGCTTCCCGCCACGCCGCCTTAAAGAAATTGCCCTTCACCGGCTTTTCCGGATCCGCTTCCACACCATCGATGTAGTCATCGGGAATCCTGCTCAGCGGCGGAATCCACACGGTAATGGCGGTAACCAGGAAGGTCACCACAAGGGATACACCGAAGTAGATGCCCCACATATCCATCAGGTCGAGCTGCTTGGCCACGATGACCATGAAGGCGGCTGAGACCGTCGAGAAGCCCGTCGCGATGATCGAGGCCTCACGCGTGGTATAGCCACCGCGCTGGTACACGCGGTCAGTAATGAGGATTCCCAAAGAGTAGGAGCCCACGAAGGAGGCCACCGCGTCGATGGCGGAGCGCCCCGGCGTGCGCCAGAGCGGGCGCATGATGGGCTGCATGAATACGCCCACGAATTCCAGAAGGCCGTAGCTGATGAGCAGGGCCAGGAATGCGCCACCGATGGGCACGATGAGCCCGACTGGCGTGGCAATCGAGTTCCACAGGAAGGGCACGATGTCCTCGTTGCCCAGCACACCCGGCAGCTTTCCGATGACCATCAGGAAAGAAACCACCAAGCCCACCACGTTGAGCGCAGTGAAGACCGCCTGGAGCGGGCCTTCCAGCCAGTTTTTCTTCACAATACTGCGCACCGTGCCATAGAGCGCCAGTGCCAGGATGAACCAGGGCACCAAGACTTCGGCATAAGTGCGGATGATGGTGACCATGTGGTCTAGAGGGATGGATTTCTTTCCGTCATAACTAATAGGAAAGAAGAATACGAAAGCGCCGATAGCGCTGTAGACAAAGAGGCGCCAGATGCCCTTCTTGGAGGGGACTTCGTCCTCACTCTCGTAGAAGGCGTCAACAATTGCGTCTTCAGATTTCATGTTCTACCTCACGGTGGTGGAAACGACACGTCACTAGCACGGCAGCAACACGTCCACTACATGAACGCGCCAAGCACACACGCCACTACAAGGCGGTTGCTTGTTCAGCCGTGCCCACGCGACAGCCACACGCAGGTCTCCCATATGTTAGCGAAACACCACCTGACTGTCATGCGCATCACCCCCACGCGCCAGTGAGTCCGGCGTCATAGTCCTAAACCGCGCCACCCCCACCACGAAATTGACCCCACGTCTGAACTAGAGGAAAGTAGCTCCCGGAATCACTCGCACCAACTACTCCCCTCATCCGCGGCGCTAGGACTAACTGACGCCACAACAGGGGCACAGAGGAGGACGCATCCCCGTGGCAGAAACCACCACCAAGCGCGCCGGCTTGAAACACCGGCACCTGCACTTCATCGCCTTAGGCTCGGCCATCGGCACAGGCTTGTTCTACGGCTCCGCCGGCGCCATCCAAGCCGCCGGCCCCTCGGTGCTCTTGGTCTACCTCCTTGGCGGCGCCGTAGTCTACTTCCTCCTGCGCGCACTCGGTGAGATGTCCGTGCACCACCCCGTCACCGGCTCCTTCGCCGAATATGCCCGCACCTTCTTAGGCCCCTGGGCCGGCTATATCACCGGATGGATGTTCGCCTTCGAAATGGTCATCGTGGCCTTGGCGGATCTCACCGCCATCGGCGTCTACATGCAATTCTGGTTCCCCGGCTCGCCCAAATGGGTGTGGGTTGCCGCCACACTGCTTCTCGTCGGCGGCGCCAACCTAGCCACGGTCAAGGCCTTCGGCGAGCTGGAATTCGCCTTCACCATCGTCAAGGTCGGTGCGGTCATCGCGATGATCCTAGGTGGCGTGGCCGTCTTAGTCTTTGGTCTCTCCACCGCGGAGACCACCGGCCCTGTCAACCTGGTCAACGATGGCGGCTTCTTCCCCAACGGTGTCTCCGGCATGGTCGCCTCCTTCATCCTCGTCCTCTTCGCCTTCGGCGGCACGGAGATCGTCGGCGTCGCCAGTGCGGAGGCAGAAGACCCCGCCAAATCCGTGCCGAAGGCCGTCAACACCATCCCGGTGCGCATCCTGCTGTTCTACGTCCTGGCCATTCTGGTCATCCTCATGATCAACCCGTGGCGCAGCATCACCGGTGAGGAAAGCCCCTTCGTCCAAATCTTCTCCACCCTTGGCGTTACCTGGGCTGCGGCCGCCCTCAATGTCGTCGTCATTACCGCGGCGGTGTCTGCGATCAACGCCGATCTCTTCGGCGCCGGCAACGTCCTTACCGGCCTGGCACGCCAGAACCTCGCGCCGCAGATCATGGCGAAGAAGACCCGGGGCGTTCCCGTCATGACCATGATCATCCTGCTCATCGTCATGATCATCGGCACCGGACTCAACGCCCTCATCCCGGATAACGTCTTTGAGGTCATCGCCTCCCTGGCCACGTTTGCCACCATCTACGTGTGGCTGATGATCCTCCTGGCACACGTGGCCTCCCGCCGCCACATGCTCACCGAAGAACGCGCCAGCCTGGAATACACCGTCCCCTTCTGGCCCTGGGGCCAATACTTCTCCATCGCCTTCATCATCTTCACTTTTGGCATCATGGTGTGGCAGGAGCAGTACCGCCCGGCACTCGCCACGGGCGTTATCTTCATCCTTCTTATGACCGCCATCTTCTACCTCACCGGCCGCCGCACCGCCGCCGCGAGCACCCCACAGGGAACAGCTCCGCAAGATACAGCCAAACAAGGAACAGACGCGAAAGGATAATCATGAACACCGTTGATGCCCCCGCCTACTCCCCTGCCCCCGAGTGGTCCGGCCGCTCCGATGGCCCGGGCCCCGAGCATGCGCGGTGGCACAGCGTGGTTCGTCCCCTGGACGTCGCCAAGCCCCAGGCGCACCCCGGCGTGGCACTCCTGGGCTTCGCCTCCGACGAGGGCGTTGAGCGCAACCATGGCCGCCCCGGCGCGGCTGCGGGCCCTGCCGCACTGCGCAGCGCCCTGGGTTCCCTGGCGCTGCACCACACGCACCCGCTGTACGACGCCGGCACGATCACCACCCAAGGCACTGACTTGGAAGCCGCCCACGAGCGCCTCTCCGACGCAGTGGAGGCACTCTCCCGCGCCGGGCACCTGCCCATCATCCTCGGCGGCGGCCATGAGACCGCCTTCGGTTCCCACCGCGGTGTTTTCAGGGCTCAGGGCCCTCTGCAGATCATCAACCTGGACGCGCACTTCGATCTCCGCACCGCGGACGTACCTACCTCCGGCACCCCGTTCAAGCAGATTTCCGAGCTGGTGGGACGGGAGGACTTCGACTATTCCGTCCTGGGAATCTCCCGCCCCAATAACACGCCCGTGCTTTTCGACGAAGCCTCCGCCCTCGGCGTCACCGTCGTCCTCGACGAGGACCTGCTCCGCATGGACCGCCCCCAGCTGCGCGAAACCGTCGAGCGCATCTGCACCGGCACCAAGCCCATCCACCTCTCCATCGACCTAGACGTCCTCCCCGCCGACCAGGCACCGGGTGTCTCCGCCCCCGCCGGCCTCGGCGTACCGGTGAGCATCACCCGCGAACTGGCGCTTACCATCGCCGCCACGGGACGCCTCGCGCTTGTCGACGTCGTCGAGCTCAACCCCACCTTCGACACCGACAACCACACCGCCAAGCTGGCCGCGCGGTTGATTGATGACATTGTGACGGCGCATTTTTCTGCTGCCATGAAAGCGATTTCCTAGATAAGGTACGGGCCAGCCGGCATACTAGTGCCCATGAGTTCACCGATTCGTGTTGTCGGAGCCGTCTTCGTAGACGGCAATCGATTCCTGGCCTGCCGCAAAGCTCCAGGAAAGTCCCTAGCCGGCATGTGGGAATTTCCAGGCGGCAAGATCGAAGAAGGCGAGACACATAAGGAGGCTCTCGCGCGCGAAATCGAGGAAGAGCTGTCCGTCATCGCAACCGTGGGTGACAAGGTCACCACGACCGTCTACGAGTACGACTTCGCCACCATCGAGCTCACGACGTTCCTGTGCACCAAGGAATCCGGACAACTCGTTCTCAGTGATCACGATGTCACTCGTTGGGTCACCCCTGCTCAAGCGCAAGAGCTCGACTGGGCTCCTGCAGACATCCCCGCCGTCAAGCTACTTTCTTCGCGCCTATGAGTTCCGATTCCCTTCTGCCTTTCGGCATCTACGAAACTCCAATCACCGCTCGTATCCAGCAGCGAATCGAGGAAACAAAGAAGGCTCGCCCCACAGCTGCACTGGGCATCGCACACGAATCCAAGAAAGACGTAGACCCGCGGTTCGCGGCGGCAGTGTCCCAGCATTTTGCCAAGGCCCTTGAGCATAAACTCACAGAGCTAACTAAGCCCGAAGATCGCGTGGCCCTCATCAATGGGCTCGCGCAGCACCTCGGGGTGGATGAGTCCATCTCTGCTGAGGAACTGCTTTACGCCATCTATAGATCAGAACTCGAAGAGGCCCCAAAGCTCCCGGAAGTCTCGCTCAACTCCAGCGCCTTGTTTACCAACAGCGTGGACGATACAAATTTGTCGGTCGAGATTGCCCGCGAGATCCGAACGGCCGACTCCGTCGATCTACTGTGCGCTTTCATCAAGACTTCAGGCATTGCGGTCATCAGCGATGAATTGGAGTGCCTCAGGGATCGCCAGATCCCGCTGCGTGTCATCACCTCAACGTACTGCGGAGCAACCGAGGCCGCCGCCGTGCGCCGCCTCGTGGAAGACTACGGCGCTGAAGTCCGAATCTGCTATGAGCACAAGACCACGCGCTTGCATGCCAAGGCCTGGCTCTTCCGCCGTCAGTCCGGTTTCGACACCGCCTTCATCGGCAGCTCGAACCTCTCACGCTCAGCGCTTGTCGACGGCTGGGAATGGAACGTCCGCGGCTCTCGTTCCTCCACTCCGGAGATCATCGAAAAGTTCATCAAAACCTTCGACAGCTATTGGTACGACGCACACTTCAAAGAATTTGACCCCGACCAAGACGTCGAGCGCCTCAAGGAGGCCCTCGACAGCGCTAAATTCCTTGAATCAAAGCCCGGTGAAAAGCTCGAGCTGTCCGGCCTGCGCGTTGAGCCTTACCCCTACCAGGAGGAAATGCTCGAAGCTTTGGACTCCGAGCGCGAAGTTCACGATCGTCATCGCAACCTCCTCATTGCCGCTACTGGTACAGGCAAGACTGTTGTGGCGGCACTTGACTACCGGCGCTTAAGTGAAAAGCTGGGGCGCAGGCCACGACTACTTTTTATTGCCCACCGTCGCGAGATTGTCACCCAGGCCCAGCGGACCTATCGCGAGGTGCTCAGCACCGCAGGTTTTGGCGCGCTCCTCGTCGGCGATAAACAGCCCGCCAAGTGGGACCATGTCTTTGCGAGCATCCAATCTCTGCATAGCAGGCGTCTATCAAAGATTGCACCGGAGCACTTTGAAGTTGTCGTCATTGACGAGTTCCACCACGCTGAGGCCCCGACCTACCGCGCAGTACTTGACTACCTGCAACCGCGTGAACTCCTGGGACTAACGGCCACACCAGAGCGCGGCGATGGCGAGAACGTACAAAAGTACTTCGACTACCGCGTGGCCCATGAACTTCGCCTCTGGGACGCATTGCGTCTCCAGCTCCTCGCCCCGTTGCACTACTACGGGGTCGACGATGATACCGACCTAACGAGCTTGACCTGGAACCGCGGGAAGAAGGACTACCAGGTCTCGGAACTGAGCGAGTTCTACATCAAGGCCGGCGAGAAGCGCACACGGTTTATCATCAACGAAATCAATCGCCGCATCTTCGATCTCTCCGACATGAAGGCCCTTGGTTTCTGTGTGTCCATTGCCCATGCCGAATACATGGCGGAACAGTTCACTTCTTTCGGTATCCCTTCGCTGGCGGTCACCAGCAAGCTCAGCGTTGATGAGCGTCGCCGCGCCATAGAGCAGCTCCGCGAAGGCGCGATCAAAACCATCTTTGCGGTCGATATTTTCAACGAAGGCGTCGATATCCCGGCGGTTAACACGCTGCTGCTTCTGCGCCCGACGCAAAGTCCGGTGCTCTTTGCACAGCAGCTAGGCCGCGGTCTGCGCCTCCACGAAGGAAAGAATGCCTGCACTGTCTTTGATTTCTTGGGTGTTCAGCACGAAGAATTCGATTTCGAACAGCGTTTCAAGGTGCTAACAGCCGCACGTGGAAAGAACCTCGCCAAGGAAGTGGAGCAAGGTTTCCCCACTGCTCCGCCCGGCTCCAACATCACCTTGGACCGAGTAACGACCGAGCGCGTTCTCAAGAACATCAAGCGCTTGGCCCGTAACTCCGTTAAGAAGATACGAGCGCTCATTTCTGATTACGGCACAACCGATCTCGCTAATTTCATTAATAGCTCCGGTGTTCCGGTGGAAGATATCTACCGCCGCAAGGGTATTACGTGGACCACGCTGCTGCGTGATGAAAAGCTACTGCTCTCCAGTCCCACGAACGAGCACGAAGAATTTCTTCTCAGCCGAATCCGCGTGCTATTGCACATCAATGACCCGAACCGTGTCGCGGCCTACAGTCTTCTTGTTTCCCCGGACGGCCCCAACGAGAAGGATATGACTCCCGAGCAAACCCGATATGCCACCATGCTCGTGTTGGCCCTGTGGGCGAACTCAAATACGACGGTGCCGGAATCCCTTGATGAGGCCCTGCGTATCATTCGGGCCTGTCCTTCCTTCGTCGCTGAGGTTACTCAGGTTATGCAGCTCACGCTCGACCGCTCCCGCATTATCCCGGAGAAATCAACGAATAGCGTCTTAGAAACTCACGCGGACTACAGCCTCGCCGAACTCGTCGGTGCGTTGGACGATGGCCCATTGCGCAAGCTCGCAAACTTACCACGCGAAGGTGTCCGCCGCTTCGATGCCTCCAACACTGATCTCTTCCTTGTCACATTCCAGAAGGATGACAACGTCAGTGCCTCGACGAACTACCGCGACTATCCATTGGCGCCCGATCGTTTGCACTGGGAATCCCAATCCACGACATCGCTTAAGTCTGCGATGGCGCGGCGCTACATCCACCACCACGAGCTCAACGGCAACATCATCATCGCCACACGTTTTAGCAAAAGGAACAAAGTGGACACGGCATCGGCGTATACCTTCTTAGGAAATGTCGATTACGTCACACACAGGGGCGAAAAGCCCATCCAGTTCGAGTGGAGCCTCCGCCGAGACATGCCAAAACAGCTCTATGCTGCCGGGCGCACTGTGGCTTAAGACTCACTTAAAGTCAAGCTATAAAGTTGACGCCGTTACCACCTTAAATCAAAATCTCCTTAGAGATTGAGAAAAGACTAGTCATTGATGCCTTGGGCAGAAGTGTGGAGGACGGTTATGGGAGCCGCGAGCGAGCGTAGCCGGAAGAGGTGGAGCCGCCCAGATAACGGTTCTGAAGCTTCCATCTATGGCTTTACACGCTTTCGGGAGCGCAGCTTCAAAACTGGCACCACCCCTCGCTGGGCTGCGTGCAACAAGAAAGCACGCCGCACCCACTAAGACTTAACAGCCCTGAAGACTCCGTCAGAAAACTACTGACGGAGTCTTCCAGTTTTTGCCTATTACCGCCGCGGACGGTAGCGGCGGCGCAGACCGTGCAGGATACCTTTCCTCTCCCCCAACGTGTCGCGGCCGAAAATCCACGCCACAACGCCAGCTGCAGCCACTACCGCACAGAAGCCAAAGGCCGTCTCAAACCCATACTTATCCGCCAGCAGTCCAATGACGATGGGGCCTAAGATTTGCCCAAAGTCACCTGCCATCTGGAATGTCGACAGCACCTGGCCACCCGAGCGCTTCGAGCCGACGATATCCGCCACGGCTGCTTGCTGCGAAGGGGCAATAAGCCCCGAGGCCGCGCCGGACAGGGCGGAGAGGATGAGGAGGGAGACGATGTTCGTCGCCAAGCCCAGCGTGCCCACGAACAACGCGGAGCCCACAAGGCCCGCAACGATGAGCGGACGGCGCCCCACACGGTCCGACCAGGAGCCGGAGAACTGCAAGACGGTGGCGTTGCCCGCGGCAAAGGCCGCTAGCGCAACGCCTGATGTGGATGCACCATTGGCAAAAATGGCGGCCGCGAACAGTGGCAGAACAGCTACGCGCACGCCCATATTGATCCAGCCCTGGGCGAAGTTCGACGTCAGCACTGCACGGAAAGCAGTATCCTCCCAGGCTTCCTCCAAGCGCATTGGAGTTAGGTGACGCCGACGTTCATCGGCCTCATTGACCGAGGGCATGAGGATCCACACTACGAGCGCTGCGATAGCGACACCGACGCCATAGATGAAGAAAGGCCAGCGGAATCCTAAGAAAGAAAGGCTCGCGCCCACGAGCGGGCCAATCACGTTGCCTAGGAGGAAAGACGTGGCATAGGTGGCCGAACACCGTCCGCGAATGCTGGGTGGTGCCAAGCGCACAATGAGCCCCATCGCCGCAACGGTGAACATCGTCGAACCAATGCCGGCGATAGTGCGAAGCGCGACGATCTGCCAGTACTCTTGCGCCACGCCCACCAAACCGGTGGTCACCGCCACGGTGAACAGGCCCGTCACGTAGACGCGGCGCGTGCCCACGCGGTCAATGAGGAACCCGGCGGCGGGCGCGAACACAAGGCGGCTAGCAGAAAAGACGGAGACTACAAGACCAGCTGCGGCCATCGAGACGTCGAAGCTCACGATGAACTGCGGCAACAGCGGTGCAATGAGCCCGTACCCCAAGGCGATGATGAACCCGGCGGTAACCATGACCCAAATTTCCCGCGGGATTTTCACCTGCGGTTCAGCAGTATTTTTCATATCGCCACTCACTCTAGCCCACGACGTCAAATCGTCGCACATTCGTTCGACACTTTAAAGTGGGATGTCCGCGCAGGCTTCTAGTGTGTGCGCCATGAAGAATTACAGCAGCATTCACCAGTCCGTTCAGTCCCCGTCCAAGCTCAGCCCCGGTGAGCTCACCACGGAGATCCTCTACCACCACCATGAAACACTTCGCTCCATTGAGAGCATCATCCGCCATCCCCGCTCACTAGCGCGTCCAACTCCGCAGTGGCGCCCACCCTCCAAGGTGCTGCCACCAGTGGACATAGAGGGCAGCGAATCGCTACCGCTAACTTTTACTGTTTCGCGTCACCGCGTGGGCGAGCGGGCCAAGGCCCGCGTGCTGGGCTATGGCGAAAAGCGCGTGCCTTCTTATCTCATTACCGTGCGCATCACCGATCCGACCGGGCGTCCCGTCACGCCCTCGCTAGCGGAAGCCTGGGTGCGGGCACTGGTTCCAGAGGAGCTTGTCTCCGCGGTGCATGAGATTTCTAGCAGCAGTGCGGCGACGTTTGTGTGGCTGGTGGATAGCACCTATACCCCAGTACATTCACCGCTCTCCCTCTTCGAGGGTTTCAGCCAGGCTGCCTAGTACCCACTTAAGTCCTGTCCCATGTGGGTGTGTTCCGAGTGGGTGGAATTGCGCAGCTTTTAAAGCTCATGAATCTTTTAGAAGTAGCGCTCTATCCGGTCCAAGAGGTTGTGGGGAGGTTCCTCATCAAGATAAAGCAAGAACCTGTCCTCCGTTAAGACACGGCCACGGGATAGGCGTGTCTCCGGATAGTCATAAAGGCGGAGGATGGGCTGCGGTGCCAAGCGAATAGCTACGCAGACCACGAGGACCGTGAACGTTTTATCAATCACGTCGGAGCTCAAGCTCTGCAAAAGAACTGCCAGGCGTCCGTCATGCACAATAAGCTCCCACAGCGCCATGAGCTTGATGGGTCCGCTTTGTCCATACTCACCGGGCAGGACCAAGGAACACATCGCGGTCAGCAGCCCGGCGACTACCCCCACACCGGCGCCAGTGAGCATCATGACCAGCATCCGCTTAAAGGCACCACGGCGTGCCAGCCAGCCACATAGGTAGGCCACCACCAGGGCTACCGGTAGATAAACCAAGAGCAGCGGGTTATAAATACTGCCCAGACACGATGTCAGGACGGCCGTGCCCATTCCCAATACGGGACCGTAGACAATTGCCACGAATGCCGTCCCCATCATGTCCAGGTACAAGGGAATGCTCACGTTGAAAATCAACGAGGACAACACTAGATTCACCGCCACCGCCAGCAACGGGTTGAGCACTGCGTGATGGCCTAAAGAACGCCACTGTGCGGCGATGAAGAGAAGGGCGCCGAGCAGGCTCAGGCACCACACGCTGATGGAGAGGACGGAGCCAAAACATAGTCCCCGCTACCGTAGTTCGAATTCAGCGACAGGACCCAAGCCAGAGCCGCACACACTAATGCGGAGCCAACACACAGACGTTGACTCCGAGATGCCTTCTTATCCGGCATGTGTTTTGGTCGCTCCTCATTAACGTAGGGAAAAGTCTGCACCAACCCTACCCTGGGAGCTTTTAGTCCTCGGAGTCACCGTCGCTATCGGCGTCCTCTGCTTCGTCCTCGTCGTAAGCATCGTCATCGTCATCGTCATCCAAGAAAACGTCATCATCGTCCTCGTCATCGGCGCCGAAGATGTCATAGACCTCAGGCTCGTCGAAGTCGGCGTCATCGATGCTGACCAGCTGGGCTTCCCAGTCCAGGGCTTGATCGGAAACCAAGCTCAGCACGTCGAATAGGCGGTCGAAGTCGGTGTAGGTACCCAGCTCAAGGGCCTCGGCGGGAACCTCGATGATGGGGGCGAGCCCGCCATCCTCGCCTTCTGCATCACCAAAGATGGCGACGCGCTCTTCCTCACTCATGTCCTCCGGGGTATCCATTTCCCAGAGCTTGCTGATTGCCTCGTCTTCCAGCTCATCGAGCTCTTCCTCATCGAAGTCGAAGGAGAGGAAACGCACGATCGCGCTCGGGACGCCGTCGATGGTCTCCACCAGCACGCGCAGCTCCGAGTCGTTGGCCACCTCCGCCACGACGAGGTTCGGGTTGAACTCATCCTGGAGAAACTCCAATTCAGCGATGCGTTCATCGGTGCCCTCCAGCAGGTCACGCAGCACGGTTACCACCTGGTCGGTGGCGATGTGACGCGATACAGCCTCGACTGCATCCTCTACGGAGAACGCCACGGAAACTAAAACGGCCTCGAAGTCTTCATCGTCTTCATCCACGTCAGCTGCTGCAATGTAGACGTTGGCCGCCGGCAGGATGGGGTCAATTTCCACAAACTGGATTTCCAAATCGGAGGTGATGGGCACGAACATCACATCGTCGTTGACGCGGGACTCAATGCCCTCCCCGTCCAGCGCAGAGGCAATATCTTCAAAAAAGCTCATGTGATTAATATCCGTCCATGTGGGAGTCTCACCCGGGCTGCTGCCAAGGCCCTACACATCTTACCTGCGATCTCCGTCAATAGCTCTCCCCATCGAGCAGGAATCCCAGTTCCTTCAGAATCTCTGGGCGCCCAGTGCCCCACTCCAACATGTCATAGGCCTCCCATGCTTGGCGACGCCCCTCCATCGGTGCCTCCTCCACGCGCGGCTCCGCATCGAAAACCATGGTCGAGCGCTGCGGAGCGCGGTAGCGCGGCCAGTTGTCTAGAGGCGCTCCGCCCCGAATGAACTCGCCCCACTGCGCCTGCATGGCCTCGGTCACGTCCTCCATTTCGGAGGGCTTGGCAATGCTGTTCAGGAAGGAGACGCGCGATGCTCCCGGATCACCAAAAATATTAGAGAGCTCCATCGAGTGCATCGCCCCCAAGCCCAACCAGCGCAGCGCCGCGGGCGCGAAGTCGAAGCGGTACATCCACGTCGGATAACGCCGCGCGTGTTCGGAGGCTACGCGGACGGTGGGGGCCCAAAAGAGGGCGTCGGTCAGCAAGTCACCAAAGTCGCGGCGTGAGACCGCACCGCCGTATGCCGCGATGACATCCGGTGCGCTCTCCGGATCGAAAGAGGCTAGCAGCCGCAGGGCCGCGCGCTCCCGGGCGCTCTGGCGTTGGAAGAGGAATTTTCCAAAGCTGGCCTCACCGGAATTGGTTCCCACCAGCAGCGGCACTGGATGCTGGTTGCCGTCCTCAAAGGCCTCGATGGGATGTTGCGGGATGAGGTCGCCATCGACAGTCGGCGCATAGCATGAGTTCAGGTACAGCAACTCACCCGCGCGCCACATCATGGACTGACCGGAGCGCACCAATTCCGCGAAATCCTCGCGGCGCAGATCATCTGCGGTGGTATCGCGCGGCAAGGCCATCTTGTGAACCAGCTCGCGGGCCCAAAACACCGACTGCGCCCGCGAATGAATCATGCCTATCGGCGGCGACTGCGCAATCGCTCGGTGAAAAAGGCCCTCGGCGCGCGGCACCGCCATGAGTGTCAGGACCGCAGCGCCGCCGGCGGATTCCCCCATGAGAGTCACGTTATCCGGGTCCCCGCCGAAGGCCGCGATATTCTCGCGCACCCACTCCAGTGCTAAGACCTGATCCGCCACAGCCGGGTTGGCGCAAGCCTGACCGCCCAGACTTCGAACGTCGAGGTAGCCCAAGGCGCCCAAGCGGAAATTCACCGAAACATAAACAACGCCCATCTGGGCTGCGAACTCGAAGCCGCGCAGCATCAGCATGTGAGAAGAACCCACAATGAAACTCCCGCCATGCAAATACACCACGACGGGCAGCTTCTCCCCTGCCTTAGAACCCGACGGTGTATCGGGCGAACCCGTATAGTGCGGCCGAACAACATCAAGGGTCAGGCAATCTTCTGCACCCTCGATGCGGTCAGTCCAGGAGTACACCGGCTGCGGGGCCACGTGCCCGAACTCGCGGCAATCCCGGATTCCTTCCCAAGCCGGAGCGGGTCGCGGTTCCATGAAACGGTTGGCACCCGAGGTATCAGCGCCGAAGGGAATACCGCGCCACGAGCGGACGGGAGCGCTAAGCGGGCGATCCGTGCGCAACTCTTCCTCGATACAACCTCGTACCCATCCGCCGGTGGTGAGCACCGTGAGATCGTCGGCAAGCGCGGCGCGTGCCGCCTCCTGTGCGGCGAGGGCACGGGCGTGGAGGGATTCTGCAAGCAAGCGCGCCGCAGCCGCGCTGACCTCACGCGAGGGGGAAGTCTCAAACTCGCTCATGCCTCATACCCTAGTGCGCCATGCTGCTAGCGCGCTGGATAAAGCTTTTTCGATACGGTGGTAAACATACAGTTCAGTTTCACAATCAGATTTAGTTAAAAAGTTAGGTGAGACAATGTTGGACAAGGTCTTTAACAAGGAGAAAAAGGGCAACGACATTAGTCGCCCGGAAGCATCGGTCGATCAGGCCGGCTCCGCAGAGGCCGTAGGAACCTTGGAGGTGGATGAGGCCAACCGCATTACTAAAGGCTTCCTGGGGGCCATCGACAAAATTGTCTCCGTCCAGTCCTCCGTCATCATCAACTATGTCGAGGGCGTAAAAAAGCGCAACCCCGACGCCAGCCCGGCGGAGCTGCAAGAGCTCATCGACAAACACTTCATGAACATCATCACCGGTACCGGTGCTGCTGCGGGCGCCTCCGCGGCTATCCCGGGCATCGGCCTGGTCACCGGCGCGGCCACTATCGGCGCGGAATCGCTGGTCTTCCTCGAAGCCGCCGCCTGGTACATCCTCGCCTCCGCGCACCTGCGCGGTGACAACATCCGGGATAAGGAGCGCCGCCGCGCGCTGGTCTTGGTGGTGCTCACCGGTTCCCAAGGCAGCGCATTGGTCGATACCTTCGTGGGTGATGCAACGTCGCTGTCTGGCGTCACCTCCGCTGCTACCCTCTCGCGTTTCTCCGGCCCCACCCTCAGCGGCCTCAACGGCCGCCTGACCAAGCTGTTTATGAAGCAGGCCACCAAGAAGCTCAAGTGGGCGTGGGTATCCAAACTGCTACCGATGGGTGTAGGCGCGGTGCTGGGAACAACCGCAAACCGTAAATTGGGCCGCCAAGTAATCAACCATGCGGGCACCCAACTCTCCCCCCTGCAGGGGGATTAAAAGGGGCGAAACCCGCTCAGGTTAGTGAGCAAACTTACAAGGGCCGTATCATAAGGGGAGACACTTTTCGGGGTGCCTTTCGCACCCGTGGATTGGCCTACTAGAGTCGAACAAAGACAAACTTAGAAGCACAGAAAGAGGCGAGCATCTGCCGTGAGCAACTCGAGCATCTATGGCCCGAATGCGTGGCTGATTGACGAACAGTTTCAGCAGTACTCCAAGGACCCGAACTCCGTAGACAAGGAGTGGCGCGAGTACTTTGAGGCCAACGGAGCACCGAAGTCGGCCGCACAGTCCAAGGCTGCGAACGCTCAATCCAGCACCCCCACCCAGAAGAAGAGTGCGGCTCAGGCTGCGCCGAAGAAGACCCAGGCTGAAGAGAAGTCTTCCGCTGTTCCAGGTGCTAAGGCACCGAGCGATTCCAAGGCTCGAGCCGCCGAGAAGGCCGCGAAGAAGACGGAGAAGAAGTCCGAGTCTCCGCTGGACCGCATCAAGGAAGCACCGGAGCCGGGTTCCCGCGTACTCAAGGGCATGTTCAAGGCAATCGCCAAGAACATGGACGAGTCCCTCGAAATCCCCACCGCCACCACGGTGCGTGATATCCCGGTCAAGCTCATGTGGGAAAACCGCGCGATGATCAACGATCACCTCAAGCGCACCCGCGGCGGCAAGATCTCCTTCACCCACATTCTGGGCTACGCGCTGGTCAAGGCCGTACAGATCCACCCGGATATGAACGTGCGCTACGAGCTTCAGGACGGCAAGCCCACCGTGGTTCAGCCGGAGCACGTCAACCTGGGCCTGGCCATCGACCTTCCGCAGAAGGATGGCTCCCGCGCCCTCGTCGTGGCTGCCATCAAGGAGGCGGAGAACAAGACCTTCTCCGAGTTCATCGATGCCTACCAGGACATCGTTGACCGCTCCCGCAAGAACAAGCTGACGATGGATGATTTCTCCGGAGTCACCATCAACCTGACCAACCCGGGTGGCATCGGTACCCGCCACTCCATCGCCCGCCTGACCAAGGGCTCCGGCTCCATCATCGGTGTCGGCTCCATGGATTACCCCGCCGAGTTCGCTGGTGCTTCTGCTGACCGCTTGGCAGACCTCGGCGTCGGCCGCCTGGTTACCCTGACCTCCACCTATGACCACCGCGTTATTCAGGGCGCGGAGTCCGGTGAATTCCTGCGCACCGTGGGCCAGCTCATTCTGGATGATGCCTTCTGGGACGAGCTCTTCGAGTCCATGGGTGTTCCCTACCAGCCCTTCCGCTGGGCTGCCGACGTCCCCAACACGGGCGTCGACAAGAACACGCGCGTCATGCAGTACATCGAGGCCTACCGTTCCCGTGGCCACCTGCTGGCGGATATTAACCCGCTGGGTTGGAAGCAACCGGGCCTGCCCTGGCCGGATCACCGCGACCTCGACCTGGCTACCCACGGCCTGACCATCTGGGATCTGGACCGCACCTTCCACGTCGGCGGTTTCGGCGGCAAGGAGACCATGACGCTGCGTGAGGTGGTTACCCGCCTGCGCTCCGCCTACACCCTGAAGGTTGGCTCCGAATACGCCCACATCCTCGACCGCGATGAGCGCGGCTGGCTGCAGGACCAGATTGAGGCCGGCATGCCGAAGCCGACCAACTCCGAGCAGAAGTACATCCTGCAGAAGGTCAACGCCGCTGAGGCCTTTGAAAACTTCCTGCAGACCAAGTACGTGGGCCAGAAGCGCTTCTCCCTGGAGGGCGCTGAGTCCCTCATCGCCCTGCTGGACTCCATCGTGGACACCGCCGCTGGCCAGGACCTCGACGAGGTTGTCATTGGCATGCCGCACCGCGGCCGCCTGAATGTTCTCTTCAACATCGTGGGCAAGCCGTTGGCGGATATCTTCGGCGAGTTCGACGGCAACTACAAGGGCGGCCAGATGGGCGGCTCCGGTGACGTGAAGTACCACCTGGGTGCTGAGGGCGAGCACCTGCAGATGTTCGGTGACGGTGAAATCAAGGTCACCCTGGCTGCTAACCCGTCTCACCTCGAGGCTGTTGACCCGGTCATGGAAGGTATCGCACGCGCCAAGCAGGACATTCTGGACAAGGGCGCCGGCGCACACACCGTGGTGCCGATCATGCTTCACGGCGATGCCTCCTTCACCGGCCTGGGCGTGGTCCAGGAGACCATCAACCTTTCCCAGCTGCGCGGCTACACCACCGGCGGCACCGTCCACGTTGTGGTCAACAACCAGGTGGGCTTCACCACTACCCCGGATTCCGGCCGTTCCACGCACTACGCCACCGACCTGGCGAAGGGCTTCGACTGCCCGGTCTTCCACGTCAACGGCGATAACCCGGAGGCTGTTGTCTGGGTGGGCAAGCTCGCTACTGAGTACCGCCGTCGCTTCGGCAAGGACGTCTTCATTGACCTCGTGTGCTACCGCCTGCGCGGCCACAACGAGGCCGATGACCCGTCCATGACCCAGCCGCTGCTGTACGACATCGTCGATGACCACAAGTCCGTACGTGAGCGCTACACCGAGGAGCTCATCGGCCGTGGTGACCTCTCCGATGAAGAGGCAGAAGCAGCTGCACGAGACTTCCATGACCAGATGGAGTCCGTCTTCGCCGACCACAAGAAGGCTGAAGAGGCTGGCCCGAAGGAGCAGACCGGTATCACCTCCTCCCAGGAGCTGACCCGTGGTCTGGACACCTCCATCACCGCCGAGGAGATCGCCGAGATTGGTGACGCCTACGGCAACCCGCCGGAGGGCTTCGAGTACCACAAGCGCGTGGCCAAGGTTGCCAAGGACCGCCAGAAGTCCTCGCGCGAAGGCGGCATCGACTGGGGCTGGGGCGAGCTCATCGCCTTCGGTTCCCTGGCCAATTCCGGCAAGGTCGTGCGCCTGGCCGGTGAGGATTCCCGCCGCGGTACCTTCACGCAGCGCCACGCTGTGGTCTTCGACCCGCGCACGGGTAAGGAGCACAACCCGGTTGCTCACTTGGCCGCGTCCAAGGGCAATGGCGGTAAGTTCATGGTCTACAACTCGGCCCTGACTGAGTTCGCCGGCA
>DXEO01000194.1 GCA_019114925.1 Candidatus Corynebacterium faecipullorum | reverse complement strand
CAGCCGCAAAACCTGCACCTACATGGGCTTTCCTTGACCCGCGGAAGTTTGAAAACGTTCGAACTTTTCTTAGAATTGTCACCTAGTTCACAGTTCATCTTTGGCAGTGCCGCCGCGCACCGCGCATGAGGATGGCGCGGTGTAGCCAGCGCCAAGAAAGGTTCACGCACATGACAACTCTCCCGCTGGGCGTCTGGTCCGAGGTAGGCAAGCTCCACCAGGTCATGATGTGTGCACCCGGGCTCGCGCACGAGAGGCTCACTCCGAGCAATTGTGCGGAGCTGCTTTTCGACGACGTCCTTTGGGTCGACGAAGCCAAGAAGCACCACGCGGAGTTCGTCGCCCAGCTGCGCGGCTACGGCGTCGAGGTGCTGGAGATGCACAAGCTTTTAGAAGAGACCCTGGACACGCCGGGCGGGCGGGATTTCATCCTCGACTACAAGCTGCTGGACAAGAACGTTGGCGCTGGCATCGGCGGCGAGCTGCGCCACTGGTTCAATGAGATGCCCAACGCGCGCCTGGCCGAGCTCCTCATCGGTGGGCTGCCCTTCGCCGAAATCCCGAAGGACCTGGGCCACGGAACTATCGACGCCATGCGTGAGGTCTACGGGCCTGACGCCTTTGCGCTGCGCCCGCTGCCCAATACGCAGTACGCGCGCGATAACTCGGCATGGATTTATGGCGGGGTCTCCCTCAACCCCATGCGCATGCCGGCGCGTCACCAGGAAACACTCTTGACGCGGGCTATCTACAACTACCACCCGCGGTTTGCCCAGGCGGATTTTAAGTTCTGGTACGGCAATACCGATGAAAAGCCGGGACTCGCAGCACTCGAGGGCGGAGACATCATGCCGATTGGCAAGGGCATCGTCCTCGTCGGCATGGGCGAGCGCACCACGTGGCAGGGCGTGAGCCAGTTGGCCATGCGGCTCTTCGAAGAGGGTGCGGCGGAGAAGATCATCATCGCCGCCATGGCCGCTGACCGCGCCTCAATGCACCTAGACACTGTGCTCACCTTCCTGGATGCGGACAAGGTCACCTCCTACCCCAAGGTCGTCGACACCATCCGGCCCATCGTTCTGCACCCTTCCACGAGCACGGCGCCTTTCGACGTCGAACTGCCCACCGACCCCTTCCTCGATGTCGTCGCCCAAGCACTCGGCATTGGACACTTCGAGGTCATCGAAACCGGTGGGGATGTTTATACCGCAGCTCGTGAGCAGTGGGATGATGCCAACAACGTCGTGGCCATTGAACCCGGCGTGGTGGTGACCTATGACCGCAACAAGCACACCAACAAGAAGCTACGGGCTGCCGGCATTGAGGTGGTCGAGATTGGGTCGGCGGAGCTAGGCCGCGGGCGCGGTGGTGGGCACTGCATGACCTGCCCTATCGTCCGTGATGCTGTTGATTACTAACAGCGCGTGATTGCTAACAGCCCGATGGGAATATATTTTCGCATCGGTCAATGCTCGTATCACCCTGCATGAGGGAGGGCGGACAGAGGGGTAAGGGTGGGACGCCGCGAGAGTGTCTGATAATCCACCCCATCATCACTGTCCGTCTGTTGATGGGACGTCACCAAGCAAGCTTCCAACAAACCTGGTAGCAATTATCAAACGGATATACTGCACCCATGTCTCACCGCATCTTTTCCGTTCCCTTCGCCGATATTTATCCGCACTATGTAAAGAAAGTGGAGCGCAAAGGCAGGACTGTCAGTGAGCTCCACGAAGTCATCACCTGGCTTACCGGCTACTCAATTGAAGGACTAGAGCGGGTCCGGGAGCAAAAGATCACCCTCGAGGAGTTCTTCGAACAGGCACCGCATCTGAACCCGTCCCGCCACCTCATCACTGGCAGCATCTGCGGGCACCGTGTTCAAGACATTGAGGACCCGCTGATGCAGAACATTCGGTACATGGACAAGCTCGTTGACGAGCTAGCCAAAGGCAAGGCCATGGATAAAATCCTCCGCGGCTAATCCTCACTAGCTCGGCGCCTTTATGGCCTCAGCACCTAAGCCACAAAGGGGTACGGTGGCGCGGTCTTCTCGCGGAAGAAGTAGCGCGCGTGCGTGTGCCGGACAGATTCTAAGCTTTGAGCACCAATGGCAACGAGTTCAACGTCCGGATCCTCGTTGATTTGATCGAGATCATGACGGGCAAGAGTTGCCTCAGTCAGGGTTTCAAACTCGGTGACATTCAATGCACCCGTCGGACGGTGATACTTGATGAGAAAAGCCGGCATTCTATTTGCTTCCTTCCGACTCATTGTCTGCCCGCCTTTTGTCGAGCTCCTTAATTAACCTATCCAACATCCTAGAAATCCTGTGCCGCAATAGACGGGCTTCACGCAACTCCGCCGTTTCAACGGAGCGTTCGGCAAAGGGAAGGAGAGCACGTCGAAGTACTTCTCTACTCTATGCGCCACTTCTGAAAGCTCATGGTGTGAGCGAACTTGCGTGTCGAATTCCAGCGGTACGCGCTCCCCAAACTCTAAGTATCGAATACCGCGACCGTACAAGTCACCAGCCAGTTCGTAAAGGTTAGCCCATCGCGACTGGAGTGCCGTCCGGAGCTGGAACTCAGCTCGGCCTGCCGGAGAGTAAATGTGTAGATGAATCGCCCGATATCCAGAGTGCGTCTTTTCTCTCATGTCCTGAATCTTGACGTGGTCAGCTCCTCTTTCTTCCAAATCCTGAGCTAGCAACTCCGCCAGTCTTGATTGCTCGGAGAGAGTCACATCGAAATCCATTCGCACTCCCGAAAAGTCTTGGATGCTCTCCAACGGGAAGCTCGGCATTCTCCTCAGTTTCTCAACTAGCACCGGCCGGGTCTTGACCCTTGAGCCTATAAAAAATCGATTCGAATCCGGTTCCACTACGGAATCTGTCGAGCGCTCCAGTGGCACCCCTAGTTCACTCAGTGTCGACGCTGCCAATATTTCCAGATGGTCACAAAGCGCGGACTGGTGAATCAGTATGTACCGATAGAGCTCTTCGCCGATCTCTTCGCCATTCCGTAACGCACTTCCTATTCGATGTACTTGTCTCTTACTAAACGTCGTCGGCTTGTGTTCCAAGAACCTCAAGGTTCCCCCTTCTTCGATAATGGCAACCCCCAAGACAAAGTGTTGGCTGCAGCTCCAGACACCCTTGCTAGACCGCGTGCGTGCGGACGTGCATTCCCCCACCTCGTGGATGCCTGCCCTGAAGACTACGAGGGTGCCCGGACATCAACACCACAATGCCAATCATGTGTTCGATGGTCAATTTGAAACGTACACCCCAGAAGTCAAGAGAGAACACGCCCCACCCTCAGCTTTGCCATACTTGACACATGCTCACGCTAGAGACTCATGCCAGCACCTGGGCGGAAGCAATTGTGGACGCCCTCGAGCGCGAATTCCCTGCCGCGATGCACCACACAAGTACCTCCGAGAAGGATTGCAGCGTACGCCCACGTGAGCTGCACCCCAGCTTCTACGGCTGCTTCGACTGGCACTCCAGCGTCCACATGCAGTATTCCGGCGCGCTACTAAACAAGGTTCTCGGACCGGAGTCCCCCACCAGTCTTGCCGCGCTTCTCGACGATCGCCTCAGCCCAAGCCCTCACCGTCGAATACAACTACCTTGTCGATCATCCCGGGTATGAGATGCCCTATGGGCGCGCCTGGCTGTTGCAGCTCGCCTGTGAGGGAAAGCGCGTGGATGAGCTTCGGTAACAAGTGATTCATAACGCACACTTAAGGAATGGTTACTGAGCGAGTAGTACTGTAATTTTCTAATTATCGTCCGTCTCAGGAGCTCACCATGGATTCTCGCCACTCGGCACCGCGCGATAGCTACCGCCTGCCGGAAGAAGGAATCCGTATTGATCTTCGTGCTGAACGTGCACGCCGTAGCCGCTCTCTACAAGGCCGCGCGGACGCTGCCCCTGAGCACCCAGCCTACCGGCCGCGACGCCGCCCCAGCCAAGAACGCTTAGCTGCTTCCATATCAGCCACTGCCCCTTCATCCGCTTCCCCACCGGCACCTGCCCAACAAACACCAACACGAACAGCGCCGACGAGAAAACAAGGAACTTCACCACGGCGCCATGCAGCGCGCCATCGCCAGCCTGTCAGCCGTCGCGGGATGGGGGTCCTCCTGATTCTGGCGTTGGTGTTCCTCGGGATTGTCGCCGCGCTTAAGTTCAATAAGGAACCAGAAGCACCCGCGCCGCAAACCACCGACGTAGTCACGGAACCCGCCGCAGTCATCGAGCCCTCCCCCGCAGTCGAAATGTACATCCCCGCGATTGACGTACGCACAGATTTCGAGGAAGGCTCCTGCCGGGTAAAAGACAATAAAATCAACCCGGACTCAATGAATAAGGCCTGCACCTATACCGCGGAGGATAAGCCCTATTCACTTCCTGGTACGGATGCACAGGACATCGTGGTTATTGCTGGCCATACCGGCGCGGGCGTGCCGGCAGTCTTCAATAATCTCTATGACGGCCGCGCCGATGAACACAGAGCCTCCTTAGGCGACAAGCTTTACCTGCGCACGCAGAACTCCGGCGATCAGTGGCTGGTGTACACCGCAACGGATTTGCACGATCCCTCAAAGGACGGTCTCGAGCAGGACGAGAGCATCTGGGGTGCCGATGCCCAGCCCGGCCGCCTGCTCACCATCAGCTGCATCCAGCCAGCCAACCCACTGGCAGCGGCGGTACGCAATGCCGTGGTGGGATGGCAGTTTGAAGGCGTAGCCGAAACGCCTGAAGCTGCCACTAACCAAGGCTAGAGCTTCCTGCCATACCCCCATAGAGGGGGACCCTCAGGCCATTACGCTTCTATCGAACATTTTCCCAGCTCGCAGGTTTTCATAGCGCATGATTCAGCAGGCCAACAGACCCCCTAGAGCCAATCGAACAAGCCCTCACATGCCGAACGCGCGGCCCGTTTGGCGCAATACGCGTCCGTCATGTTACTAAGCAAAAGCCCCCAACCCCTGTGACTGATGTGAAAGTTGTGACTATTGTTGTTCACCTTGGGCCGTGCCTCCTCTCACTACCCTCAAAAGGAGAAACTTATGAAGCGCATCAACCGCACCCTGACCGCAGCCGTTCTGGCTGGCTCCCTCACACTGGGCGGCACCGCCGTTGCCTCCGCCCAGAACCCGACTCCGGCCACGCTGGAGGTCAATGGCCTGGTCTACGAGAAGCAGGAAGACGGCAGCTACCTGCACCGCAACCACCTCGGCGGTACCAAGCTGACCGCCGAGGAAGCACAGGCAGCCCGGGAGAATTCGGCAGAGCACCAAGAGCTCCTCAAGGAAACTTCGAACCAAGGTGAAGCCCCAGCCGAAGGTGAAGCCCCGGCCGAAGGTGAGAACCCAGCCGAAGGTGAAGACCCGTCGAACAACGAAGGCTCCACCGAGGGTGGCTCCACCGATGGCGACAACTCCAGCAACAATAATTCCCCCGAGGGCGAGTCCGACTTCGACAAGAAGCAGCTGACCTGGCTGGCGCTGCCGGCTACCCTCGTCATCGATGGCGCGACCTGGCACCTTGCCAAGGATGGCAAGACCTACGTGAAGTCTCAGGAGGCTGCAAAGAAGGACGCTCCGACCGCCGAGGAGAAGGCTGATTCTGAGCAGATGCTGCAGGAAAACAAGGACGAGGTCATCGCTCAGGGCGGCCAGCTTGCCGACAGCACCGCTCCCCAGACTCCGGCACAGGATCCTGCACAGCCCCGCGGCATCTCCGCTGAGACCGGCTCCAATACCGTTGCTCGCGGCCTTGCCGCCCTGACCTTCGCAGCCATGATCGCTGCTGCCGCTTTCGCCGCTCGCCGCAAGTTCTTCGCTTAAGAACAACTAGCGCCACACACCGCGTTTCTCCCCATTTAAAGGCGGAGGAACGCGGTTTATGCGTTTTGCCAGAGAGGTTGTTCAACAATGTGTAAATGAAGTTCGAACTCTGCCCTATGGACCCCAACAGCAAAAGCGCATGAACTGCACTTTCCCACTTGAATGGGGGTAGACACGTGGGTAATTTCCGACCCCCATACAAGGGCGGCCACCAAAGAAACAATCCCAAGCGGAGCAAGACAGATCCCAAGAGGGTGCCATAAAGAGCCGTAGCTTTAGCTACTCAGATCAAACGCTCGAGCATTCCAGCGGCCGCGCAATGCCGTCGCCGAAAGCGCCGATATCCATCACCCCATGCGGGGGTAGACAAGTTGCACAACTTTGCGCGTGTGATTCACAGCAGAAGCCGCCAAGTGTATGGTCTAGATAACACAGGTTAGTAAGTATTGTTTACTAACTGCAGATGGATTAAATTAGGAGGCTTTCATGTCCACCCCCACCGCCTCGCCGGCAGGGCATCTCTCCCACCGCAACGACGGAAAGATTTCCAAGAACCTCATCGGGATCGTCGCTACCGCCGCACTCGGTGGAGTACTCTTTGGTTTTGATTCTGCCATCATTAACTCAGCCGTTGACGCTGTCACCGCCGAATTCCAGATGAGCAGCGGCCTCACTGGACTCTCAGTGTCATGTGCTCTGCTCGGTGCGGCTCTCGGCGCTTGGATCGCTGGTCCACTCACAGACAAATATGGTCGCGTTCGAACGATGGTCGTTGCCGCAGTATTGCTATCTATTTCCGCTATCGGATCGGCATTTGCTCTTGGCATTGCGGACTTCATCATCTGGCGATTTGTAGGCGGTATCGGCATTGGCTTAGCCTCCGTAATCGCTCCGGCTTACATCGCTGAGGTCTCTCCTGCCCAGCATCGCGGCAGTCTAGGAACCTTGCAACAGGTAGCCATCATGGTTGGTATGTTCGCTGCTTTGCTTACCGGCGCCTGCATTGCGTGGAGCGCTGGAGGTGCAGCGGCTAGTTTCGGCGGCATGAAGGCATGGCGTTGGATGTTCCTCTCGGAAATCATCGCTTCGGTCTTTTACGGCATTTTGGCTTTCCGCCTTCCAGAGTCCCCACGCTACCTAGTCATTAAGGGCGATCTCTCCGAAGCCGGCCGTATTCTGCAAACATACGTCGGTGTTGCGCCTAGCGACGTCGACTCCGCCATCGCCGACATCCGGGCTACCGTTGCCAACGAAAAGCGCCAAAGCTTCAGCGACCTACTAGGTGGTCGCTTCTACTTCCGCCCTTTGATTTGGGTTGGCATTCTGCTGTCTATCTTCCAGCAGTTCTGCGGAATTAACGTCATCTTCTACTACTCCACCACCCTGTGGAGCTCCGTCGGCTTCGACGAATCTGACTCGCTACTCATCTCAGTCATTACATCCGTCATTAACGTCATCTTCACGATCATCGCTTTGCTACTGGTGGACAAGGTGGGCCGCAAACGCATGCTGCTAACCGGTTCAGCTGTGATGACCGTATCGCTCGTCATGATGACGGTGTCCTTCAGCCAAGCCATCTCCGTTGCCGGCGAGGTCAGTCTTCCAGGCATTTGGGGCACCGTGGCGTTGGCAGGCGGCAACCTTTTCGCCATTGGCTTCGACATCAGCTGGGGCCCAGTGGTCTGGGTTCTGCTGGGCGAGATATTCCCCAACCGCATCCGCGCTATTGCTATGGGGGTGGCTGTAGCGGTGCAGTGGATTGCCAACTTCATCGTCTCTACTACCTTCCCCGTACTGGCTGAGGCTAGCTTGGCCTTTGCATACGGCTTGTACGCCTTCTTCTCCGCTCTGTCCTTCATTTTCGTATGGAAGATGCTGCAGGAGACTAACGGTAAGACTCTCGAGGAAATGGAAATGTAAATCCACCTTCCCATCCCCTAGCCCGGCGCTTCACTGCGGCGGGCTTTTCTTTAAATGTGTCCCTCCGTACAAAGGCTTCCTGGCAGGCAGGCTTAAGCTCGAGAGAAGGGACGCAGAATAATCGGGTAGGTCATATCTACCAGGCACAGATACCGCGCGTTAGAAACACTTGTGGGGCGCGGAGTGACGCACGAAAAAGCCTTGACAGGAGGCGAAAGGAAGCGGAACTGGCGGCTTCCACAGAGTTCCATGCACCCGCTTCACAGGCATGACAAAGCCCGCCATACCCGGATAGCGGGATTGGCGGGCTGCGGAAATTGCTAGCCGCGAGCTGCGCGATAAGCCTCCAGGACCTCAGGAGCATGTGCACCTTCAAAGGTCCGAGAACCGCGGGAGGCCCACTGCGGGGGCTCGTCAGCGCCGGACAACACCCATGCAGCCTGGCGAGCAGCGCCTAGGGCCGCATATTCTGCTGGCTCTGGAACCTCGATTTCTTTACCGAAGACCGTCGGAGCAAGCTCTCGCACTGCGCGGGACTTCACACCGCCGCCAATGAACAGTAGCCGGCCGGCTGCATCGCCAGAGACGTTCTCAAGGAAAGAAACAGCATCAGCAAGCGAGCACAGTAAACCTTCCACAAACGCACGAGCGATGTCTTCGCGGCGAACGTTGCGGGTCAGGTTGAGCAAGCGACCTGTATCATGTGGACGGTTCGGAGTGCGCTCACCATCGAGGTAAGGAATAAAGACTGCACCGCGGGCCCCGGGTTCAGATGCCAAAGCAAGCTCGGACAGACCTTCGTGGTCCACTCCAAGAATGGAGCACCCAAAATCCAGAATGCGCGATCCATTAAGCGTGCACGCCAGCGGTAACCACTGGCCTGTAGCATCCGCAAAACCGTTGATAGAGCCCGTAATGTCTTGTGGAACTGTAGAGGTAGACATAGCAGCTACTCCGGACGTCCCGATGGACACGGAGACATCAGAGCCAGTCAGTCCCAACCCCAATGCCGCAGCCATGTTGTCCCCAGTCCCCGGCGCCATAATGGCTCCGGACGCAGTCTGTCCCATAACTGCATTGGGGCGTGGTGCGATACGTGGAGTCTCAAAATCATGGCCCAGAGCTTGGATCTTAAGGTCAGTGGACCAGTTATTGGCCTGCGGATCGAAGTATCCGGTGCCGGAGGCATCGCCACGATCGGTAAACCACTCGGAGGAAGGAGCCAAGTGGTGGCTGACATAGTCATGTGGGAGCACCACCCGGTGCGTGCGCTGGGCATTGTCGTGCTCGTAGTTGCGCATCCAGCGCAGCTTAGTAGAGGTAATGGAGACACCGTGAACAGAGCCAGTGGCTTTGACCGCAGCCTCGGGGCCGCCAAGTTCCTCGATGAGCTGTTCGGCGGCGGACGCACTACGGGTATCGTTCCACAGCAGAGCGTCGCGAACAGGCTGGTCGTCCCGGTCAAGGGCAACCATGCCGTGCTGTTGGCCACCGACTGCGACGGCATCGGCGCGCTCCAGTAGAGGGCCCACCGCCGCATCGACAGCCTCAAGCCAGACCTTGGGATTCACCTCGCTTCCCTCAGGGTGTGGGGCGCGGTGCTCGGCGACGATGTCGCCAGAGTCGGCGTCGACAAGCAGCGCCTTGGTGGACTGCGTAGATGAATCGATTCCCAGGACCAGTGCCATTAGTGTTCCTTACTCGCCGAAGCCCATCAGGTGACGCATGGCCAGCTGGTGCAGGCGGACGAAGCCGTAGTTACGCTCAGCAACCTTGTCAGCGTCGAAGTCCTCGAAAGCAGAGCGATCATTCAGTAGATCCTGAACAGTCTCGCCTTCCGCCAAGGTGGGCTGTGCCAATTCTTCGATACCGGAGTATTTCAGAGCTTCCTGCACCTCAGCATCGGCACGGAAGGCGGTCGCACGCTCCTTGAGCATGAGGTACATCTCCATGTTGGCGTAGGCGGCGTCGTACTGCCCCTCGGTGTACTCAGTGCGAGACGGCTTGTAGTCAAAGTGACGTGCCCCCTCATAAGTCCCCGGACGGGACGGGAAGCCGTTTTCCAGGAGATCTACAGTGAAGAAGGCCTGGATGAGGTTGCCGTGACCAAAGACTAGGTCCTGGTCGTACATTGGACCATTCTGACCATTGAGGTCGATGTGGAACAGTTTCTCGGCCCACAATGCCTGAGCTAGGCCATGGTTGTAGTTAAGGGTAGCCATCTGTTCGTGGCCGGTCTCCGGGTTAATGCCGATGATGTCCTTGTTCTCCAACTGTTCAATGAACGCTAGGGCATGGCCCACGGTAGGCAAGAAGATGTCGCCGCGTGGCTCGTTTGGCTTTGGCTCGAGGCCGATACGTAGGTCGTAGCCCTTGTCTTTAATGTAACCGGCAACGGTGTCGATACCCTCGGCATAGCGCTGGTGAGCGGCAAGCAGATCCTTGGAGGAGTCATACTCGGAGCCTTCTCGGCCGCCCCACATGACAAAGGTTGAGGCGCCCAGTTCGGCAGCTAAGTCAACATTCTTGAGCACTTTACGCAGGCCGAAGCGGCGTACAGAGCGGTCATTCGAGGTAAAGGCACCATCTTTGAACACGGGGTGCGCAAAAGTATCGGTGGTAATCATCTCAATGGTCATGCCGGTCTCATCGACGGCCTTCTTGATTTGACCGATAATCTTGTCACGCTCAGCGTCGGTGGCGTCGAACGGCACTACGTCATTGTCATGAAACGTAAATGCCCAAGCACCCAAATCTGCTAGGCGGTGGATGTGCTCAACGGTCTCGAGAGCAGGGCGGGACGCCTCACCAAACTGGTCTCGGGCCTGCCAACCGGTAGTCCAAAGACCAAAGGAGAATTTGTCATCGCGAGTGGGAGTGATTCGGGTCATAACCAAACCTTTCAATGTTGCGGAACATACATTTAGTAAGCTTTGTTTACTAACCTAGGATTGTCAAGGCCTACCCCCCTGGGCATTACGGTGATAGGCAGGAGGAAACACCATGCAGCCAACAGACCTACGCACACACAACATCGCGGCCATCCTGCGCCTTCTCTCTTTCGCCGAGGAACCCCTTTCCCGCGCAGGCATTGCCGCAAAAACTGGACTCACCAAACCCACAGTGTCCAAGCTGGTAGATGAACTACTCGTTGGCGGCCTCGTTAACGAAGGGATACCCACCCGCCAGGGCCGATCTGGACGTCCGATCACCCCCATCTCCATTGCGCCGTCCACCCTCGCCGGCGTAGGGCTTTCCATCAGCGCCGACCATATTTCATTGCGCATCCGCGGCCTCTCCGGCGCCACGCTCTACGAATCCACCGATCCCTCCCCCGCCACCACACCCGAAGACGCCGCCGCCCGCTGCGCCCAGCTCCTCACACCCGCGCTAGCAGCCCTCCCCACAGGATGCCGCATCGCTGGCATCACAGTCTCCGTTCCGGGCCGCCCCGATATCACCGCCCGCCACCTCATCTCAGCACCTAATCTTAACTGGGAGGACGTTAATCTGGCGGACCTTATCGAATCCGCCCTAAATAACCCCTCCCTCCCCGACATTCGCCTAGTCAACGACGCCCGTATCATCACCCACACCGAGCTCCTCTATCGACGCGAAGAGTCCTTCCTGCTCATCTACGGTGAGACTGGTATCGGCGGCAGTATCGTCATTGACGGCGCCATTCTGCCAGGCACTAACGGATGGGCAGGCGAAATTGGCCACACCATAGTCAGCCCCAACGGCCCCACCTGCCGCTGCGGGAAACAAGGATGCTTGGAGGCATACACCTCAGCTTGGGCCATGCGCGATACCGCACACCTTGACACATCGATACCTATCAACGAGCTACCCAATCACATCCCCGATGACATGGCCGACTCCGTAGGCACCTGGCTGGGCATTGCTCTAGCCAATATGATCACCGCCTTGGACCTACCCACCGTAGTGTTCGCGGGCTACTTTGCAGACCTCTTTGATCGCATTGAACCCACTGTCCGCTCCACCATTTCTAGCCATGCTCTCGATATAGAACACCGTACAATCAACCTCCACCCCCTGCATTTACGTGAAAACGCTACCCTCGTCGGCGCCAGCCTTGACGCCCTTTCCCCTGTATTCGATGACCCCACCCCTTGGATTTGATATGCACGCTACCGGCCCTGACTATCCCATTACCGCCTCCGGCTACACCGCAACCATTTCCGGCGTCGGCGGCGCGTTGCGCACATTGCACCACAACAACATCGCGCTAGTCGACGCCTACCCCACCGATTCCCCGCGCCCCGCCTACCACGGCTCACCATTGGCCCCATGGCCCAACCGCCTAGCTAATGGTTCGTACGAGTTTAACGGCGTAACCCAGCAAACCCCCATTACTGAACCTGCTTTTAACACTGCCCTTCATGGCTTGGTGTGCTGGATAGAGTGGGCACCAGTGCAGCACACGGAAGATTCGGTCACACTGGAGACCCTTATTCACCCGCAGCCCGGATACCCACACCGGCTACGCGTATCCACCTCTTATTCCTTATCCCCTGACGGCTTGACGTGGACTCTAACCGCCAGAAACGAAGGTCAAGGCGATGCACCTGTGGGCTTAGGTTTCCACCCATACCTCTGCCCGCCCGCTCCAGATTCCGCTGCCGACTCTCTCGCCCCCGCTGGACCTACAGTAGATAACGCCTCCACCGCCGATTCCTGGAGCCTGCGCGTCCCCGCAGACTCCGTCCTCGAGGCTAACGAGCGTAATCTCCCCGTGGCCTGGCGCCCCGCCGCCGAACTGGGCTTTGATCTACGCAACGACACCCCACTTGCTGGAATGCGCATTGACCACTGTTTCGGAGACCTCAACTCCTCCGACTCAGAAGCCCATGTAGAACTTCGCGGCCCGGGAGGCTCAGTACATATGCGCTGGAACACCGAGAGTGCACCATGGGTCCAGGTCTTCACTTCCGATCTCCCCGACAGTGACCACTACCGCACCGGCGTGGCTATCGAACCGATGACTTGTCCCCCTGACGCCTTCAACTCCGGTGTTGGCCTCGTAACACTCTCCCCCAACGAGGAGCTCACGGCTTCCTTGCGCATTTCTATTTCCTAGCGCCCCAGCCCCGCCCTGTTAGCACCTAGCTAGCGACCCGCCCTGCGGCTGCTACCGCTGCCGCAGACTCGCGGATAGTCCTGAGCAAACGGTCCACTTACCCCCTCAAGTGGACCGTTCTAGAGGTTTTCAAGCACTTTCCACGGATAAATGAGCCGCTCCAGGTAAATCATCACAACCACACCACTGTTCCGTTGCACAGCACTAAAAAGTGACCTAGGATACTGAGTTAACTAATGGTGATTCGTTAAATCTAGGGAGGATTTCATGCCCCAGGACATCTACATCGCAGGAGCTGCGCGCCTGCCCATCGGCAAGTTTGGCGGCAGCCTAGCCCATTTTTCCCTCACCGAGCTTGGCGCCCTGGCCGCCGAAGCAGCTATTGAACGTTCGGGACTTTCAGGCGCAGACCTCGACACTGCCGTGGCCTCTAATGTCATGCCCGTTGTTCCGAAGGACCTTTACCTCTCCCGCGCGATTGCCCGAAACGTAGGCATGCTGGACTCCTCCACCGCCATGGGCGTCAACCGCCTCTGCGGCTCCGGCGTCCAAGCCGTCATCAGTGCGGCCCAGCTACTGCAGTCTGGCGACGGCTCCTTGGCTCTCGCCGTCGGCGCGGAATCCATGAGCAACGCCCCCTACTCGGTCGAAGGCGCGCGCTTTGGCAAGCGCATGGGTGACGGCAAGCTCTACGACTGGCTCACCGGCGCACTCTCCTGCCCCTTCGGCACCGGCCACATGGGCGTGACCGCGGAGAACGTTGCCGCGGACAACAACATCACCCGCGAGCGCCAGGATGAGTTCGCCGCCGAATCCCAGGAGCGCGCCGCGAAGGCCCGCGCGGAAGGCGTGCACGCCGAGGAAATCATCCCGGTCGGAGAGCTGGACTTTGATGAAGGGGTGCGGGAGACGGACGTCGAGAAGCTGGCAAAGCTCAAGCCGGTCTTCGTTAAAGATGGAACCGTCACCGCCGGCAACGCCTCCGGCATCAACGATGGTGCCGCGGCCGCCGTGCTGGCCACCGCGGAGGAAGTGACCAAGCGGGGTCTGGACCCGCTAGCGAAAATTGTGTCCTGGTCCATCGCGGGCGTGGACCCGACGCGCATGGGTATTGGCCCGGTTGCCGCGGTCCCGAAGGCTTTGGAGAAAGCCGGCCTCAGCTTGGAGGATATCGACCTCATCGAGTCCAACGAGGCCTTTGCCGCCCAGGCCATCGCAGTGCAGGATCAGCTGAGCTTCGACTCGGCGAAGACGAATGTCTACGGCGGTGCCGTCGCGCACGGCCACCCGGTCGGCGCCACGGGCATCATCCTGCTGACCAAGCTGGCTTATGCGCTGCGCCGCGAGGGCAAACGCTATGGCCTAGTCACCATGTGCATCGGCGGTGGTCAGGGAATCGCCATGATTATTGAGAATGGAGCGAAGTAAATGAGCATCACCAAG
>DXEO01000193.1 GCA_019114925.1 Candidatus Corynebacterium faecipullorum | reverse complement strand
AACGATCGCTAGTTCCGAACACAGAATCCTGGGCGTTGTCTGAGATAGTAGTCACATCGAAAATGCTACTCAGACAGTACTGAAAAATCAGCTCTTCTATTCCTCAAGCTGAATGACAACGTAGACCTCACCGTCGTTATAAGCCACTCCGACAGCTGCGGTGGTCATCCGTCGATCCCGCAGGGCGGCCACATTGTCGGGTGATTTAAGGAAGTCTTCGACAAAGTTATAGCCGTTGGCCTTCTCCAAGGGCAGGTGGTGCCGGACCATCTGCACATTTTCTTCCGAAAGACCTTGTGTCTTGGTCACCGCGTTACACTCTGCCTTTTCGCGGGCAGCGGTTTGGCGGTCGATCGACGGCAACAGCGGGGCCTGGCCGTCCTGCTTGCGCCACCTGTTGAGCGCCGTGAACAGATCCTCTTGGATTGCGGTGAGCTGGGTTTGGACGGAAACGTCGGGAAGATCGTAATCACAGGCTGCTGGTGCGGGAGAGTCTGGTTCCTCCGAGCTGCCGTCCTCGGACGGAGTCGTCAGGCTAATCACGGCAGTGACGAGCGTGCCGCCGAGGACGAACACCGTGAGGATGCGCTGCAGGAGGGGGGTAAGATCCTCTCGTACAGGTTGGCGTCCCGCGAAAATGTCAGTAACGGCTGGGGGAAGGGGGAAAGAATTCATCGGTGCCACCTGGAAACGACAATCAGGTCAAAAGTTGATGACAGTATAACTGCTCGCTACCGGAAAAAATTTGGATAGGGTAGAGGACATGAAAGCGCACAAAGAAACGTCCTCGGGTGTGGTGGTGAGTTCGCCCATGGCCACCCCGGAGTTGGATGAGGCGATTGACGTCGACGTCGCCACGAGCGAAAACCTGCCGTGGATGTGCATTGTCTGGGATGACCCAGTCAACCTAATGAGCTACGTTTCCTACGTATTCCAGACCGTGCTGGGCTATGACAAAAAGCGGGCCAACGAGCTGATGATGCAAGTCCATACCGAAGGTAAGGCGGCAGTCTCCTCAGGTGAACGTGACAAGGTCGAAGCCGATGTGAAGAAACTGCAAGTCGCCGGCCTGTGGGCCACGATGCAGCAGGCAGGATAAGAGTATGCAGGCTTGGAAAAAGAAAAAGTCCTTCATGCGCGGTGCGAAATACACCACCGTTTTCGAACCCATGGAGCGCGAAGTTTTAGGTGATCTCACCGCAACGGTCTCCGAAGCCATCATTGCCCGCGCGCAATCAGCGCCCAAGGATGAGCTGGCGGACATGCTCGATATGCCCACCGGCCACACCGAAGCACCGGAGGATCCATCGCTGGCCCGTCTCTTTCCCGATTTCAAGAAGGCAGGGGATGAGGAATTCGACGGCGATAATGCACTGATGCGCTCGCTGCACGAGAATGACATCGCGCGCGCCAAGCTGGAAAACCTTCAAGTGATTAACACCGCGCTGGGGCCCACCGGCGGGGTAGAGGTGGCAATCAGCGAGGAAGAAGCTCATGCCTTCCTCGCCGGGCTCAATGACCTTCGCCTCTTCATCGCCGCCGGGGACGTGTCGCAGGATGCGCCCGGGGCAGACCGCGATGCCCTCGTGGAATGGCTGGCGTTCTGCCAGGATTCACTGCTCAACGTCATCATGGATTAGCACCGTGCAGACGCTTCCAGGCTTGGGTTTTTCCGTCGGACATGTCACCCATGAAGATACCGGCGTCACCGTCATTTATTGCGGTGAGCAGGGAGCCGTGGCCGGCGTCGATGTGCGCGGTGGAGGCCCCGGCACGCGCGAGACGGATCTGCTGGAGCCGCACAACACGGTCGAATGCGTTCATGCTCTTGTGCTCGCGGGTGGCTCGGCTTTCGGTTTGGCGGCCGCGGACGGCGTCATGCGTGGTTTGGAGGAAGCCGGTATCGGATTCCCCGTGTTCGGGGAGGACATTCCCGGTCCCCGCGTGCCCATCGTGCCGGGCGCGGTCATTTTTGATCTGCTCGCCGGCCCACAGCGCCCCACTGCGGAGGATGGTCAGGCGGCTCTCCGCGCCGCGTTGGTAGGACACGACGCCACGAGCGGCAGCGTGGGCGCAGGCACCGGAGCCTGCGCAGGCAAGGTGCGGGGTGGGGTGGGAACCGCATTTGTCGATGTCTCCCCGTTCACCGTCGCCGCGGTCGTCGTAGCCAACCCAGTGGGGCAGGTGATTGATGCTGAGACCGGGCGCCTGTTTGGTGCACCTGGGGCACCAGCCGTAGACGTTGAGAAGTTTGCCTCAGCCCGCAGCTTGGCCGAGTCATTCGCGGAATCCTCGCGGCTTAATACCACCATCGGTGCGGTATTGACCGATGCTCCCTTGAGCAAAGCCCAGACCAAGCGCCTTGCTTTAGCGGGCCATGACGGCATCGCCCGGGCAGTTCGCCCGGCGCATTCGCCACTGGATGGAGATACGCTCTTTGCTGCCGCCTCCGGAACACAGCCTGCGGAGCAGGGGATCGGTGCTGCGGAGTTGGCGTCCTTAAGCGCCGCCGCTGCCGACGCCGTGGAGGCAGCCATCGTTGACGCCGTGGTGAGCGCCACCCCGGG
>DXEO01000192.1 GCA_019114925.1 Candidatus Corynebacterium faecipullorum | reverse complement strand
ATCCAGTTCTGCTGGTTTTCTTGCAGCTCATTCGGATCCAACTCGCGGGCAGCGACCACGAAGTCACGCAGCTCGCCGTCGATTTCATAGCGGTCCATCGCCAGGGTCTCTGGGAAGCCATAGAAGTTCTTCAGCTGTTGCATCTGGGTGAACGTCGGCGCCAGGATGTCCGGGTCCAGCAGGCGCAGGTTGGAAATGGTGGAATCATCCGAGGCAACCTTGTCATCGGAGACGTCGTCGGCACCCCAATTCTCCTCGTAGGTCACCTTGTCATCGGTGAGGCCATAGGCAAAACGGGTGGACTCGATGTTGCGGGAGATGGACTCCGCCTCTTTAGCCTGGCGGTTCGGGTTAACGGAGAAGCGCTCCATGATGAGCGGCCAACCCTGGCCAATAACCAAGGAGGACAGCACCATGAGGACCACTGCCAGGCCGGGGATGCGAAGATCCTTAATCACCACAGCAGAGAAGATCGCCACGGCCACGAAGACACCGATGATCATGAGAATGATCTTGGCCGGCAGGTAGGCATTGATATCCGTGTAGGAACCACCTGTAAACAACGAGTGCTGGTTATACAGCAACTCGTAGCGCCCCAGCCAGTAGCCAGCCACCTGGAGCAGCATCCAAATACCGCCGGTTATGGCCAGCTGCCTGCGCGCCGCCTTCGACAGCGAACCGCGAACGCCTGCGGCGCGATTGCCCAAGCGAATGCCGCCGAGAATGTAGTGCCCCACAAGTGCGATGAGGAAGCACACGGCGACCAGCATGGAGGCAGCGCTGACCAGCATTGACCACACCGGCAAGCGGAAGGCATAGAAGCCAAGGTCGTGGTTGAACTGCGGGTCCGTCACCCCAAAGTCATGAGAATTGAGGAAGAGCATAACGGTTCGCCAGTTTGCCTGGCCTAGAAGACCAGAGACAACGCCGACGAGGACCGGGATGACCTTGAGGAAGACACTCATCGTGCTCTCAATGGACTTGCGGTACTGATAGACAGGGGAATTGAAATCCGCCATGTCCATCGAGTCACCGCGGCCTCGCCACACAATCAGGCCCGCTACGTACGTAACAGCCGCTGCCACGAGGCCGAAGAGGAGGAAGAGCACGATGCGCGTGATCAGGGTCTTGGTGAAGACCCCGCGGTACTCAATCGCGCCGAACCACTTCCAATCCGTATAAAAGCCCACCAACATGGGGCCGATGAACAAGAGGACCGCGATGATAGCGACAACCCACGAGAGAAATTTGGGCGGACGTTTCATCGGGGCGGTGGGTCGGTTGAGTCCGGAAGCCAACTCCAGCTCCAATCAAGTGTCGTGCGAATATAGAGGTATCAAGCTTCTAGTCTAGAGAAGCACTATGACTGTCAACGAACGAGGACGCTTATGAGTTCCCAACCTTCCCCCCAGCCTGCTGTACACCGCGCGCTCAACAAGGCCATGCGCGAGGCGGTAGATTTCATCCACGCCGAGGGCTGGGATGCACCTCCTACCCTTTTTGCTCTCGTCCCCACTGAACTGGTGGCCGCCCAGCTTGGGGACGTCGACGACTCCTCTCCTCTCACTCTCGTAGTGCAAGAATTGCCGGAAGGCATCGAACCGGGCTCGGAGCACCTCGCGGACTACGTCTCGCGGCTAGCATGGCCGCGAGAGATCGCCGGCGTCATCCTGGCACAGGAGATCATGTTCAAGGACACCTCGGACGCCGCGCTTGGCGACGCCCGCCCCGCACGCCTCTTCTCCGGAGTCCTGCGGGCCACCGCCCTGGACGGAAGCTCCACAGCCGATGCGGAGAGTTTCGATGACGATGGCGCCGAGCTCACGCTTTTGCAGCTACGCCCCACCGAGGAAGAACTGGCGGAGGCCGGCCCCTTCGCGGAGGACGATATCCAACTGCGTGGCGGGCCGAATGTGGCACCTGGGGTCATCGCCGCCCTGCGCTACGGGTTGGAGCAAGATCCGGAGGAAATGCTCTAATCGACTAAACTCAGAATGCAGTGGCCATTAGCGCTCAGCTCTCGGGGCTGAGCTCGCAATTGATAGAGGAGTCTCTCGTGCGCTTGACATCCCGCTTCACCGCCGCAGCTTCGGCCGTGCTTGCCACCGGCTGCCTGCTCACCGCATGTGGGAAGGACGATACCCCCTCCCCTGAACCAGCGCCTGCGAGCGAAGCAACCACCACCGCCGCGGAGAAGACCAGCGCGCCGGCCCCGGCCACCTCCGCCGAGGAATCCGAGACGACTACTCCCGGCGCCTCCGAGTCTGCAGACAGCTCGGAGGCGGAGGATGAATCCTCGACAGCAGGAAGCTCCACTGCTCGGAAGGACAAAGACAAGGACGCCAGCGAGTCCGCTGAGCCCAGCGGCAAGTTCACCGACTCTGTGGAGCAGGCTTATGAGATCTTTGGCGGCCTCGTCCCAGAGGAGATCTTCGCGCAATTCGATCGCTGCGATCCCAATGGCGTAACGGATTCTTTCAACTGCTCCGGCTCCGAGGTGGGACAGTTCCAGTTCTTCAAGTCCAAGACCAAGGCTTCCCAGACCACCCAGGTGCTCACCGAGCTGCGCAGCTCCCGCGTCATCGAGGACAGCGGCAACCGCGTCGTGGGCTGGTCCATGCTGGGCAACACCGCCATCCTCACCGTCGTTGACAACGATGAGGGCCTCATCATGCAGCAGATGATCTCTACGGACCAGGACGATCCGGAGGAGCGCCTCAAGGAGCTCGGCCTGGTCTAGCGGGTTAGCCTTCGCAGGTCTCGACGGGCTTGCCCTCTGAAAAATTGTGCATGGCCTCGATGGCATCATCCAGCGTGTGGACCTTGGCCACCACCATGTCCCCCGTATCGCGGCTTACTGCCTCCGCGCAGTTGTCGGCTGGGGCGAGGAAAAGCTCAGCGCCCGCTTCCTGCGCCGCGTGGACCTTGTGGACGATACCGCCGATGGGGCCGACCTCGCCGTCCTCACCAATGGTGCCGGTGCCGGCGACAAACCGGCCGCCGGTGAGATCCTCGCTAGAGAGCTTGTCAATCACCGCCAAGGTAAACATCATGCCGGCCGAGGGTCCGCCAATGTCCTGCAGGTTATAGTCCACCGTGATGTCCTCGGTGGGCACCGAGGTCATAAGGATGCCTAGCAGGGCCACGTCCCCCTGCTCGGGATGGGAGCCGAGAGTGACCCGCACTGTCTTTTCCTCGCCCTTGCGAACGATGCCTAGCTCCACCTCATCGCCAGGCTGAAGAGCTTGAATCTTCTCCTGTACTTGGCCGGGCTCCGCAACCTTGTCGCCGTTGACGGTGGTGATGATGTCGGCGTCGTCAAGCGCGCCTGATGCGGGGCCGTCATCGAGTACTTGTGCCACCTCGATTCTCACCGGTTTGTCCAGATAGTCCATGGCGGCGATTGTGGCCGCCGACTCGGATTGGGTAAAAGCCTGCTGATTGGCCTCCTGGACTTCCTCGTCCGTCTTGCCCTGTGGGATGACGTTCTCGATAGGCACGATGGTGTCATCCGTAAACAGCCACCGGCCCAGAGCCTGGGCCAGCGTCATATTGGTGCGCACGGAGACCGTCGTCATATTGAGATGTCCCTCCGGTTGGAAGGTCTCTGGGGCTTCGACGTTGACGACGGGCTCCCCTTCTACCTCACCCAAGGTGTCCACGGTAGGACCTGGCCCTTCGGCGGCATAAGGCACCGACAAGGTGATATCGGTGCCGGGGATGTGGTCGACGCTGAGCAGGGCTCCCGTCAACACCACCGGGATGGCTCCCCACGTCAGAGTGGACAGGCGGCGGGTTCGGGGGTTCTGCGGAGTTTTCACGGAGGATCAGCCTACAGCCTTATGGTGCCTGTTCGCTCTCAGCGTTGCCGTGCTCCTAGAATCCGCACCAGGAAACCTAGTAGATTAGGGCGCATGAGCAACGGATTCGGTTTTTCCTTCCCCAATAACGACGATGACGATGACAACGATCGTCGCGACCAGAACCCGTTCGGTGCCTTCGGCTTCAGCGCGGGCAGCGGTGGTCTAGGAGACCTGTTGAATCAGTTCGGCCAAATGCTCTCCGGCATGGGCTCCTCAATGAACTCCCCAGAGGGCGCCGGCCCAGTCAACTATGACTTGGCCAAGCGCATCGCGCACCAGCAGATTTCCCGAGACAAAGAGGTTAGCGATCAGGACCGCACCGCCGTGCAGGAGGCCGTGAGGCTGGCGGAACTGTGGCTGGATGATGCGACAATTCTCCCCACCGCATCCGGCACCGTCACTGCCTGGAATTCCGCGCAGTGGCTGGATGAGACGCTGCCGATGTGGCAACGCATGGTCACCCCGGTGGCGGAGCACATGAACTCCGCGCAGCTGGAATCCCTGCCGGAGGAGGCCCGCGAGATGATGGGCCCGATGACCTCGATGATGAACTCGATGTCCGGCATGAACTTCGGTATGAAGCTGGGCCACGCCCTGGGTGATCTGGCAGCGCAGGCATTGACCGGTTCTGACTTCGGCTTGCCGGTCTCCCCCGCAGGCACCACCGCACTCTTGCCGCACAATATCCAGGCCATTGCGCGCGATCTCAACGTTCCGGGTCAGGAAGTGCTCGTCTACATCGGCGCCCGTGAAGCCGCCCGCCAGCGTCTGTTTAAGCACGTGCCATGGTTGGTCGAGCGCCTCGTCTCCTCCGTCGAGGAATACGCCATGGGCTTGGTCATCGATACCTCCCATATTGAGGAAGCTACCCGCGAGCTCAACCTGGAATCCGGTGACCCGCAGGCCATCCAGGACGCGATGAGCAAGCTGCAGGGCATGGACCTGTCCCCGCGGATCACCTCCCGCAACGCGGGGGCGGCTTCCCGCCTGGAAACCCTCCTGGCGCTCGTCGAGGGCTGGGTCGAGCACGTGGTGACCGAGGCACTGGGAGAGCGCATCCCATCCACGAAGGCAATGACTGAGGCGTGGGCGCACCGCCGCTCCACTGGCGGTTCCGCGGAGAAGGCCTTCTCCCAGGTCGTGGGCATCGAGCTCAACGCCCCCAAGGTGGAGGCCGCCGCTGAGTTGTGGCGCCGCGCCACCGTCGCGGTGGGCGCCGATAAGCGCGATTCTGCCTGGGACCACCCGGATCTTCTGCCCACGGCCGAGCACTTGGAAAACCCGGCTTCCTTCATTGACGGTTTGCTCGATGACAATCCTGATGAGGGCTTTGAAGCGGAGTTCTCCAAGCTGGAGGAAATGCTCCGCCAGCAGGATGCCGGGGAGAATGCCAGCGATAACACCAGCGACAGCGCTGGCGAGGACACAGACGTCGACGGCGACGACAATAAAAAGGACGGGCCGGAGGAAGAGGACTAGCGGAAACGCTGGTAAGCCTCGAGGTACCCTTTCGCGCGCTCCGCTTTGGGCGCGCGGTCAGCCCACTCCCAGAAGTCCGGACCATGGCCCGGGATGAAGGTGTGCGTTAGCTCGTGGATGATGACCGCGTCGAGGACGTAGTCGGGAACATCCTGCAGCCGGTCAGAAATCCGAATATCTCCCGTTGTGGTAGTGCAGCTACCCCAGCGGGATTTTTGGTTACTCACCCACCGGATGGAACCCACCGTGGCGCGGCCCTCCAAAAAGCGGGCATTCAGTGTGCGGGCGCGGTCGGCCAGGGAATCGTCGGAAAGCTGCGAAGAGGTGTGCTTTTTGCGTACCTTCGCCACGATTCCGTCCACCGCTTCGCGCTCCTCCGCCGCTGACATCCACGCGGGGATGCGCACCTCCAGAACTCCGTCGACCACGCGGGCTTGGACGGTGCGACGGCGCCGGGCCGAACGGATGACACGTACCTCGGGATTGCTCGACATGACAGGGCATTCTACCTGTGGTGCAATGGTGTCTATACACACCTGGGGTGGGCCATAAACGGGGAGGACAGTCTTGAGTGCACAGACCTACATGCTGGCGCCAGAAACCACGATCCTTGAGCGCGAACCCGGAATGCTCCAGTGCGGGATGGATGCCACGCGCGTCGGGGTTTTCGAAGCCCACCCACAACTGGCGGGCTTGCTCAACAGGCTGCGCACGCCGCTGACCCGACAAACCATTGAAAAATCCATTGAGAATACGGGCATGAGCCCCTCAGCTGCCCGCAGCCTAGTGGAGGATCTGATTAGCTACCGCGTTCTGTGGCCGGCGCCCCGACTGCAGCGCGTGGCCGTGCTGGGGACCTCCGCTCTGGCCAATGATCTGCGCGATGTCCTGCTTGGTGATTCCTTCCAACCACGCTCCCCTCTCCACAGCGAAACGCCCGCCGAGTACATCTCAAACGTGGCCGGGCACCTACCTATCGTGGCTGTCGACATGCTGGATGGCGCCACGGAATGGGCACAGGCCCTGCACAATTCCCCAGCCACCTGGTTGCCGGTATCTATGATCGATGCCCGCGGCATCATCGGACCGGTTCGCATTGACGGAGCCGGCCCCTGCCCGCTATGCGCACACCTGCACCGCATCGAATCAGACGAGCTATGGCACGAGGTGGCCCACCGCGCCGCGGCAGTGGAAGCACCGGGCGACCCAATTGTGCGTACTGCGATAGTGATGCATGCGGTGGTGATTATTCGCCGGCTCTTGGGAAGGCCGGCCCCGCCAGGAGCTCCCGGTGGCAAGCCACTCGCCGGCGAACTCACGGAGATAGACCTCTACGGCTTAGAACAGCGGAGACTACTTATGGAACATCCCCGCTGCACGTACTGTGCTGCTTCGTAGTTCCTCTTAGCCGCGGGAAGAAGCAATGATCTGCAGCACCTCCGCTCCATAGCGTTCCAGCTTGGAAGGCCCCACCCCGGAAATATCCAGCAGCTCCGCCTCATTTGCGGGAAGGGCCTCCGAAATCGCTTGCAGGGTGGCATCAGAAAAGACGACGTAGGCAGGAACCTGAGAGTCCTTTGCCACGGACGCCCGCCACGCGCGCAGCGCGTTGAAAACATCCTCATCACCCTCATACTCGCACCACTCATGGCGGCCGAGGACCTTCTCCGCGGGGCTGCTGAGCTGCCCCGAACACACGCGGCAACGGCGCGGGCGATAGCGGCGGTTCGAGGATTGGCTTTCCTCGATTCCCGGGACCACGCCGTCTAGGAAGCGAGTTCGCTCACGCGAGGCCCGCGAACCAGTGGTCTTTGCCAACGCCCACGACAGAGCCAGATGTTCGCGCGCACGAGTAATGCCCACGTAGAACAGCCGGCGTTCTTCCTCCACGTGCTCATCGCCCGCCTTGATGGCGTGGTTGATGGGCAGGAGTTTTTCGGTAAGGCCCACGAGGAACACCGCATCCCACTCCAGGCCCTTAGCAGCGTGGATGGTGGCCAAGGTAACGCCTTCCATCGTGGGATTGTGCTTGTTTTCGGAGCGGCGATGCAGCTCACCCAGCACACCGGGCAGGTCAATCCCCTCGTGATCCTCCACGATCTGCGCGATAAGATCCACCAACGCCGTGAGCGACTGCCAACGCTCGCGGGCCTGCGCACCTTGCGGCTCCGTGGCGGACAGTCCCAGCTCCACGAAGGCCGCACGTGCCACAGCCACCGGATCATTCGGCAAATCATCACGGCGCGTAGCAGCAATGAGCACGCGGATGGCCTCCAAGATCTCTGGACGGCGGAAGAAACCCTCGCCGCCGCGGACTTGGTAGACCACTCCGGCGTCAGCAAGCGCCTGCTCAAACTGCTCCGACTGCGCGTTGATGCGGTAAAGGATAGCGATTTCGGAAGCCTTCACGCCCTGGTTGAGCAAGGTCAGGACCTGGCCCGCGACCTCTTTGGCCTCAATTTCCTCAGACTCATAGGCCTTAAACGTGGGCTCGGGTCCGGGCTCGCGCATGCCCTGCAACTCGAGGCGGGTCCCCGCCGCGCGGCCCGTGGCCTTCGAGATGACTTCATTAGCCAAATCCGTCACCTGCGGGGTGGAGCGGTAGTCTCGCTGCAGCTTTACCACGGTGGCCTGCGGGTAGGTGCGGGAAAAATTCAGAAGGTACTCCGGGGAGGCACCGTTGAAGGAATAGATGGTTTGGTTGGCATCGCCCACGACCGTCAGGTCATCTCGCTCCCCCAGCCAGGCCTCCAGTACTCGCTGCTGCAGCGGCGTGACGTCTTGATACTCATCCACCACAAAGGTGCGATACTGCTCGCGGAAGACCTCCGCCACCGCAGGCACGTTTTCGATGGCGCCGGCGATATGCATGAGCAAATCATCAAAATCGAGGTACATGAGATCCGGGGTGGCTTTCATGTCCTCATAGCGGCGGAAGACCTCCGCCACCTTGGCTGGGTCCCCCGGTGCCTCGCGGTCCGTAGATTCGATGACACCGGGATAGCCCTCGGGGCTAATCAGCGAAGATTTTGCCCATTCGATTTCCCCCAGGAAATCACGAATGGTGTCCTTGTTGTTGTCCAAGCCAAGCGAGCGGACCGCACGGGCAACCAGGCTGAACTTATTGTCGATGAGCTGCCAGGGCAGATCACCTGCAACCTGCGGCCAAAAGTACTTCAGCTGGCGGCGCGCTGCGGCGTGAAAGGTTTGGGCCTGTACTCCCCCAACGCCCATCTGATTAAGCCGCTCGCGCATTTCACTCGCGGCACGAGAGGTGAAGGTGACGGCCAGAACGCGCTGCGGGTTGACGAAACCCTGGTCCACCATGTGGGCGATGCGATAGGTAATCGTGCGGGTCTTACCCGTTCCGGCACCCGCCAGGATGCAGACTGGGCCGCGCGGCGCCGTTGCTGCGGCTCGCTGGTCTTCATCGAGCAGGGACAGATCCGGTCTCATCACCGTGGAACCACTCCATAATCATCGTGTGTGCAATTGAGCCCTTGCGGGCAATGGTTAGTTCTGGCAGCTCAGCGCGGGACACCCACCGCACTTCCGCGAGCTCTTCGTCAGTATCGCACGCGGGCTGGACATCCTCCGTGACCGCGGAAAAGCCCACCATCAAAGAGCCACTAGGCGGCCAGGGCTGCGAACCCCAATAGGATACTGACTTAACGCGACGACCGGTTTCCTCCAGTGCCTCGCGGATCATCGCTTCTTCAAGGGTCTCGCCGGGATCGACATAGCCGGCGATGAGGGAAAAGAATCCTGGACGGTGGCGGTTGCGAGCCAACAGGATGCGGTCCGACTCCACGTGGTGAATGATGCCGATGACAGCGGGATCCAGGCGGGGAAAGACGAGGCGCTCACCGTCGTGTCCCACGGC
>DXEO01000191.1 GCA_019114925.1 Candidatus Corynebacterium faecipullorum | reverse complement strand
GCACCTACTGCATGCCCGCCGAAGGTTATGAGTGGCTGCCCACCGAACACACACTCAGCGATGAGGAAACCATCCGGCTGATCCGCCTCGCAGTAGAAAAGCTTGGCATCCAGCAGGTGCGCTTCACCGGTGGGGAGCCACTTCTTCGCGGTTCTTTGGAGAAGCTCATAGCCGCAACGAAGGCGCTCACTACCGATGAGGGCCGCTTTCCCACTGTTGCTCTCACCACCAACGGGCTAGGCTTGGATAAACGTCTGCCGTGGCTGCAGCGTGCCGGGCTCGACCGCGTCAACATCTCCCTGGACACCCTCGATCCACAGCTCTATGCCCGGCTCACCCGGCGCGACCGCCTGGCAGATGTGCTCGCATCCATCGATGCCGCGCTGGCCGCCGACCTGAACCCGGTCAAGATCAACGCCGTCATCATGCCGGGTGTCAACGAATCTGCGATCCTTCCCTTGGCTCGCTTTTGCCTCGAACGCGGCGCGCAGCTGCGCTTCATTGAGCAGATGCCGCTGGGCCCGCGCAAGGAGTGGGCGCGTTCCCAGATGGTCACCGCGGAGGATATCTTGGCGCGCTTGGCCGAAGACTTCGAGCTCACCCCGGCTAAGAAACCCCGCGGCTCCGCGCCAGCGGCACTGTGGTCTGCGGTCTCGCGCGATGGCTCCCTCCCCACAGGACAGATCGGGGTGATCGCCTCCGTGACTCGGCCCTTCTGCGGGGACTGCGACCGCACGCGCCTGACCGCAGACGGCGCAGTGCGCAATTGCCTCTTCGGCAACTCGGAAACCTCCCTGCGCGACCTCATGCGCTCTGGCGCCAGCGATGCAGAGCTCGCCACCGCGTGGGCGGGTGAAATGTGGAGGAAATTGCCGGGCCACGGGGTGGATGACGAAGGTTTCCTCCAGCCAGATCGCCCGATGTCCGCCATCGGTGGCTAGATTGGGTGCAATGACAAGCCCTGGGACTGACTTAAGTATTGAGGAGTATTTCGACCGCCTGCACTCGCTGGTCCGCGCCCTGCCCGTGGAGCGCGCTGCCTTATCGCAGGGTCGTGTATTAGCCGAGCCCCTCGTCGCCCGCCTGCCCCTGCCAGCGCAAGATAATTCGGCCATGGATGGCTTCCTCATTCCTCAGCCTTCCTCACCCAACATCCTTACCGTTCCTTCCACTCTGCCCGTCGTGGGCGATGTGCCTGCCGGCGCGCCTGCCCAGGCCCCGCAGCCCGGCACTGCGCTGCGCATCATGACTGGCGGCGTGGTACCAGAGGGCTTTGAGGGGCTAGTGATCCCCGTGGAAGACACCGATATTCCACCAGGGCCCGGGCCGCTGCCCGAGACCGTTACGGTGCACCGACTTCCCGGGCGCAACCACATCCGGCGGCGCGGCTCCCACATCGAAGCCGGCCACCAACTAGCCGGTGCCGCCACGCTGGTCGACGCCTCCCTCATCGCCGCCGCCCTCTCCGCCGGCGTCAGCACCGCCGTGGTACACCGCATCCCGCGAGTAACCGTCATTGCCACGGGCGAGGAGCTGCGCAACGGCCAGCTCCCGGATTCCAATGGGCCGATGCTCGAAGCACTGATGAGCGCCACTGGGCCCGTTGACATCACCCGCACTGTATGTGGCGATTCGCCCGCTGAATTGCGCCGCCGCTTCGACGCGGCTGCCGCTGACTCCGATCTCATTGTCACCACCGGCGGGGTATCCGCAGGCGCTTTTGACGTCGTCCGCGCGGTGGTGGAGGATGCCGTGGAACTCGGCTCTTATTGGTTTGGGCACGTCAACCAGCGCCCCGGCGCGCCGCAGGGCCACGCGCTGTGGAACGGTATTCCCGTGGTGTGTTTGCCGGGCAACCCAGTGGCGGCGTTCGTCTCCGCACACCTTTATCTCACCCCGCTTCTGCGTTCCTTGCGCGGCCTTCCCCGCCCCACCGGAGTTTTAGATCGACCGCATCTGACGGCCGTCGCCGGGGCCGACTTCCCGCATCCGCACCGCCCGCTGATCCAGCCGTGCTCGATTGCTCTGGAGGGAAGCATTACCGCCTTCCCGCCACCTGGTCCACGCATGCGCAGCCACCACGTTGCAGCACTACCGGGCACACAGGGTTTCGCACTGCTGACGAGCCCCGTCACCGCAGGGGAGCAACTTAGCGTCTACCCCTACTAACTTCACGGTGCTTCAAAGTCCGCCTCCACATCCCCCACCCCTCCGTTGTTGCCAAAGATCGCGCCTCAGAAACGCGGATCGGCCCACACTTTGTCAGCTAGGCTAGGTCCACCGGAGGAAAGGACCCGCTGCAGCCATGAAGTTCACTCACCTTAATGAGGCAGGATCCGCCTACATGGTGGACGTGACCGATAAACAGCCCACTGTGCGCACCGCCACTGCCCAGGGCGAAGTGGCATGCTCGCCGGAGGTCCTCACCGCACTGCGGGAGGGTGCCGTGCCGAAGGGCGACGTGCTTGCGGTTGCCAGAGTGGCCGGTATTGCGGCGGCGAAGAAAGTCCCGGAGCTCTTGCCGCTTGCCCACACCATTGGCGTGCACGGGTGCGCGGTCGACATCGAGCTACGCAAGGATCACGTCTTCATCGAGGCCACCGTACGCACCGCCGACCGCACCGGCGTGGAAATGGAGGCGCTGACCGCGGTAAATGTCGCAGCCCTAGCGCTCATCGACATGGTCAAAGGTGTGGACCGCTCAGCTTTTATCCGGCGCTGCGGCATCACCGCGAAGTCCGGCGGCCGCTCTGGTGATTGGTCCCGCGAACTGCCGGGTGAGGAAGGATAGAAAACAATGCTAGGTGCCATTATTTTGGCGGGCGGACGCGGCACACGCATGGGTGGTGTGGACAAGGCAAGTATCACTCTCGCCGGTGAGCGCCTCATCGACCGCCTCCTGCGCCAATTGCCCTATGATGCGCCGGTGGCGGTTGTCTCGCCCTACCACTTAGGCATGCCCCAAGTATGTGAAAAGCCCCTCTTCGGCGGGCCAGCCGCGGGAATCGCTGCGGGTCATGCCGCGCTGGCTGGTGCCGCAGAGTCCACGACCGCCATCTTGGCCGTCGATGCCCCGGATTCCCCACAGATGCTGCCTGCTCTCGAGGCGGCTTTGGCTGGCTCCGGCGCTGACGTTGCGGTGGCCACACTCGATGGCGCCCTACAACCACTCTGCGCGCTGTGGCGCACCGAGTCCCTCACCCGCGCTCTGCACAAGCTCGGCAATCCTCGCAATAAGTCAGTCATGCGCTTACTGAGACACGCGAAGAACATCACCGAGGTCGAAGGCACCGCCGCAGTGCGCGATATAGATACCCTGGATGAGCTCCGCGAGCGGCGCGAGCGCCGAGCTACTCAACGATAAACTGACCGTGCTGGCCCTTTTCCGCATTCGTCATGAGGTGGTTAACAAAGGAATAGGTGCCCGGCTCGTTGAAGGTCATCTCCACAAATCCGCCCTGGGCGGGCAAGAGGTCCAACGCTTGGGAGCCGGAATCCTTCGCGCCCTTAATTAGGTAGGCGCCTTCCTTGTACACGGTGTCGAATTGCTCGCCTACAACGTGGAAGCTCAAAGGCAGATCCGGTCCGAGGTTAACCAGCCAGATGCGCACGGTATCGCCCACCTTGGCGCGCAGCGGGGCTAAGCCTTCATCATATTGATTGGGATAGTAATTAAAGGCCGTGAGGTCATAGTCGCCATCGCTGACTCGCTGCGCATCCGCGCCGTCTGCTTCCTTACCGGCGGAGGCCAGGAAGACCTCGCTCGCCGTCATGATGTACTCCGCATCGACGTCTGCCAGCGCATTCTCACCGTGCGGATCGATGATGACGGCTCCCGCCATGC
>DXEO01000190.1 GCA_019114925.1 Candidatus Corynebacterium faecipullorum | reverse complement strand
CGCCGACGGCACGCGCGAGATGCGGGCGGCCGCGATATAGTCCTGCGTCATAATCTGCAGCGTGCCGTAGCGCGTGACCCGGATGAAGGAAGGGATGCCGGCGATGCCGATGGCGATGGTCGCCGTGAGCGTCGACGAGCCCCACACCGCGCCGGCGACGATGGCCAGCAGCAGCGCCGGGAAGGCGAGTAGCAGGTCGGTGGCCGCCATGATGAAGCCACCACCGCGCATCCCGGCGATGATGCCGAGTGGCACCCCGATGAGCGCAGCGATGGCCACCGCTACCACTCCCACCAGCACGGTGATCTGGGCACCGGCGAGGATGCGGGAGAAGGTATCGCGCCCGAAGCGGTCGGTGCCCATGAGGTGCTCCAGGCTGGGGCCGGCCAGGCGGTCGGGGGAGATGAGGTTCGGGTCATAGGGCGTCCACACCAGAGAGACCAGGGCGAATAGGACAGTCAGGCCCACCAGAATATAGCCGGGCTTCATCGCGCCTCCTTCAGCCGCGGATCGATGACCCGGTAGGCCAGGTCCGTGAGCAGGTTGACGGTCAGCGTGAAAGTCACGAAAACCATGATGAGGGTCTGGACGGTGGTGAGGTCGCGGGTGGAGACGGCGTCGAGAAGCAGCGAGCCCAGACCCGGGATGACGAAGACATTCTCGATGACCACCGCGCCCACCACCAAGGTGCTTAACTGCACGCCGGTGACAGTGAGCACCGGCAAAGCGGCATTGCGCAGGCCGTGGCGGACCAGCGCCCCGGTGCGGGATTCACCCAGGGAGCGGGCGGTGCGGATATAGTCCTTGTCCATCTCCTCGCGGAGGGTGGCGCGCACGTAGCGCGTGAGCATGGCGCCTTGCACCAGTGCTAACGAGATGACCGGCAGGACGATGTGGCTTAAACCCTCGCGCGGCAGCTGCCAGCCATTCGCCGGCAGCCAACCCAGGTGCACGGAGAAGACCGCGACCAGCAGGATACCGACTAAGAAGCTGGGCACCGCGATGCCCAGCTGCGTGGCCGCATTGAGCACAGGGAGGCGAAAGCGGGCGAGCAGGATGCCCATGGGAATAGCCCCGGCTAGGGCGAGGACAATGGCCAGCCCGATGAGCAACAGCGTAACCTGCGCGCGGTCAATCACCAGCGGAGTGATGTCCTGCTGCGAGGACAGGGAGATGCCGAAGTTGCCGGTCAACAGCCCTTTCATCCACTCTAGGTATTGGACGAGAAGCGGGCGGTCCAAGCCCATGGAGTGCGTTAGCTTTTCCGCGGCCTCATCCGTGGCGTTGACGCCCAAGGCCACGCGCGCCGGGTTGCCGGGCACGGCCCGCATGAGCAGGAAGATGATGATGGAAGCGGCCCACATGGTGCCGAGGAAACGCAGGATTCTCATCGCACTCCTCGCAACTCAATGGCATCGGTGATCTGGTTCGGCTGCAGGCCGGTCAGGCCCTCGCGGTAGAGCACGATATTGGGCATATTCATCAAGGTCAGGGCGGGCATGTCTTCCATGATCTGGTCCACGGCGCCTGTCATGTCATCTTGCTCCAACAGCGTGCGGGCCTGCGGCGAATCATAGCCGAGGTAATAGTCCGGGTTGCCAAAGATGGTGTGGATATCGCGCGGCTCGACGTGCGCGACGAGCGACATCTGATAATCCTTGGCCCCCATCACCTGGCTCAGCCACACAGCGGGGAACTCTGCGGTTTCCAGCGTGACCTCAAAGCCCATCTCCTCCAGTTGGGAGTAGAGGAACTCGGAGAGCGTTTGTGCATAGGGCAGGCTCGGCACAGTGAGCGTGAGCGGCGTGCCCACCGCGCCGGCCTCCTCCATCAGCGCGCGGGCGCGCGCCGGGTCGAAGGGGTAGTAGTCCTTCCCGCTAAACCAGGGGTCAGTCGGCGGGACGGGTGCGCCGCCAGTGTCCTGCGCGCGGCCTTCCCAGAGGATCTCGTTGGCCGCGTGGCGGTCGATTCCATAAGCCACCGCGCGGCGCACGCGGGGGTCGTCGAAAGGCGCTGCCTGGTTATTCATGGACAGCAGCACCTCGCCGTTCGTGGTGCCGACTGCGGTTTCGATGGAATCATCGAGGGTGTCGAGCAGTTCCGGGTTCTGCACGCCCCACACCGCATCCACCCCGCCGGAGCGCAGGGCATTAACCGCGGTGAGGGAATCCGGGAAGTAGCGGATGGTGATGTCTTCGGCAACCGGGGTGCCCCAGTAGTCGGGCCGGGCGCGCAGCGCGATGTACTCGCTCGGTGAGAAGCCCGCGACTTCGAAAGGGCCGGTGCCCACCGCTTCGGTGGGGGTGCGCATCGCGCCAATGGCGGTGCCCATGGACCATAACCACCCAGCGGAGGGCCGGGAAAGCGTGACAACGAGCGTGTGATCGTCGACAGCCGTGGCGGATTCCACCACGTCCATCTGGGCGCTAATGCCGTTCGTCCACTCCGTCTTTACCGCGTTGATGGACCACGCGGCGGTGTGCGCGGTGAAAGCTTCGCCGTTGGAGAAGGAAGCCTCACGCAGGTGGAAGGTGTAGCGCGTGGAGTCTACCTCCCAGGATTCGGCGAGGCCCGGCACAATCTTTCCTTCCGGGGAGATGCGCACCAGGGTCTCGTAGACGTTGCTCATGAGCGCTGCCGGGATGGCGGCGCCGCCGACGGTGGTGAAATCCAGGGAGGTCGCGGGCGTCGTGGTGGCCAGCGTCAGCGCGGCGGAATCAGAATCAACCACTGCCGTGGAGCCGGCAGAACACGCGCTTAACGACGCCCCCACGACCACCCCCAGCGCACCAATCCAGGCCCTCATCATCCTTCCGACAACTTCACCTCGAGCGGGGAGGTGGTGCCGCGCACGCTGGTCATACCAAGTGTTAGGCGGTCCCCGAGGTACAGGATTTCGGTGCACTCGACGGGATGCCCGGAGTGGTCCGAGATGTCCAAGTGCAGGCGCCACAGCGGTGTGCCGGGCTCGACGTTGAGGGAGCGTGCATCCTCCTCGCTGGCGGAGGCGAGGGAGAGCTCACGGTTGACGTTGTCGAAGTCCACGCCTTGGCTACGTAGGTGATAGTGAATGGACTCATTGTCGGCATCGAAGTTGAGGATCTGGCTGCCCACGTCCAGTGGGAAGAACATGCGCTCAATGGCGATGGGCATGCCGTTGGCGCTGCGCACGCGGTGCACGAAGATAATGGGAGCACCCGTCTCTACCCACAGGAACTCGGCTTCCTGCTCGGAGGCAGGGCAGCGGCCCAGCCACAACGTGGACGCGCCGGGTTCGAAACCGCGCTCACGCAGCCAATGCGTCACGGAATAAATGGAGTCGAAGGACTCCGAGGTAAAACGGCCGAGGACAACGGAGCGGCGGCCGCGGCCGGAGGAGATGAGACCTTCCGAGCGCAAAGCCGCGACGGCTTGGCGCACGGGGCCGCGGGAAGAGGAGAATTGCTCGCAGAGCTCGGCCTCGCTGGGCAGGAAATCACCAGGAGAAAGTTTCTTGCTGCGAATGAGGTTGCGCAGGTAATCAGCGATTATGCTGTGTTGCTGTGTGCGGCGAAGGGCCACCGAAATTCTCCTCTATGTAGAACAACGCTGTGACGGGCAAAGATGTGGTTACGCGCGTATGCGCGTGCGCCTACATCTGCCACGCTTGTGCCAGGTTTGTCATATTACCCAACGCTGCCTCGTGGCTTGTGGATTGCAGGGAGATCATGAGCTCATCCGCCTGGGCCAACTTCTGGAAGTCGGTGAGGTACTCGCGCACGTGCTCGATGTTGCCGACGGCGGAGTACTGCAGCATGCCGATGATCTGCTGGCCCTGAGGGGAGTCGATGATTCGGGCGACGTCGTCGTCGCTGAGTTGCCTGCCGCGGCTGACGAAGGCCTTCACGCGGCGGAAGCAGACCTTTTCGAATTCCGCCTCGGCGTCATCACCAGCGGTGACGTTGACGCCGGCGATGACATAGGGCTCGGGGTGGGCTTCGGTGGGCTGGTAATTCTCGCGGTAGTAGGCCGTGGCGGCTTCCAGGTGCTGTGGGGCGAAGTGCGAGGCGAAGGCATAAGGCAGGCCGAACTTGGCGGCGAGCGAGGCACCGAAGAGCGAGGAGCCGAGGATGTAGATAGGCACGTTGGTGCCGTGGCCAGGGATGGCCTGCACACCGGGGACGAGGGATTTTCCGGAAAGATATCCCTGCAGCTCCTTGACGTCCTCGGGGAAGCGCTCGGCGGCGTTTCTATCGCGGCGCAGAGCGCGGCCCAAGGTTTTCATATCGGTGCCGGGTGCGCGGCCCAGGCCTAAGTCGATGCGGCCGGGGTAGAGCTCGGCGAGGGTGCCGAATTGTTCGGCGATAACATAAGGCGCGTGGTTCGGCAGCATGATGCCGCCGGAGCCCAATCGGATGCGCTCGGTCTTCGCACCGATGTGGGCGATGAGCACCGCCGGGGCGGAGGAGGAAATGGAGGGCATGTTGTGGTGCTCGGTGTACCACATGCGCTCAAAGCCCAAGGCCTCCGCCTGTTGTGCTAGCTCGACCGACCTAGCCATGGACTGAGAAGGGGTCTCCCCCTCATAAATGGTGCAGAAATCGAGGATGGATAGGGCGGCGCGGGTCGTCATGTACTACTCACTTTTCTTCGACGAGGATGTAGATACAACGTCGATGATAATGCCGATGGCAAATGCGAGGAGCGTGGGAACTACCCAGCCCAGGCCAACGTCTTGGCCAGGGGAGAAGCTGAGCGGGGCGCCGAAGGAGGTGGCGGCGGACCACAGGACGGAAACCCACAGGGCCAGGCGGAAGGCCCAGTAGAAGGTGACCCACTTCTTGACTACCGGCTGCAGAAGCGTCAGCGCGATCAGCGAGATAGCCGGCGGGTACAAGAACACGATGAAGGGAACCGCAACGGCAAGCACCGTGTCCAAGCCCTGGAAGGCGAAGGAGATGGACAGCGCGGTAAACAAGCAGGCCCAGAAGTGGTAGTTGGTCTTCGGCACGAGCAGGGCGAAGAACTCCGAGGTGGCGGAAATCAGGCCCACGGCGGTGGTCATGCACGCCAGGATGACGATGGCGGAGAACACGGTCTGGCCGACGGTGCCAAGGGTGAGATTGGAGGCGTCGGCAAGCAGGGCAGCCCCGGAATCATTGGAGGAGCCATTCGGCATGGTCTGGCCGATCCAAGCCAGGCCCAAGTAGATAGCGGCCAGCAGAGCGCCGGCAATGACAGCGGAGATGACGGTTCCGCGCAGCAGCTCGCTGTTCTTGGAAAAACCTTTGGTGCGCAGAGAGTTCACAATGACGATGGAGAAGGCCAGACCCGCGATAGCATCCATGGTGTTGTAGCCCTCAAACAGGCCGGTAACAAACGGGGAAGACGCATACTCTTCGGTCGGCGTTCCGGGGACGCGCGGGTTGGTGGCAGTGGCCACGGTGATGAGTACCACGAGCAGGGCGACGAGTGCCGGAGTGAGGAACTTGCCCAAGGTGTCAATGATGTTGTTGGGGCGCCAGGCCAGGGCCAATGCGATGAGGAAGAAGACGACGTTGAAGGCACCACTGGCGGCAGTGCCTTCCCACCCCAACAGTGGGGTGATAGCTGTCTCCATAGACACCGCGCCGGTTCGTGGCAGGGCGTAGAAAGCGCCGATGGCTAGGTAGGCGATGACGGAGAAGGCTACGCCGAAGAACTTGCCGCCGTGGTTTCCGATATCCCGCACGGATTGTCCGGAGATGGCCACTGCGATAATCGCGAGGACCGGCAGCGCCACACCGGCAGCAAGGAAGCCTAGGGTGGCGGGCCAGAAATTGGTGCCGGAAGAGACACCGACCTCCGGCGGGAAGATGAGGTTGCCCGCTCCGAAGAACATAGAGAAGAGCATGAGGGCAGCTACGGCAATGGTCTTGAGCGGGGAACCCATACGAGGCGAGGCCTGAACGTCATTAATGGACATTTTTCTAAGGATAATGCCCATGACATGAGATGTAAATTTTAGCTAAATGCTTTCTCCAGCCGGTCGAGTGCCTCTTCCAGCAGCTCACGGGAGGTCGCGAAGTTAAGACGGGCATGGTGCTCGCCGCCCGTACCGAAAGTCACACCCTCGTTGAGCGCTACCTTGGCGTGCTCGCGCACCCAGGCCGCGGGCTTCGGGTTATCCCCAATGGTGGTCTCGCTAAAGTCCAACCACAGCAGGTAGGTGGCCTGCGGGTGGGAGGTCTTGAGGCCTGGAACGCGCTTGGGCAGTTCTTCCACCAGCCAATCGCGGGTCTTCTTCAGATACTCAATTTCCTCGTCGAGGAAATCCCCACCATGGCGGTATGCGGCCTCTGCGGCCAAGACGCCGAGCGTGCCGGTGCCGTCCTTAGCCACGCCGGTCAGCGAGTTCCAGCGCTCGACATCCGCGGTGGTGGAGAAGATCACCTGCGCGCACTTTAAGCCCGCGGTGTTCCACGCCTTGGACGTGGCGGTGACGGTAATAACGCGATCGGACAAAGCACCGAGCGGGATGTGGCGGCCTTCGTAGACCAGCGGTGCATGGATCTCATCGGAGAGGATGCGGGCATCGTACTTATCCGCCAGCTCCACCAGCCCCCGCAGCCAGTCCTCATCAAAGACGATGCCCAGCGGGTTATATGGGTGGGAGAGCAGGATGGAGCCGGCGCCGGCTTGAAAAGCGCGCTCGATATCCTCCAGCTCCAGCGAGGTCTCAATCTTCTCGCGCCCCGCGGTCTCCGGCAGCTCCAGCAGTGGCGGGTAGGAGGGAACCGGCACGGCTACCGCACCTTCGGTGAAGTACTGCACCCCGAGCAGCAGTCCACGCACGACGTCCCCGATCCAGAAGACGTGCTCCGGGCGCCAGCCATAGCGGGATTCATAGAAATCCGCCAGCGCCGCGTTGAGCTCGGAGGCCTTGGGCGC
>DXEO01000189.1 GCA_019114925.1 Candidatus Corynebacterium faecipullorum | reverse complement strand
GTCATGGCGGATGCCGCGTTCGTCGTCGTGCCGCCGCTCGCCGCGATGGTCTTTAAGGCGGCGGGCCGCCACCCGGTCGCGGGTCTCATCGGCGGTTTCGCGGCCGTCGGCGCGGGCTACTCCACAGCACTCGTGCCCACGAGTTTGGATGCCCTCTTCGCTGGAATCACCAACGCCGTCATGCAGACGCTGCCGAATTTAGAGTTCGCGGACGTCAATGCGGTGAGTAACTACTTCTTTAACATCACGAGCTCGATTGTCCTCGGTATCGTGGCAGGCTTCATCATCGACAAGGTCATTGAGAAGCGCATGTGGCAGCAGGAGGTCCCTACCGAGGAGCACATCAACCCGGAGGAGGCCGCCAAGCGCGGCGACCGCGACGAAAACGGCGAAGAGCTCAGTGCCGAACTGTCCAAGCAGGAAATGCGTGGCCTCATCTTCTCGGTCCTCGCGGCCGTCGTCATCACCGCGGTTATCCTCTTCGCTGCGCTCATCCCGGACTCCCCGTGGCGCAACGAGACGGGTGGTTACTTGCCCAAGTCGCCGTTGCTGAGCTCCATTGTCTTCATTGTCTTCCTCTACTTCCTTGTCATGGGCATCGTCTACGGCCGCATCGTGGGCACGGTGAAGAACGTCAAGGACGTCGTGGACATGATGATTGGCTCGCTCAAGGACATGCTGTCCTTCCTCGTCCTCGCGTTCATCCTTGGCCAGTTCGTCGCACTCTTCGCATGGACCGGCATCGGAACCTTCACGGCGGTCCATGGCGCGGCTTTCCTCGAATCCATCGGGCTCACCGGCTTCCCGGCAGTCCTCGCGTTTATTGTGCTGGCCTCGCTGCTCAACCTGCTCATCATCTCAGGTTCCTCCATGTGGACGCTCATGGCCTCGGTCTTCGTCCCGATGTTTGCGCTGCTGGGCTATGAGCCGGCCTTCATTCAGGCCGCGTTCCGCGTGGGTGACTCCGCGACGCAGATCATCACCCCGCTTAACCCGTACATGATTGTTATGCTGGGCCTGCTCCAGCGCTACGAACCGAAGGCGGGCCTGGGCACGCTGATGTCGCGTCTTATTCCTTTCGTCATCCCGTTCTTCACGGCATGGGCCATCCTGCTCGCCATCTGGTTCTACGCGGACCTGCCGCTGGGGCCGGGCAACGGAATTATGATCGAGGGATAATGCATGGCTGATTCACCTGAAGAACATCCCACTGTGCCGTCGACGGCGTACCTCGACGCGATGCATCGCCAGCTCGAGGGCGATATCGAGCGCGTCATTGAGGCCGCCGTCGCCCCCACCGCACCCACTGCAGCGTGGGATCTCATCGAAAAGTGCGTGGAGGACCTCACGGACACCCTCAACCACATCGTGGCGGATCTTCACGCACATCCGGAGACCGCCTTCGAGGAATACCGCAGCTGCGCCTTGCTCGCGGACATTATCGAAGAACGCGGCTTCGCTGTCACGCGTGGTGCCTACGGCGTGGAGACCGCCTTTGAAGCGTCCTGGCAGAGTCTCGATTTCGACGAAAGTAAGCACCCCACCGTCGCTATCCTCGCCGAGTACGACGCCTTGCCTGGCATCGGTCATGCGTGCGGCCACAACATCATTGCGGCCGCGGGCGTGGGTGCGTTCCTCGCGCTCACTGCGGCGCTGCAGCGGATGGTGACGGTGCCCGCGGGGCGCATCGTCGTGCTGGGGACCCCAGCCGAAGAGGGCCATACGGGGAAGGAATACATGATTCGCGGCGGCGCCTTTGACGGCGTCGATTGCGCGATGATGGTCCACGGCTTCGGCTACGACATCGCCTCACACGTGTGGCTGGGACGTCGCAGCGCCACCATCACGTTTGAGGGCGTGCCCGCGCACGCCTCCTCAAGCCCATTCATGGGGCGCAACGCGCTCGATGCTGCAACACTCGCATACCAGGGCCTGGGACTTTTGCGCCAACAGATGCCGCCGGGGGATAGGCTCCACGCGATTATCGAGGACGGCGGCGATTCACCCAACGTCATCCCGCGGCATGCCTCGCTCAACCTCTACGTGCGCTCGGGTGAGGTGGAAACACTCCTCGATTTGTCCCGCCGCGTCGACGACATCATGCAGGGTGCCGCACTCATGTCCGGCTGCGGCTACCGCGTCGAGTGGGACCTCAATCCCATGTCACTGCCGGTGCGCAACAACGAGGCCCTCGCACAGCGGTGGGCGCGCACGCAGTCCCTGCGCGGCCGTGTTGCCTTGCCTGCCGGCGTCGTTCCGGAGACCCTCGCTGCGTCCACGGACTTTGGCAACGTCTCGCACCTTGTGCCTGGTATCCACCCCGTTATCAAGGTCTCGCCCGACGACGTCGCCCTGCATACCGAAGCCTTCCGCGAATGGGCTATCAGCGACAACGCCCGCACCGCCGCTGCCGATGCCGCCGTGGGGCTCGCCCAGACTGCCTTCGACGTTCTCGCCGACCCCGAGCTTCTCGATGCCGCCCGTGTCGAGTTCGCCGCCGCCGGTGGCGCCAAGTCGGTGGAGCAATTGTTGAGTGGGGAGCATCAGATTTAGTCGTTGTTGCACGTGCCGCCTCTTCGAGGCGGCTTTCGTGTTTTTCGTGGTGGCCACATGCCCGTCTTGGGCCCTTGGCCTGCATTTCTTGCATTCAGTGGTCGGGCCCGTGCTCGACACTGAATGCGGGGAAACGCTAGTCCTTCGGGACCTCGGGTTTGGTGTGCTCCACAAAGGTCACAGAGGGATCCGGGTCCTCCCGGTCATATTCAATTTCATCGTCGGCCTCGAGTTCTTCATGGATCTCATCGGCGACGGTGGAGACAAACTCTTCAGTTTCCATGTTGGAGGCCGCTGCCAGCTTGCGCAGCTCGCGCTCGTTCTTCTTAGTGAAGTGCTCGCGCGGGTCCAGGCGACGCTTGACCAAGGTGCGGGCGCGCACGCGGCGGTGAGACTCGGAGGTGATCTTGTCGCGCTGGGTGATCCAGCTGATGACCATGACGGCGATCATGAGCAGGCCAATCCAGCCCAGGACTGGGTAAACGCTGGAAACCAGTTGCTTGAAGCCAATGAAGGAGAGGATGAAGCCTACAACGCAAGCACCCGCGTAGACGGGGTAGAAGAGCTTTGGCTTGTTGCGGGTCAGGCGCTTGCCCATGGCGTAGAACATGCCGATGGCCGTGTTGAAGACCATGCCGTAGATGATGAAGGTCATGAAGTAGCCCAGGGCCGGGTTCACGTTGTGGATTAGCATCAACACCGGCAGGTCCTCCTCGTGCACGTCTGGAGCCACCATGTAGAGGGACAGCACGAGGAGGGCAAGCAGAAGCAGGTAGAAGAAGCCACCGATGAGGCCGCCAACGCCGACGGCGCGGTTATCCAGGATGTTGCCGCTAATGACGATGGACATCGAGACCGCGCACATGACGTTGAGACCGGTGTAGTTCAGTGCGGCTGTCCACCAGTTGTTGAGGGGACTCTCCACGTTGTTGACAGCAAACTCATTAGCACTGGACCAGTCGACGTCGGTCACGATGATGGTGTAGCCGGTGGCCAGAACCACGAAGACGATGATGAAGGGCGTAATCGCGCCGATGACGTTACTGACCTTATTTACGTCGAGGAGGCCCACCAGCAGGACGAGCACGAGCATGACAGCTCCGCCCACCCAGATGGGCACGCCCTCGAACTGCTGGCTAATGGTGGAGCCGCCACCGGCGAACATGACGAAGCCGATGGAGAACAACGTGGCTAGGGTGCCCCAGTCCAGCACCCGGGAGACGATGGGGCCACTAATCTTGTCGTAGACGGCCGTGTGCTCGTTGGCCTGGAAGTAGGATCCGAGCTGCAAAATGGCCACACCAGTAATAATCATGAGGGCGGAGGCGAGAAGCACGCCCCACAGGCCCATGTTTCCGAAAGCCACGAAGTACTGGAGTGCTTCCTGGCCGGAGGCAAAGCCGGCTCCGACGACGACACCAATGAAGGCCATGGAAATGGCCACTGCGCGTTTCCACATAAAGTAAAGAGGTCTCTCAATCTCACACGCGCCGGGGGAATGCCATCACTACCCAAGGTGTGGTGCGGGCAATTGGGAAAGCCTCGCGGGCCCGGTTCGACTATCGATTTATCACGTGTGCCTCGAAAAAGATTAAATGTGTTCGATAGGTGTTTTCCAGCTGGGGCTGCGGTTTCCTTAAGGATAGACAGAGGCGGGGGACGTCAGAATTTGCCGTTTGGCGCATGTAGATACAGGTTCTATGGCCGGCCAAGCCGATTTGTAACGGCTCGATAACGATTAGCCGCGTTGGTCGATTAAGTCCTTGCGAGCGCGGGCTACGCGGGAGCGGATAGTGCCCACGCGGACCCCGGCGATCTTCGCGGCCTCCTCGTAGGTATAGCCCAGCACTTGGGTAAGGATGAGGGCTTCACGGCGGTCTTCAGGGAGGGCGTCGATAAGCGCGCGGGCGTCGATCCACTCGCTCCACGTGCCGGCGTTTTCGGGAGCCGCAGCAAGAGCGGCGGCATCCTCGTACTCGGTGCTGGACTTGCGTGGCCGGGCCATGTCGTGGCGGATGTTATCTACCCATACGCGGCGGGCAAGCGAAAGCAGCCACGTGCGCGCGGAGGAGCGGGCGGCGAAGCGGGGGAGTGCGCCGATGACGCGCAGGTACGTCTCTTGGGTGAGATCGTCCGCGATGTCTGGGCCGCCGAGGTGAGCGAGTAAGCGCCAGACATCATCCTGGGTGGACTTGATGAACTCCGTGAGGGCTGCGCGATCGCCACGGCCCGCTTTGAGGGCGAGGTCGGTGACGCGTGCATCGTCGCGCTCGGAGTGTCGTTTCACCTCCCATAACTTACCAGTCAGGGGAGGAGGGGTTTGGGCACTATAGGTTTAAGGCCGTGGGCCGTGGCAAACCTAAAAACTGTTGCACAGGTCATTTTTTATGTGTAGACTATGAAACGTCCGTGATTGATAATGTAAAGCAAATTATCAAACCGAGCTAGGAGGCAGTAAACCCCATGACTAATGCTTCAAATGAGTCCGCGGCAGACAAGGTTCTAAACAAGGGCCAGCGCGCCCCGGGTGGTCCGAACACCACCCGCCCTTCGGGTCAGCCAGTGGCTACTGAAAACACCAGCATCACCGTTGGCCAGAACGGCCCAGTAGTACTTAATGACATCCACCTTATTGAGAAGCTTGCGCACTTCAACCGCGAGCGCGTTCCGGAGCGCACCCCGCACGCTAAGGGCCACGGTGCCTTTGGTGAGCTGCACGTTACCGAGGACGTCTCCGCCTACACCAAGGCAAAGCTTTTCCAGAAGGGCACCGTGACCCCGATGATGGGTCGTTTCTCCACCGTTGCCGGCGAGCAGGGCTCCCCGGATACCTGGCGTGACGTCCACGGCTTCGCGCTGCGCTTTTACACCGAAGATGGCAACTACGACATCGTGGGT
>DXEO01000016.1 GCA_019114925.1 Candidatus Corynebacterium faecipullorum | reverse complement strand
TGGGTGTGGTGCGAGGTGTGGAGGACGATGGACTCGATGTCCTCCGTCTTCAGGCCCTTCTCTGCGAGGGTCTTCTTGAGGGCAAAGGCCATGTCGATCGGAGCCTGTGCCTGGTATTCCGCGGAATGCTCCTTGGTGTAGGTGTCCAGGATGGCGCGCTTTTCCTCGCCCTCCGCCGGCAGGGGGACGGTATAGGTGTGCTCTGGGGAGTGGAGCATCCAGGCGATGAAGCCGTCCTCGCCTTCCCAAATCGGCGCCGGGGCCCCCTCGCCGCGCATGGAGCGATCCACTGCCTCGATGCCCATCTTGCCGGCAAAGGCCGGGGCATAAGCCTTCCAGGAAGAAATGAGACCCTTGCGGGACTGGCGCGTAGCGGTGGTGGTGTGCAGTGCCTGGCCGATGGCCTGGTAGATGGTCTCGACGTCGAGGTTCAGCATGGTGCCGAGGCCCGCGGCGACGGAGGGGCCGAGGTGCGCCACGTGGTCGATCTTCCACTCGTGGAGGCAGATGCCCTTGACCAGGTTGACCTGGATTTCATAGCCGGTAGCCAGGCCGCGAATGAGGTCCTTGCCGGTCAGCCCCTTGTGCTGTGCCACGGCCAGAATCGGGGGGATGTTATCGCCCGGGTGGGAGTAATCGGCGGCGAGGAAGGTGTCGTGGTAGTCCAGCTCGCGCACGGCAGTGCCGTTGGCTAGGGCTGCCCACTCTGCGGAATAAGCACCGTCCACGCCGAAGATAGTGGCGCCGCCTTCCTGCACCGGGTGGGCCTGCGCAATGACGCGGGCGGAGGTAACCGGGCGGCGGGTGGCGGAGGCAACGGCCACGGAGGCGTTATCGATGATGCGGTTGATGATCATCTCGGTGGTCTCGGCCGGAACCTCGACGGGATCCGCTGCAACCTTGGCAATCTTGTAGGCCAGGTGCTCTTCGATAGGAAAGTCCTCGGCGGACTTGTGGGTACGTACTTCGTGGTTAATCAACAGGGATTCCCTCCTAGACAAGAACAACGATTGCGATAGGGATCACACTAACTGTGGCCCGTGTGCCCTGCCACATGTGTAAACTGTGACTATCTGTTGCGGGGAATTGCGTTTCTTGCAAAAGTTGTGGAACCCCCAGGCAGGATGGCTTTTCAGGAGGAAATAAACGGTGAGCAAACACTACGCGGGGGCGAGAATCCACGCATTACGCAAGGAACGCCACCTCACGCAAGCCGCCATGGCGAAGCAGCTGGGCCTATCCACCAGCTACCTCAACCAGCTGGAGAATGACCAGCGTCCGCTTACCGTCACCGTCCTCATGCAGCTGACCCAACGCTTCGGTGTTGATGCCACGTACTTTGCTGGGGACCGCGATCTGCGTGCTCTCGCCGAGCTGCGCCAGCTCTTCCCCGAAGCTTCCGAAGCCACCCTTACCGACTTAAGCGGGCGCTTCCCCGAACTTGTGCCCCGGCTTGTCGCCGCCGCCGCGCACACCCCCGCCGAACCCGGCCCCTTCGAAGCGGTCCGTGACTTCTTTTATGACGCGCACAACTACGTCCACAGCCTCGACATCGCCGCTGAAGAGCTTTCCGCTTCGTTGGGGGACCGAGTCCTGCGCCGCGGGCGCTTGGCCTCCGTCTTGCAGGATGAATTCGGTGTCACGACGCGCTTTTCCTCCTCATCCCCGCGGCGCCGCACCTTCCACAACCGGGAGCTGCACCTGCGCGCGGGTCTTACGGAATCCCAGCTCGTCTTCGAAATGGCGCTCCAGTACTGCCTGCTGGCCTACCCGGAGCATTGCGCGGAACTCGTCGCCGAACTACCTGGCGAGGAAGCACAGACTATTGGCACGCTGGGCCTCGCGCAGTACTTTGCCGCCGCCGTCACCATGCCTTATACCCAGTTCCTCGCCACCGCGGAGGAAACGCGCTATGACATCGATGTCATCGCGACGGCCTTTGGCACTGGTTTCGAAACCACCGCGCAGCGCTTGTCGACGTTACAGCGACCCGGCCACCAAGGTGTTCCCTTCTCCTTCATCCGCACCGACCGCGCGGGCAATATTTCTAAGCGCCAGTCCTCCACTGCTTTCCACTTCGCCCGCAGCGGCGGATCCTGCCCGTTGTGGGTGGTGCACCGCGCTTTTGAAACGCCCAACCGCATCACACGCCAGGTGGCCTCGATGCCCGATGACCACACCTACCTGTGGATTGCGCGCTTCGTCCAAGGCCAGGCCCAGGCCTGGGGCACGCCGCGCAAAGAATTCGTCGTAGGCTTAGGCTGCGATATCGCACAGGCGGATCGTGTGGTCTATGCGGATGCGCTCAACCTCTCCCCTTCTGAGGCGACCCCCATCGGCCCCGGCTGCGCCGCCTGCCCGCGCCCAGCGTGCCCGCAGCGCGCTTTCCCGCAGGCGGGCCGGCCCGTCAGTCTCGACCTCAATGCCACACCGGTTTCGGCTTATGCCACCTCGTAGTTCTCTCATTTTCGCCTAGGTTTTCGAATTTTCTGCGGCAATGTCCGGTGGGCTTGCCAAGATAGGACCCGTTCGGCACCCCGCCGAGCTCGCTTCTCTCACCTACGCAGGAGGTTCTCTTATGTCCAACCCTTATGCAGCTCCCCAGTTCTCCCCGGAGCCAACCCCGATGCAGCCGGCACCACAGAAAAAGAAGAAAGGTGGTTGCCTCAAGTGGGGCGCGGGTGCCGTCGCGGTATTCGTGCTCGGTGGCATCGCCCTCAACGCAGGTTCTGATAGCGATGACCCGACTAACACCGCCGCACCGGAGCCAAGCACAAGCATCACTGCCGCCGAATCGCTGGAGTCTGCTCTAAGCACGCCGACGCTCGATATCAACAAGGCCGTAGCTGACGTGGAAACAGCCGAAGACGGCACCGGCAGCGATAACAACGCCGTGCCCGCAGAACACAAGAATGCTCTCCGCGCGGCGAAGCGCTATCTGGACTTTTCCTCATTCTCCGAGGCTAAGCTCTATGACCAACTCACGAGCGAATATGGTTCGCAATTCTCCCCCGAGGCAGCGCAATACGCCATAGACCAGCTCGATGTGGACTGGAACGCCGAAGCTCTCGAATCCGCAGAGAGTTACCTCGATTTCTCCCCCTTTTCCAAGGCCAAGCTCTATGACCAGCTAACCTCCGAGTACGGAGAGAAGTTCACGCCAGAGCAGGCGCAGTACGCCGTCGACACAGTGAATGCCGATTGGATGGCCGAAGCCGTCGAGGCAGCGGAGAGCTACCAGGAGCTCATGCCAATGTCCGGGCCAGCACTGTTAGAGCAACTCACCAGCGAATACGGCGAGCAGTTCACCATGGAAGAAGCCCAGCATGCGGTGAGCACACTGGGCTTATAAGAGCGAGCCCTAGCTAAATCAGACCCGGGTCTGATTTACGCGAAGCTTTTACTCAAGATCATCGTGGGCAACGAGGCGGCGGGCTGCCTCCGTGATAGTGCCGGACAGGGACGGGTAGACCGCCAGGGAATCCGCGAGCTGGTTCACGGTGAGCTGGTTGGTCACCGCCACGGCGATGGGCAGGATGAGCTCGGAGGCCGTCGGCGCGACGATAACGCCGCCAATGACTCGGCCGGAGGTAGCGCGGCAGAAGAGCTTCACAAAGCCGTGCTGCAGGGAGCGCATCTTGGCGCGCGGGTTGGTGTTCAGCGGCATCATGATGGTGCGGGCAGCAACCTCACCGGCCTCGATCTCCGCCTGGGTAAAGCCCACGGCGGCGATCTCCGGGCGGGTAAACACGGCGGTTGCCACGGTCTTCAGACGCAGCGGGGACACGCCCTCACCCAGGGAGTGGTACATGGCAATGCGGCCCTGCATTGCGGCAACGGAAGCCAGCGGGAACAGATCGGAGCAGTCACCTGCGGCGTAGATGCCAGCGACGTTGGTGCGGGAAACGCGGTCAACCTCGATATGGCCGGACGGCGTGGTGGCCACGCCGACGTGCTCAAGGCCCAGGTTCTTGGTATTCGGGATAGAACCGATGGACATGATGACGTGGGAACCATGGATCTCGCGACCATCCTGGGTCTTGACCACCACGTTGCCGTCCTCAGTGCGGGAGACCGTCTCCACGCGGCAGTTCTTCTCCAGCTCCACGCCGCGCTCAGCCAGGACGGTCTCGAGGACGTCGGCAGCATCGGCGTCGTCGTGCGGCAGAATGCGGTCGCGGGAAGCCACCATGGTCACGCGCACGCCCATCTCCGCGAAGGCGGACACGAACTCCGCGCCAGTCACACCGGAGCCCACCACGATGAGGTGCTCTGGCTCCTCCTTGAGGTCATAGACCTGCTGCCAGGTGAGGATGCGCTCGCCGTCCGGCTGCGCGCCCGGCAGAATGCGCGGGGTAGCACCGGTGGCAACGAGGACGAGGTCCGCGTCGAGGGTTTCAGTGGTGCCGTCCTTATGGGTGACATCAACCTTGTGTGCTGCCCCCTTCACACCATGCTGATCCTCAGAGAAGGCGGCACGCCCCTCAATGACCTTGACGCCAATCTTCTCGAGACCCGCGCGGACGTCGCGGGACTGGTTAGCAGCCAGCGCCTGCACACGAGTGTTGAGCGCCTCCAGGCTCAGCTGCAAGGATCTGAGCTGGTGGTTCAACCCCATGTCATCTGCGCGGCGGAAGTCGGTGCGAATATTGGCGCCAGCGATGAAGGACTTCGAGGGCACGCAGTCCAAGAGAACGGAGGAGCCACCGGGGCCCTGTTCCTCAATCAACGTAATGTGTGCGCCGTACTTGGCGCCGGCGGTCGCAGCCTCGTAGCCTGCGGGGCCACCGCCGATAATTACGATGCGGGGGGCTTCCTGTGACACTGTCGCTCCTTTTTTAAAATTCTGCCTTTAAGAACTCTGGGAAATCCTTGTCACAGTGTAATGCTTAGGCGCTTAATCCTCCACGTTGGCGAACTGTTCTGCGACGGAACCAAAGAGTTTGACGCCCACACCGATGGCGCGCTCATCAGGAGCCAAATCCCCCATGTGGAGATCGTGCTGCTCACCTTCGCCAGACCAGCAGCCAAGGCGGGCCATGGAGCCGGGGACCTTCTCCAGGTACCACGAGAAATCTTCGCCGCCCGAGGACTGCGGGGCCTGAACTACGGCTTGCGGGTCAATGGCCTGGGCAGCGCTAGCGAGGAGGGCGGTAGAGACGTCGTCGTTCAGCGCGGGCGGTACCCCGCGGTGATAGACCAACTCGTGCTCGACCCCCAAGGGGGCGAGCACCTGCTCGACGAGCTCAGAGAAGAGCTGCTGTATGTCGCGCCAAATGCCGATGTCTGCCGTGCGCATAGTGCCGGACACAGAGCCGGTCTCAGGGATCGCGTTCGGGGCATAGCCGGAATTCACCTGGCCGAAGACCAAGACGGTGCCGGTGCGCGGATCGACGCGGCGCGAGAGCAACCCCGGCAGGTCCGTCAGCAGCTTGCCCAGCGCATAGACGACGTCCGCCGACAAGTGCGGACGCGAGGTATGCCCGCCGGGGCCGGAGACGTTAATTTCCACGACATCGGTCGCGGAGGTGATGGCCCCGGCGCGGACACCGATACGCCCGACGCGCAGCTTCGGTTCAACGTGGACGGCGAAAATGGAGTTCACGCCTTCGAGCGCACCCCATTCAATGACGTCGGTGGCGCCGCCCACCCACACCTCTTCAGCGGGCTGGAAGATAACACGAACACCGAAATCTAGCGGATGCTCGCGATTGAGGTCCGCCAAGGCGCAAGCCGTGGCCAGCGCAATGGTGGTGTGCATGTCATGCCCGCAGGCATGCATGACTCCGGGCACCTCGGAGGTGTATTCGAGGCCGGTGACTTCGGTGACCGGAAGCGCGTCGATATCGGCGCGGAAGGCCAGGCGCCCAAGTTCCGTATCGGGACCAATGTCCACCATGAGGCCGGTCTCGGGGAAAAGCTGTGGCTCCAAGCCGTACTCACGCAGGGTGCGGGACAGGAAGCGGGTGGTTTCCACCTCGTTATTGGAGGTCTCCGGGTGGCGGTGAATATGGCGGCGCCACGCGATGACCTCCGCGCGGTGGTTGCTGAACCACTCACTGACGTAGTCCGAGATCACTGCTTCCTCCTCCGTGGTTTTATCTTGGGAAGAGTCTACAACTAGACCATGCGGTTCAGTTAGCCGGGCAGGTCACGCGCTAGATATACTGAGCGGTCTGCCCTGCCCGACGGTTTCTCTACAGGTCGATATTGCGGGGGCCGTAGAGGCGATCGCCGGCGTCACCCAGCCCCGGCACGATATATGCGTCCTCGTTGAGGGCAGGATCAATCGCTGCGGTCACCAAGCGAACTGGCAAGCCCGAGTTAGCCAGCGCATCAACGCCCGGCTGGGCGGAGACCATGCAGATCGCCGTGATGTCGGTAGCGCCGCGGTCCGCGAGGAGCTTCAGGGAGTGCAGGAGGGAACCACCCGTGGCGAGCATCGGGTCGACCACGAAGACGCTGCGGCCGCTGAGATCCTCCGGCAGGGCCTCCAGATAAGGCACCGGCTCGTGGGTTTCCTCATCTCGCGCCATGCCGATGAAGCCGACCTGGGCATCCGGAATCATGGACAGCGCCGGGTCAATCATGCCCAGACCAGCACGGATGATGGGCACGATAATCGGCGGGTTCTGCAGGCGGGTGCCCTCCGCCGTAGCGACGGGAGTGATGCAATCAAAATGCTCGACAGGCAGGTCACGGGCCGCTTCATACACCAGCATGGTGCCCAAGTCTCGCAGGGCGGCACGGAAGGCGGTGTTATCGCTGCGGGCATCACGCATCAGCGTGAGCCGGGAGGCGGCGAGAGGGTGGTCTACTACGTGGATATCCATGCCCTTCACTGTATAAGAATCCGCCGGGAACCGATCAGCGGGCGGTGCAGTCTAATAAGGCATGACTAGCTTTGACACATTCACTATCGACACCGAATACACCCGCCGGCTGGCGCACGAACTAGCCACCGTCTCCCAAGCCTCCGCCACTCCCCCTCCGGCGCTGCCTATAGATTCCGTTCTGGGTGGCTTCACCGGCGCATTTAACTCCGCCATGGAGAACCTTACTGCCCGCCTTGCCCAGGTCAGGGCGGATGCTGGTACCGTGGCGGACTCCAGCTTCCGCATGGCCCGCGAGGCCGAGGACGCTGACGGTGCTCTTGCTAGCGCCTGTGGGGGTCTGTGATGTTGGAATCAGCACTCGCTCACATCGCCCGGATGCAGCCGGCGCAGCTTCCCGATGTCCCCCTGCCCACTGTGCCCGATCTCACTGCTGCCGGGCCCTTAGCGGAGATAGCGCACGGAGATCCGCAGGCGCTTTTCGCCACCGCACACCAGGCCACCGAGGACCTTTCCACGGCGCGCTCTGCGCTAGATTCCGCGCGCGGGCTCATCTCGGCGGCCGTCAGGGACCTCATCGGGCTGGGGTTCGAGCTGCTCCAGCGCGGGCTGCCTTTAGCTTTGGGCTTGCTCATCCCCAACCCAGCGACACAGGCCGCGGCCCGCTCGGCTTTGCAGGCTTTGGCAATGGAGTACGTCGCTAAGGCGATGCTGCGTGTGAAGCAGCTGGCCGGAGAGCTCCTTCAAGCGGCTGCACCCCTCGCCCCCATTGCTCAACGCGCGGTGCGCCCTTCAGTGCGCGGTCCGCAGGAGGAAGGTGGGGCCCGCCACGCGCTCACTGCTTCAGCATCCTCCTCTGCCGGTGAAGGAAATGCGCAAGGCCAGGCCGCGGTGCAAGCCGCGCTGTCCCAGCTGGGAACACCCTACGGATGGGGCGGCACCGGCAATGGCAGCTTCGATTGCTCGGGGCTAACCCAATGGGCCTGGCGCCAGGCTGGGGTGGAACTGCCGCGTACCGCTGAAAACCAGACCGTGGGCCGCCAGGTGAGCGCGGATGAGCTGCAGCCCGGCGACCTTGTTGTGTGGGATGGGCACGTGGCCATGTACTCGGGTGATGGACAGATGGTGGAGGCCGGTAACCCCGTGCAGACCAATCCATTGCGCACCAACAACATGGGGATGGCTTTCAAAGGCTTCTGGAGGCCCACAGGGTAGACTATTTGCCCATGAACACCCGCGCTATTGTCCCCATCAAGCTCTCCCTTTCTGAGGGCGATTTTTATACGCTGTGGGCGCCAAAGTGGCGCCAAAACGGTGCCGAGTGGCAGGCATTTCTCGGTGATGACGAATCTGTCCTGCTTTTCAATACCGAAGCCGAGATGCTGTGCTTCCTCGAATCCGGCACGAAGCACGACTTGCTCGATCACCCGAAGTGGGAGGCCTTTAATTCCCAGGCGGCGGACCGCGTCGTGCCGGAAAAGAAGAACGTCTACGACCTCATCGGGATGCCGAAACACCTGGCCGGCCGCCCCAGCCACGAGAACGTGTCCACTGTCGCACGCTGCCTCGAGATTGCGCAGGCACTGGCAGAGGTCAGCGCCGCAGAGCACACCGTCATCTTCTTCGCATCGCACTCCATCCTGCGCAACCCTGCCCGCGGTGCCGATCACTACGCCGGTGAACAGGGTATGAGCGAGTGGTCCGGCGTGGGCCGCGTTATCCACAGCAACTGGCGCTCGGTCATCGAAGACCTCGACAAGGTGGTCAAGGTCGTTCCTTCCTCTGACTTCACCCAGGATGCAACCACAAACGCGGCCACCCGCATCTCCGCCGCCAGCGAAGCAGCGGAGGAAGCCCGCAAGAAGGCTGAGGAAGAGCGCAAGGCCGCCGCGGAATCCGCCGATCCCTATGACAGCTCGCCGTGGGCCGCCGCGGGCATCGACCCGGTGAAGATCACCGCCGACCAGAAGACGGTCTACACCCTGCGCACCTACCTCGACGGCAAGCCAGTTTTCTTGGGCAAGTGGGGCGAAATTTTCACCTTCCCCAGCTCCAAGGTGCTGGTGCGCTGGATCATGGAAAATGATGACCATGACCTAGCGAAGGTCTCCACCTGGGAGGAGCTCGTTGCCGCGGCGAACGCTGGTGAGCTCGAGGTCACCGTTCACCCGGATAACCAGTACAGCTTCTACGGCATTGTCCGCGATATTGAAAAGGGCCCGGAGTCTGTTGATACGGACCAGATGAGCCGTTGCTACGAGGTCTGCGCGGATGCCGCCGACTGGGCCGGGGATGACTCCATCAACTCCTACATGCTGCAGAACCCGCGCTTCCAGGACTATCTGGGCTACATGCTCGGCTCCACCGAGCACGCAGGTTACGTGCCTTCCAAGCCCTACACCGAGCACGCGGAGTCCTGGAAGGGCTTAGAGGAAATGCTGACGAAGCGCTTCTCCCGCTTCTAGTTTTTACTCGGAAGACTCGCTGTCTTCTTCCGCTTCGGAAGCATTCACATCAGAAGCGTCTTCCGCGAATTCCGGATCCGCCAGTTCCTCGTAGGCGGGCAGGATTTCTTGCTCGATGAGGCGCTGGCGGTCCTCTTCGCTGGCAAAAGAGTTCTCAATCGCCTTGATGGTGAGGTCAAAGAACTCCTCCAGCCCATAGCCGAAGGTCTCGCTCAGGGCCAGAAAGACGTCGCTGAGCTTCTCCCCCGCCACCGTGCAGGTAAAACCGAGCTGCTGTAGCAGCGGCAGAGGATGATCAGCCAGCTCCTCTGCGGGCAGCTCCTCCAGCGGCGCGAAGGTCAATGCGATGCGGCGATCCCGCACCCACGCGGATGCCTTACCCGGGCGAACGCCGTCGAGATCAGCGCTGAAGTCATCGACGAGATCAGTGGCATGCACAAGGCGCGTCGCACCCGCCTGCACCGCCGCCACGGCATCCTCATAGGAGGCAACGTCCCGCTCCCACGGGATGAAGTCCGCGCGGAGCTTCTCAGCCGCAGACAACTCAGTCAGCGCCACGCCAACCGCGGCCTCGCTAGCATCGCCCTCGACAATGAGGCGAGCATCGATTCCGGGAACGTCCAGCCCTTCCTTCGCGGCGGCGAGGGCTTCATCGGCGCCGAAAGAGAAAGCACGGGGACGCAGGCGGAGCTCGGCGTAGACCACGTGGTCGTCGGCAAGCGCCTGCACAATTGTGTGGGTGGCCGCGCGGAGCTCCTCCGGGGTGGAAGCATCCGTGGGCAACGGCGCGAAGAGCGTCACCTTGGGCAGGCCGGCGAAAACCTCGGCGCCGGAGTCTTTATTTTCGGGGCTAATCAGAGGTGCGTCATGCATGAGGATTATCCTAGGACGCGGTCTAGGATTAAGCACGCTATGAAACATGTCCCCGCACTCCTCACTGCCATCACCCTGGCCGCGACGCCGCCCGCGTTTGCAGAAGAGGAAGAGTCAACGTCGCCCACGCGCACCACCGCGCCGGATACCGACTCCTGCCCGCATTCCCTCGTTCCCGAGGAGCCGACGACCACCTCCGAGAGGTTAGCGCCCGGCCAGGAAGCGCCCACTCCCCTTCCCGCGGTTGAGGGCGCTGCGTGCGGCGTGACAGCCCCTAGCGGTTTTCGGCTGAACAAGGACGTCGTGGCCTCGGCGTGGATGGTCAGCGACCTAGACACCGGCGAAATCATCGCCATGAAGGATCCCAACGGCCGCTACCGCCCAGCCTCCATCATCAAGGCGCTGCTAGCACTCGTGGTCATCGAGGAACTTCCCCTGGACCAGTGGATCACCGCCACGCTTGACGACGCCTCCGTCGAAGGCTCCGCCGTCGGCCTCGGCCCCGATGGGGTCTACACCGTGGAGCAGCTTCTGCAGGGTTTGCTCATGGCGTCCGGCAACGACGCCGCGCACGCCCTCGCGCAGGCCGTTGGCGGGGATGAGGAGGCGCTAAAAAAGGTCAACGCGAAGGCACAGGAGATTGGCACGCGCTCGACGGTGGCGGCGAGCTACTCGGGCCTGGACGCGGCAGGGATGTCGACGTCCGCGGCGGATATCTCGCTGATTTACCGCGCGGCTTTTGCCAACGACACCTTCGCGCGCATCGTCGATACTGAGCACGTGGAGTTTCCTGGCTGGGGTGAGATGCCCGGTTATGAGCTGTGGAACGACAATGGGCTATTCCTCAACGACCCGGATGGCATCGGCGGAAAGACCGGCTATACCGAGGACGCGCACCATACCTTCGTCGGCGCGATTAATCGCGACGGGCGCCGCCTGCAGGCGGTCCTCCTCGATACGACCGTCGAGCACGGTTTCCGCGCTTGGGAGCAGGCGCAGATGCTTCTCCACGAAGCCTCCGATGTCCGCCCCGGCGATGGCGTCGGGCACTTAGATGACTTCGCAGCCGGAAAAGAAGAGCCCTCGGAATCTGCACTAACCAGTCCGGTTCCTACCACGCCCTCTGCGCCCGCCACCTCGGAGGCGACTGCGGGGTCTTCGTCCTTTGGGAACTCGCAGGGCTGGATTGGGTGGCTCGTGGCAGGACTCGTCGCTCTCCTGGTAGTAGTAATTGCTACTTTTTCACTACTTCGGCGTTAGCCAGGATGTCGTGCTGGCCGCGTAGGTTGTTCTTTGGGCCTATCGTGGTCACCACGTAGAGGGCACCAAAGAAGGCAACCAGCGGGCCGATGAGCGGCACGAGGGAGGCCACGCGCCACCAGTTGCGCTTGATGCTCTGCTGCCAAGTGAGCTTGTTGTGAGTGTTGACATCGCGCACGGTATAGCCCGCAACCAGCTTCACAGGCGTTGCCCCCGCGAGGACCTCAAAGCAAATGTAATAGGCCACCGTAATGATGCCGGAGACGCTGGTGAGCCAGATCTCACTCACATCCGAGTTAAATACCCCAACGCTCACGATGAGGGATACGCCAAGTGCTGCAAGGAAGTAGTCGATGATGGCCATAAGAACGCGGGTGCCGGGGGTAGCGCGCGGGGCATCCTGAACAGGCGCGGCGGGCGCTGGCGCGTGATAGCTCTCGCTCCAGCGCCCGGTAGTGGCGTAATCATCGAGCTGCGCCCACGTGAGCCGAGCACCTGATTCCATCATTTGGTCATAGCCGGCTCGGGACGAGGGCTCGCAGAGAATGCGGGCGGCAACGGCGAGTTCCTCGCGTTCTGTGTCCTCGGGGAGGTAGCCGAGGCCTTCGAGGTGGGCGTCGGCAGCCGCCAACTGCACGCCCAGTTCGCGTGAGGTCGCGCGCGAATCCAGGGTGTAGTGCGCGTACAGGTTCGGGGCAAAAGACGTTGGTAGCATCCTGCCCTACTTTCGGCGCAGCAGGGCCCATGCACCCGCGGCGGCCGCACCGAGGGCAGCACCGGCACCCAAGGTCACGCCCGTGTTCGGGCCCTGGCGGATTTCGTTGCGGACGCGGATGACCGCCTGATCCGGAACCGGCGGAACCAGCAGCTCGAGGGATTCTTCAGTAGTAGCCGTCCATGCGGAAACATAGAGCACGACGCGCCAGACTAAGTACATGACCACCATGAGGACAATTACCGGGCCAAACACGGCACCGGCCGGGTTGCCCGCTGCGGAAGACATGATGACGGTGGACAGCTGCTTGATGGCTTCAAAGAGCACTGCGCCGATGGCCGCGCCCTTCAGGCCCGACTTAGTGGGCACCTTCGTGCGCGGCAGGAAGGCCACCATCCACCAGAAGACGAGGAAGTTAGCGATAAGACCGATCACGATGCCAGCCATAACCAAAACGGTTCCCATACCGGGGAAAGACTCGATGCCGACCCACTCGAAAATCTTCTGGGTCAGCCCGGATGAACCCGCCGCCGTCACGCCGAAGGCGATAACCATGGCCACGAGCAGGCCGATGAGCCCCAGCAGGTCGCTGAGCTTCTTGGTCACAAAGTTGCCCGGGGCGTCAGTCGGATCCTGCATCCACATCGCCGAAATGCCGATGCGCAAGTTATTCATCCAGCCGAGCCCAGACCACAGGGTGGTGAGACCACCGATGCCGTACATCGCGCCGCGCTGTTCAATTGCGGTGCGGAGAAGCTCCGTGATCGAATTCCCCAGGTCTCCCGACACGGCGTTGGTGATCTGCTCCTCCAGTTGCTGCATGAGGTCGGGGCGGTTCGCCAACACGGTGGCGGCAGCGGCCACGGTGAGCATGAAGATCGGGAAGAGAGCCAGGACCGAGAAGTAGGTAATTCCGGCTGCGAACTGGTTGCCACCTTGGCTGCCGTAGCGGTCCAGCATTTTCATGATGTGGTCGATGAAGCCGGACTTCTCACGGACTTTATCTACCGCTCCTGGCTCATCGGCATAAGCACGCTCGATGCCGTAATCATCGGACTTCTTCTCATCAGGTCGTGTCGTTGGCGCCACAGGCATTCCCCTTAAAAATTAATTACAGAATCCTCTACACAGTCTTCATCATGCTAACCAACTCAGCCGCGACGCGCGGGGAGAAAGCCCACCGCCTCGTAGACCTTGTCCACGAGCGGGGCGGCAATCTCCGTGGCGTGCTCAGCACCCTGGGCCAAGATGCGCTCGAGCTCGCCGCGATCTTCCATGAGCTCGTCGTAGCGAGCCTTCAGCGGAGTGGTGAAAGCCTCCAGTGCTTCCGCCGTGTCCACCTTCAGGTGTCCATAGCCCTGGCCCGCGTACTTGTCCACGAGATCCGGGATGCTCTCCCCCGTCAGCGCGGACTGGATGGCCAGCAGGTTGGACACACCGGGCTGCTTCTCGCGGTCAAAGGCCACCACGCCGAGGTCATCGGTCACCGCGGACTTGATGCGCTTGGCGGAGGTCTTGGGAGCATCGAGCAGGTTCACGATGCCCTTTGGGTTAGCGCCCGACTTCGACATTTTGGACGTCGGCTCCTGCAGGTCATAAATCTTGGCCGAGCCTTCCGGAATGAAGGCCTCCGGCACACGGAAGACCTCGCCATACTTGTTGTTGAAACGCTCCGCCAGGTTGCGGGTGAGCTCAAGGTGCTGGCGCTGGTCCTCCCCCACCGGCACATAGTGCGGGGAATACAGGAGGATATCCGCGGCCATCAGGACGGGGTAGGTAAACAGGCCCACAGACGTGCGGTCCTGGCCCTGCTTGAGGGACTTGTCCTTGAACTGGGTCATGCGGGAGGCCTCACCGAAGCCGGTCAGGCACTGCAAAACCCACGTCAGCTCTGCGTGTGCGGGGACGTGGGATTGTACGAAGAGGGTGGATTTCGCCGGGTCAATACCCAATGCGATGAGCTGCGCGGCGCCCGCCACGGTGCGGTGGCGCAGCTCCTCCGGGTTCTGCTCCACCGTGATGGCGTGCAGGTCCGGGATGAAGTAAAAAGCCTCGTGGGAGTCTTGCAGATCAATCCACTGCTTGAGCGCTCCGAGATAGTTACCCAGGTGGTAGGAGTCTGCCGTGGGCTGAATACCGGAGAGGACTCGAGAAGCGGAGGTCGATGCAGAAGTGGAGTCAGTCATGGTTGATCACTCTACTCTGCCGCCTCCGCCGGGGAGGCGCTGCGTCAGTTAAATCTTGCGGGAAGTCGGGCTAACAACGTCCATCATGACGGCGAAACCGGCCACCATAAACGCGCCACCAACACCCTGGAGGACGATCGGGCCAAGGAAGGCAAAGGACGGTCCGACGACGGTCCACCACCAGATACCCAGGGCAAGCAGAATAGCGCCGAGGACAAAGTAGATGATTGCGCGGGTCATGAGCATCTCCTGCGAAATAGAAAGGACGTTAAGACGGGATTATCGTACCACTACTTGGAGTGGGCTACTTGTACTCCACCAGAAGCGGAGAGTGATCGGACCAGCGCTCCTCCACAGTCGGTGCCTTCTCCACCCACGTGCGCTGCGCGCGCTCCAGCATGGCCTTCGTGGCAGCTTGATAGTCAATGCGCCACCCAGCGTCGTTGTTGAAAGCCTGGCCGCGGTAGGTCCACCAGGTATAGGGCCCCTCAGCCTCCGGGTGCAGGCGCCTGGCGACGTCAAACCACTGCGGGTCCGCAGCCGCCTCCCAGGCAGTCTTGGTCTCATAGTCCACCACACCGAGCCAGTCCCCCAGCCCCTTCTTCTCCTGCGGCTGCTCATCCGGGAAAGAACCGAAGACGCGGTCCATGAAGGCGCGCTCCTCCGGCAAGTGGCCGGACTTCTTCTCGTTGGGCTTGTTGTTCTTCAAGTCCTGGGCGCGGTGACAGATATTCCAATCACCGCCGATGACGGCCTCCGGGTAGGTAGCGGCCATCTCATCTAAAACTTCAGAGAATTCATCCAAGAAGAGGTACTTCTCATCCTGCTTCGGGGAATCGGTATCGCCGGAGGGAAGATACAAAGAGGCCACGCGCACGCCTTCCACGGTGGCGGCGATGAAGCGGCCGGATTCGGCGAAAGAGCCGAAGCCTACGGAGACGTCGCCAAGCGCATGCTTCGATAGGATGCCCACGCCCGCGCGCCCCTTGGCGGCGGATTCGGCCTGCACCAGGTTCCATCCAGCCTCCAAAGCCGGAGCCAGGGCCTTCTGGGTCTGCTCGGGGTTGGCGCGCACCTCCTGCAGGAGAACGACATCGGCGGAGGTGTTGTCCAGCCAGGCGTTCATACCCGGGTTGTTCTCATTGCGCTGTTTACAGGCCGCGCGGATGCCGTTGACGTTAACGGAGGCAATGGTGAAACTCATGCCGGCCAGTCTAACTCTGTTCAATAATCTTCACGGAAGGGCCTCGGCGGCGCTTGTCCCACATGGTGATAACCCAGGTGATGCAGCCGGCCACCGCCAACCCCGCACCAGCGAGGGCGGTGGAGTTATAGGAATAACCTGCGCCCACGACCGCACCTCCGATGGCCGCACCCGCCGCATTGGCGATATTGAGGGCGGACTGGTTCAGAGCAGCCGCGAGGCTCTGCGCATCCCCTGCGACGTTGACCAGGCGCAGCTGCAGGGAGGGCACGAGAATGGAGCCGAAGAAGGCCAAGACACCAAAGGCAATCGTGCCCGCCCAGGCGTTGTGGGCCAGGAAGTAGAAGGCCACGGACACACCGACCATGCAGATGAGAGCAAAGATGATCCCGAATTCCAGGTTTCGGTCCGCCAGCGCGCCGCCGGCGACGTTACCGGCAGTCATACCGATGCCATAGGCCATGAGCACAATCCACGTGTGGCTCGGGTCCATGCCGGCGACCTCCGTCATGGTCCACGTGATGTAGGTGTAGACGGCAAACATGCCGCCAAAACCGACGGTGCCAAGGAAGACGGTGAGCAGGACCTGACTGTTCTTCAACGCGCCGAGCTCGGTGAACATATCTGTTTCCGGCATGCGCGTCATGTGCGGGAAGAGGAAAAAGAGCAGCACCATCGTTAAAGCTGCAAGGACCACGACCAAGTAGTAGGCCGAATGCCAGCCCAGTCCCTGGCCCAGGGCTTGGGCTGCCGGCACACCGATCACGGTGGCAACGGAAAGCCCCATGCCCACCATCGACATGGCAAAGCCTTGCTTGCCCGGTGGGGCCATCGAGGCCGCCGCCAGATTAGCTACGGAGAAGTATGCGCCGTGCGGCAGACCAGCAATGAAGCGCGCCACCAGCAGGACGCCGTAATTCGGGGCCAGGGCTGTCAGCAGGTTACCCACGAGCAAGAAGGCGATGAGCAGGATGATGAGGCGGCGGCGTGGGAGCTTAGCGGTGAGCGCCGCGATGACGGGCGCGCCCACGACGACGCCCAGCGCATAAACAGAAATAACTACCGACGCCGTGTCTTCCGTAATGCCGAAATCATCCGCGATGAGCGGCAGCAGGCCCATCGAGGTGAACTCCGTGGTACCGATGGCAAAAGCGCCCAGCGCCATGGCGATCATGACGATGGTGCGGCGCGTCGTGGAGATTTCCGTCTGGCGCGGGACGGGGCGGCGTTGGATACGGGCATTCTTTGCTTTCACGTGGGCAGACCTTAGTACTTTCCCAACCGAGCTCGTAAGTCCAGCCGGAAAGGTTGTGCCAAGTACACAGACCTCCCCCGCTGGTGGCGCGAGTCACAGGGGGACCGGCACCGCGAAAAAATAAGACAGGTATCCTGTGAGGTTGAACAGTTTTCAACTTCTTTAGGAGAACCATGGCAAAGATTATCTGGACCCGTACCGACGAGGCGCCGTTGCTGGCGACCTACTCCTTCAAGCCCGTCGTGGAGGCCTTCGCATCCACCGCTGGCATCGAGGTGGAAACCCGCGACATTTCCCTGGCCGGCCGCATCCTGGCCCAGTTCCCGGAGCGCCTTGGTGACAAGAAGGTCTCCGATGCCCTGGCTGAGCTCGGCGAGCTGGCCAAGACCCCGGAAGCCAACATCATTAAGCTGCCGAACATCTCCGCTTCCCTGGTGCAGCTGAAGAAGGCTATTGCTGAGCTGCAGGCCGCCGGCTTCGACCTGCCGGAGTACGAAGAGGCTCAGGAGAAGTACGACGCCGTCAAGGGCTCCGCTGTGAACCCGGTTCTGCGTGAGGGCAACTCCGACCGCCGCGCCCCGATTGCGGTCAAGAACTTTGCTAAGAAGAACCCGCACAAGATGGGTGCGTGGTCCGCTGATTCCAAGACCAACGTGGCCACCATGGACGCTAACGACTTCCGCCACAACGAGAAGTCCGTCATCATGCCGGAAGCGGACACCCTCTCCATCGTCTTGAAGACGGCCGAGGGCGAGCAGACCCTGCTGGAGAAGCTGCCGGTCCTCAAGGACGAGGTCATCGACGGCACCTTCATGTCCGCCAAGGCACTCGACGAGTTCCTCAAGGCACAGGTTGCCCGTGCCAAGGAAGAGGGCGTGCTCTTCTCCGCTCACCTCAAGGCCACCATGATGAAGGTCTCTGACCCCATCATCTTCGGTCACGTGGTGCGCGCTTTCTTCGCTGATGTCTTTGAGAAGTACGGCGAGGAGCTCGAGGCTGCTGGCCTCAACGGCGAGAACGGCCTGGGCGCTATCTACGAGGGCCTGGACAAGCTGGAGAATGGCGCTGAGATCAAGGCTGCTTTCGACGCCGCTCTGGCCGCCGGTCCGGACCTCGCCATGGTCAACTCCCACAAGGGTATTACCAACCTGCACGTTCCGTCCGACGTCATTATTGACGCCTCCATGCCGGCCATGATCCGCACCTCCGGCCACATGTGGAACAAGAACGACGAGGAGCAGGACACCCTCGCCGTCATCCCGGACTCCTCCTACGCCGGTGTGTACCAGGCTGTCATCGAGGACTGCAAGGCTAACGGCGCCTACGACCCGACCACCATGGGTACCGTCCCGAACGTCGGCCTCATGGCTCAGAAGGCTGAGGAGTACGGCTCCCACAACAAGACCTTCAAGGTGCCGGCAGCCGGCACCGTTGAGGTCCGCAACTCCAAGGGTGAGGCTCTCATCTCCCACGACGTGGAGGCCGGTGACATCTGGCGCGCCTGCCAGACCAAGGACGCCCCAATCCAGGACTGGGTCAAGCTGGCCGTCAACCGTGCCCGCCTGTCCGGCATGAAGGCCATCTTCTGGCTCGACCCGGAGCGCGGCCACGACGCCAACCTCATCGAGCTGGTCAAGAAGTACCTGCAGGATCACGACACCGAGGGCCTCGACATCTCCATCGAGGACCCGGTCACCGCGACCAAGATCTCCGTCGAGCGCATCCGCAAGGGCGAGGACACCATCTCCGTGACCGGTAACGTCCTGCGTGACTACAACACCGACCTCTTCCCCATCCTCGAGCTGGGCACCTCCGCAAAGATGCTGTCCGTGGTTCCGCTCATGGCTGGCGGCGGCCTGTTCGAGACCGGTGCCGGCGGCTCCGCCCCGAAACACGTCCAGCAGGTCCAGGAGGAGAACCACCTGCGCTGGGATTCCCTCGGTGAGTTCCTGGCCCTGGCTGAGTCCTTCCGCCACGAGCACAACACCAACGGCAACGCCAAGGCAGGCGTCCTGGCCGCAGCGTTGGACAAGGCCACCGAGACCCTGCTGGATGAGGGCAAGTCCCCGTCCCGCAAGGTCGGCGAGAACGACAACCGCGGCTCCCACTTCTTCCTGACCCTGAACTGGGCCAAGGAGCTGGCTGCGCAGACCGACGACGCCGAGCTGGCCGAGGCCTTCAAGCCGGTTGCTGAGGCCCTCGAGGCCAAGGCAGGCGAGATTGAGCAGGCGCTTCTCGACGTCCAGGGCTCCCCCGTCGACCTCGGCGGCTACTACGCCCCGAGCGAGGAGAAGCTCAACGAGACCATGCGCCCAGTCGCTGCCTTCAACGAGATCATTGATGGCCTGAAGAAGTAATTCTGCGCTTCTTCTCTAGCCGCCCCGGTCTAGGCCGGGGCTAGCCATCGCAGAGGCTCGATCCACAATGAGTGGGTCGGGCCTCTTTTCTTGCTTCTCGCGCCTTATTTCGCGTGGTTTTCACCCTTTGAACACCGAGGACCCCAGTTAGTTAAAAAGTTTTTCACTACTTGAGAACCGGGAGGCCATCAACTCCGACTAGTAGTGCACTTGATATCAGCGCCTGTCCATCGCCCTTTACTGAGCGCCCGCGCACGTTTGGTAAGGGCCTTCACCAAAGACACTGAAAAGAGCACTACCTATGAGTCGGACGGCTCTGCGATCTTTCATTCAGCGCATTCACTTTTATGGCGGTATGTTCGTCGGCCCTTTCATCCTCGTTGCGGCATTGACTGGCTGCCTCTATGCCATGGCACCCACCCTGGAGAAGGTGGTGTACCGCGACGTCATGTCCGTTCCGGCGGTCGAGAACCCCGTGAGCTTGGAAGAGCAAATCCAGGCCGCACAGCACGAGCACCCAGACATGCCGGTGGCCCAAGTCTGGCCAGCAACCAACCCCACGGATTCGACGCGCGTGCTGGCCTCCGATGACAGCATCGACGAAAGCCTCCAGCGCACCGTCTTCATCAACCCCGCCACCGCCGAGGTCATCGGGGACTACCCCACCTACTCCGGCCTGGGTGAAATGCCGCTGCGCCGCTGGATTTCCTCCCTGCACGAAAGCTTCCACTTGGGCAAGGTCGGTGAGCTCTACTCAGAGTTGGCCGCCTCCTGGCTGTGAGTCATGGCCTGCGGCGGACTTTATATGTGGTGGATTCGCCGCCGCCCCAAAAGCAAGGCAACCGCGAACACCGCGCAGCGGCCTAAGCGCTCTGCCCGCTGGAAGGCCACCCGCCTGCACTCCACCATCGGCGCCTGGATCTTCATCGGTCTGCTTGGACTCTCCGCCACCGGTATTACGTGGTCCGGTCTGGCCGGCGAGAACGTCGATTCCTTGGTGGAACGCATGAACTGGAAAGCCACCCCCATCGAAACTGCCCTCCCCGGCACCACCGCTGAAACGCATGAGCACACCGGGCATGAAGGTCATGAAGGGCATGGGGTTGGAGGGGCGTCGTCAAGCACAAGCGTGGCTACCGAAGCCGAGCGCGTCCTCGCCACCGGCCGCGCCGAGGGACTGACCGGACCACCCACCGGAGGACGCCAACTCCGCCTGGCAGGTCAGCGAACGCTGGGTGGAATGGCGCACCACCTCCGATGCAATTTCGGTAGATGGCGCCACCGGCGAGGTCATCGACCGCCAGCCTTTCTCCAGCCTGCCGCTGTTTAGCAAGCTCAGCAGCTGGGGCATCTACCTGCACATGGGTATCATGTTCGGGCTGCCACTGCAGATTGCGCTCCTCGCACTGGGGCTCGCCACCGCCGCTCTCGTAGTGCTGGGTTACTACGTGTGGTGGAAACGTCGCCCACGCTTCCTCCCGACTACCCACTTCTCCTAGGCCACCACAGGGTTGGGCGCGCTCTTCGCCACCACCGTCGGCGTCTTCTTGGCCCTCTTAGGAATCACCTTGGCGGCGTTCCTGATTCTCGATGTCATCCCGGTGAACCGTGCCACCACCCCGCGCAGGAAACGCACACCAATCCCTGTGGGTTAGTGAAAGCCATCAGATAGGGCGGAGCTTATTAGGTACGGTAGTTTCTTATGACTAACCCACTACTGACCCCCTCCACGCTGCCCTACCAGCTCCCACCGTTTGCAGATATCAAGGCAGAGCACTACCGCCCCGCCTTCGACGAAGCACTCGCGCTTCACGACGCCGAGATCACCTCCATCACCGACAACCCCACCGCGCCTACGTGGGAAAACACCGTGGAGGCTCTCGAGCGCTCCGGCCAGGACCTCGACCGCGTCATGGCCGTCTTCGGCAACCTCTCCGGTACGGATGTCACCGATGAGATGGAGGAGATCGCTGCCGACATCTACCCGCGCTTGTCCGCGCACTATGACGCGATCTACCAGAACGAGGTGCTCTACGCGCGCATCAAGGAAGCGACGCCGCCTGCCGACGACTCGGAAGGCCAGCGCCTCCACGAGCACCTCCTGCGCACCTTTGTCCGCAAGGGCGCCGACCTCGACGCTGCCGGCAAGGCCCGCCTGTCTGAGATCAACCAGCGTCTCTCTGCACTGTCGGAGGAATTCGGCCGCAACCTCATGGCCTCCACCCGCGAGCGCGCGGTCTCCTTCACCGAGGAAGAGCTCGAAGGCCTACCCGCCGAGCGCATCGCCTCCGCTAAGACCGATGCCGAGGCGCTCGGCCGCGAGGGCTATGTCATCCCGCTCGAGCTGCCGACCGTGCAATCGGAACTGAGCCGTCTGGCGCGGGAGGATGCGAGGGCGAGGCTGTATGGGGCGTCGGCAAGCAGGGGCTCCGAGAACAACATCCCGGGGCTCATCGAGGCCGTGCAGCTGCGCGCCGAGCGCGCCGAACTGCTGGGCTTTGCCACGCATGCCGACTACGTCATCGCCGAGGAAACCGCCGCGACTGCCGACGCCGCCCGCACCATGCTCTTCGACCTCGCCCCCGCCGCCGCGGCCAACGCCGAAGGCGAGCAAAAGCTCCTCGCGGAGGAAGCAACGCTCAACGGCCAAGGTTTTAACGCCGCGGACTGGCCTTATTGGGAGTCCAAGGTCCGCGCCCGCGACTTCTCCCTCGACGAGGAAGAACTGCGCAAGTACTTCCCGCTGGACCAGGTCCTAGAAAAGGGCGTCTTCGCCGCCGCCGAGCGCCTCTACGGCATCACCGTTATCCCGCGCGATGACCTCGAGGGCTACGCGGAGGGGGTTCGCGTTTGGGAAGTGCGGGACGGCAATCTCGAGGATAAGGGGATCGGTCTTCTGCTTACCGACTACTTCGGGCGCCCCACCAAGCGCGGCGGCGCATGGATGAGCGAATTCGTGGGGCAATCCCGACTGCTGGAG
>DXEO01000188.1 GCA_019114925.1 Candidatus Corynebacterium faecipullorum | reverse complement strand
CCTGCGGCAAGAGGTGATTGCCCGTCACCTCACCGGTGCCTTCCGCACGATCTGGCAGGCGGAGTTCCCCGAGGAATCTACCTTCCTGGTGCCGTTATATGCGTCCTACTCTTCGGAAAATGAATCAGGCTTTAACAGCTCTGAGTACGATGAGTTGCTGAAGAAGGCGGGGCAGGCGAAGAGCCGGGAGGAAGCCCAGAAGCACTACACCGAAGCCCAAAGCCTGCTTTTGGAAGAGATGCCGGCCATCCCGCTGTGGACGACGAAGTCCTACACCGCTTATGGCGCAGACATCGTGCCTGCCGGCTACACGTGGAAGCCCACCCCGAATTACTATCTCATCCACCGCGCTTAAAGCTCCAAGGGTTCTGTCAGGCTGAAAGAGTAACCTCGGCGGAATGCTGAAGTACTACATGTTCGCCATATGGCAGGCCATCGTGGACCATGGTTTGCCGCTGTTGGGAATGCTTCTGTTGGGCATTCTCATCCCGCGTATTGGCCGGCTGACTGTGCGGGTTATTGAGTCCCGTCTGGATGAGAACCAAGAATCCACCAAAGCGCGCCTAGCCCTCGCCGGGGCGCTGGTGTACGTGGCGCAGGCGGTGGCGTACTTCCTACTTGTGCTGGCTGCGCTGTCCAACCTTGGGGTACCGCCCCTTGGCGCAGCGATTCCGGCGACCGTCGTCTCGGCAGCCGTCGGTTTCGGTGCGCAGTCCATCATCGGCGATTTCCTCGCGGGCTTCTTCATCCTGTCGGAAAAGCAGTTCGGTGTGGGGGACTATGTCAGCTTCGACGGCGTGACGGGCGTGGAAGGCACCGTGGTATCACTGACTCTGCGTACGACGACGGTGCGCACGCCCACCGGCGAAGTCGTCATGGTGCCCAATGGTTCTGCGGGCGTGGTCACGAACTTCTCCCAAGAGTGGTCCCGTGCGGTGGTGGATATTGCCATCCCGGTTCATGAGGGCGATTCCTTGCCGGAGATCACCGAGCAGGTGGAAAAGATTTCCCAGCACGCCCTCGATGCCCCGGAAATTCGCGAGGATGTGGCTGGCGAGCTCGACGTCCTGCCCGCTACCGGGCTCACAGCACCCACTGCGGCTGGTCAGCCCTGGCAGGTGCAGTATCGCGTCTTGGTGCAGGTGAACCCGGCCCGCCAGTGGGCGGTGGAGCGCGCTATTCGCTCAGCCCTGCTGTCCTCCTTCTGGGATCTATATAAGCTGCCCACGGCGGAGGGCTTGCCGGGCGATGCCCCGCAGGTGCTTGACAGCGCCCCCGATACCAACACCCCCACCACCGTCATGTCGGCGGCAGGTACTGCTTCGAACTCGCAGCACAGCGCTACGTCGGATAGCGCGGCTGAGGCGCAGACGGAGGTGATCGCTACGGACGCTGTGGCGGATGCCGCCGAGGAGCCGCAGGAGAATATGCATGATGGCCCTGGCCGTCCGGCATTCTCGGATGAATCCGCGGAGGAGGAAGAGGACGATTACAAGGGCGGCATCTGGCGCTCGGATAAGCCGGAGAACAAGTGGCAGTATTTCTGGACGCTCGGCGGGCGCGTGCGCGCCTCCACCACGGGGCTCATCGCAGGCCTCGGCGTGGTGGGCCTGCTGCTGCTTTCCTCCGCTAATCCGGATGGGGTAGATGCTGGGTGGCTTTCGCCTTCGCGCTGGATGGGGGACTCAGAAGCAGCTTCTGAGTCCGTGGAGCCGTCTGAGCCTTCGGTCGCACCGAATACCACGCCGCAGGATGCGCCGGTTACTGATTCCACGGGCCAGGAACCGACGGATGCAGGTCAGCCGGCGACGCCGACTAACAGCGCCCCGGACAGCGAGGCCACGTATGTCCCGGCGGAGCCGCAAGCCCCAGCAACGCAGACCCCAGCGGAGCAATACTCCGAAACGCCTGCGCCGACAACTAACGAGCAGCCCACCGTGAACGCCACGGAGGGTGCTGCGGAGCCTTCCACTGTGATGTAGTTCCCGTAAAGCCCGGCAGAATTGGGAGATCATCGCCGAGAGAGCAGCAACACAGTGAAGCGCCCAGAGGCAGCACTGAGGGGCAGCACTCAGGGGGCAGCACTGAGGGGTGTTGCCGGGAAACGCCTGGAGAGGGCGCAGCAGAGATATGAGTGATAGGGAAGTGTAGCGGCGCAATGCGCTACGCCTTGTGTATCGCCATGGTGGGGTCATCCGTTAACGCAGTAGCCGGGACAAATTGATACCGGCTGTGCTGATGTGTGGAACGCACTGGAGCGTCCCATCTATCCGAGCGATCAGGGTTTCCTGTCCAAGTTCGACGACGATGGTGACGGGGTAGGCTGCGAAATCGATCCGCGCTAAGTCCCGTTAAGCTGGAGCGCATGAGCGCTTTTCCTTCTCTTGAGTCCTGGCCCGTCGATACCGTTGCTGCCGTCTTGCTGCACCGCGGCGAGGTGGTAGAGCAGCTGGGGGATACCTCCCGCCGCTTCCCAGTGGCGTCTGTGACCAAGTTGGTGGCTGCCTATGGGGTAATGATGGCCGTCGAAGAAGGGGCGGTGGAGCTGGATCAGCCTGCAGGCCCTGAAGGCTCCACGTTGCGCCATCTTTTAGCCCATGCCTCGGGGGTGGGCTTTGATACTCGTGAGCAACAAAAACCCGTCGGGGAGCGGCGCATCTACTCCTCGGCAGGCTATGAGTGGGCCGCCGAGGAAGTGGAGAAGGCCACCGAGATTCCCTTTGCCAAGTACCTTGCTGAAGGCGTGTGCACTCCGCTGGGAATGCGGGCCACCACCTTGGAAGGCTCGGCCGGACACGGCGTGGTCTCTAGTGCGGAGGACCTCGCCGCCTTTGCTGCCGAGGTATATTCGCCCAGCCTGCTTGCCCCTTCGACTGTGGAGGAGATGCGCAGCGTTCAGTTCCCTGGGCTGCGCGGCATCGTTCCCGGCTATGGCAGCTTCAAAGACTGTACGTGGGGGCTGGGCTTTGAAATCCACGGCGACAAGCAACAGTGGATGGGTGGCTTGCCGGCCGATACCGTGGGTCACTTCGGCATGAGTGGAACCTACCTGTGGGTGGCGGGTGATTGGGCCATGGTGGCGCTCACGGATCGTGACTTCGGTGAGTGGTGCAAGCCGCTATGGGCTGAGGCCAACACGGCTATCTGGGAGGAGTGCCAGGCGCGCTAGGCGCGGCTGCGTGAAGGCATTGACCGCCGTTGCTACGCCCGAAGGCGCGTTGCAACGGGGGTAGTGGGGGTGGCTGTGACAACAACGTGTACATGGTGTGCATGTTAATTTGTGGGATTCAAGTTATTCGTGGGGCGAATTTTGGGGTAGAAGTCTCAAGTCTTTGTTGAGGCTGCGGGGGCTTAAGTGCAGGTTGAGGGTTGTTGTGGCCCAAGTGGCGGGGGAAAATTGTGGGCACACAACGACGCACCGTGTGGCCACATACTGCGGCCACACCAGGCGGTGTTCGCGCCTCGGCGCGAGTGACGTGATGAAGACAAGTTCGTAGGGGAAGACGAAGCTCGTCTTGCGTCGGCGCATGCCGGCGTGCCATCACTCGCACGTCAAAGGAGTTTAAGGAGTGAATCAACGCGTTCGCCCGCAGCTGGCCGGTGCCGCCGCGCCGGCCGCTTCAGCCAACCCACTTGGTAGCCCGGCGGAAAGTTGGCCCAACCGTGCCTGCGGTGAGGTCTGCACAGCCGTGCTGGAGATCTCAGGCATGCCGCGCAGCCTGCGCCCTGCCATTGAGCGCGCCATGGCGCGCTGTATTCGCAGCGAAAGCGAATTCATCGTCCCCGGCGATGACCCGCTGACCGCCCAGTGGTGCACCCGCTGGCGCCGCGACCCGCTGTGGGACGTTGTCGGCATAAAAGCCGACAACGTAGATAAAGGGGAAGCTGACAACGCAGGTTGCGCCGGAATCGGCTGCCAGCAAGTGCTCACCGGAACGCCCAGCGAATTGGAAGCGCTGGGCCGCGCGGTGGAGATGCTGGCGGAGGAGTATGGATTCCGGGGCGTCGTCAAGCGCGCGGTCTAAGCCCTAGTCCGCGAAGGGATCGAGGATACGCTCCGGCAGGTCAGCCACGGAGTCAATGATGCGTGTCGGGCGGAAAGGATAGCGCTCGATGATGCGGTCATCGCTGATGCCTGAACGCACCAGGATGCTGCGCATGCCGGCCTCCAGGCCAGACTTAACGTCGGTATCCATGCGGTCACCGATCATTACGGTGTTCTCCGAGTGCGCGCCGATGTTATTCAAGGCGCTGCGCATCATCACCGGGTTGGGCTTGCCCACGTAGTAGGGCTCGCGGTTGGTCGCCGCGGTGATGAGTGCGGCCACAGCACCCGTGGCCGGCAGCACGCCCTGCGGGGCCGGGCCCGTGACATCCGGGTTGGTGGCAATGAACCGCGCGCCGTTGCGGATGAGATTGATTGCCGTGGTGATGGCTTCAAAAGAATACGTGCGGGTCTCACCCAAGACCACGAAGTCCGCGTCCCGGTCATTGAGAATCCAGCCCGCCTCGTGCAGCGCGGTGGTCAGGCCAGACTCGCCCACGACATAAGCCGTGGACAACCCAGCCTGGTTGGAGAGGAAAGCCGCCGTGGCCGTCGCGGAGGTCCAGATGCGCTCCGCCGGGATATCCAAACCGGTGTTCTTCAGGCGTGCGGACAGGTCCCGCGGGGTGGACATCGAGTTATTGGTCAGAACCATGTACTCGATGTTGTTATCCTTCAGCGCTTGGATGAATTTATCCGCGCCGGGAATCATCTCCCCTTCCTTGATGAGGACGCCGTCCATGTCCGAAAGATAAGAAATCACGAGTGTTCCTCCAAGTACTCAGCAAGTTCGCCCACCGTGGTCACGGAGAGCATGGTTTCTTCATTAAGGCGGACCCCGCAGGCTTCCTCAAGGCGCACGGCTAATTCGATGCGCTCTAGTGATTCAACCCCCAGGTCCTCCAATGTCGCTTCGCGCTCCAGGCCTTCCTCCACACCGGTCACCTTTGTGATGAGGCGGGTGAGCTCGCTATAGGCGTCGCCAGCGGGGGCAGAATCCTTCTCTTCTGCCGGCGCTGAGCCGAAGCGGGCTTGGAGTTGCGCTGAAAGGTCATTAGCCATGGGATCCAGTCTAGTATTGAAATGGCATGGTTATTCGAGCACGTTCCTCCGCCATCGCCCGCAGCTGGTCGCGCCGGGCCCGCCCCCGCATGCGCGCTGTCGAGCGCACCGTCCACAACGACCTGCATGATCTCACGACAGAGCCAGGGCTGACAGGAGTGAGCGACTCGGGCTTCGTGGATAACGACGGCGTGCGCGTGGCCTGGTATGAGGTGGGCCCTGAGGATGCGGAGGTCACCGCGGTCTTCATCCACGGCTATTGTCTGTCGGCTGAGAGCTTCTATTCCCAGGTCAACGACGTGCGCCGCAGCTATCCCACGGTGCGTTGCCTGCTTGTCGACGTCCGCGGCCACGGCCAATCCACCCATGTCGCCCCCGCGCAGTGCACGGTGCGGGGCGCGGCCGATGACGTGCTGGCTGTCATTGCTGAGCGCGCCGCCGAAGGGCCCTTGGTGCTGCTTGGGCATTCGATGGGCGGGATGATCGCGCTGAATTTATTGCGCCGCGCCCCGCGGGATGTCTTGGATCGCGTCGAAGGGATGGCGTTGGTGGCTACCTCGATGCAGCGTTTTGCCGCCGCGGGCGTGGCTCGTATCTTGGAATCAAAGACGCTGGGCATGGTCTACCGCGCTTGCCTGAAGCTGCCGAATCGGCTCAACCGCGTGCGCTTCGAGGCAGCGGCACTCATCGCCCCGGTGTTTGCGGCGCTGTTGCAGGGCTTCCCGCAGATGGACAAGCTGCAATTCCACGTGGCGATGCTGCTGGATACTCCGATGTCGAGCTACGCGGGCTTCTTTGATGATTTGGTGGAGCACTCCGAGTTCGGTGCAACGGCGCGGCTGCGCAGCGTGCCGGGGGAAATCGTGGTGGGCCAGCATGACATTGTGACCCCGCGCCGCCAATCGGAGGTGATTGCCCGCCACTGGCCGGACTCCACCTTGACCGTCATCGACGGCGCCGGCCACATGGTCATTCTGGAAGAGCCCAGCGAGGTCTCCAAGGCTTTGGACAGGGTCCTCGATCGCGTGCTCGGCAGCTAGCCCCGCTGCTGCTGGCTGCTGAGCCTTTTATCAGCGTTGGCTGGGCCTCCTGTGGTGGTCGAACTGCCCATTCTGACAAAGTTATAACCTCTGATTCAAGATCTGGCCAGAACTTTGGCAACAACGACAGCTGGCTCCTGGACTTAAAGCAAGAAGAATGCCCCTCCCGCCCGAAGTGGGGCAGAAGGGGCTGGAAGGCTTGGGGTTTAAGCCCTAAGCTTTATCCTTATCAGGCTTAGTCCTCATCGGAGGACCGGGAGACGGTGGCGGTCGGGTCATCGAGCTTCAGCTCGCGGGCTGCCTTCTCCACGGTGCTGCGCTCCACCTTGCCCTCGCGGGCCAGGCCCTCGAGGACGCCGACGACGATGGACTCGGCGTCGATGTTGAAGTAGCGGCGAGCACCCTCACGGGTATCGGAGAAGCCGAAGCCGTCTGCGCCCAGGACGATGTACTCACCCGGGACGTAGGGGCGAATCTGCTCCTGCAGGTCCGTGGCGAAGTCGGAGACACCGACGAACGGTCCCTCGAAGCCCTTGAGCTGGGAGGTAGCGAATGCCTCGGTCGGCTCAACACCCTTGCGCAGTGCTTCCTGGTTGCGGGCGGCGCCGTCGCGAGCCAACTTGACCCAAGAGGTGACGGAGAACAGCGAAGCCTTGACGTCGTAGTCCTCAGCCAGGATCTCCTGGGCGCGCAGTGCCTCGTACATGCCCACACCGGAAGCCAGGATGTTGGCCGGGATGGAGCCGGACTCGGCGGTGTTGTAGTGGTAAATGCCCTTGTGCAGGCCCTCGAAGTCGAGGTTCTCCGGCTCGGCAGGCTGCTTGACCGGCTCGTTGTACACGGTGATGTAG
>DXEO01000187.1 GCA_019114925.1 Candidatus Corynebacterium faecipullorum | reverse complement strand
CATCATCATGACGATGACGGACAGCGCCTCCACCGTGAACTGGGTCAGCGCCACGTCAGGTGCGCCGAGAAGGAACATCTGCAAGGTCACGCCGGTACCCGCAGTACCAATCATCACCGCACCTGTGAGGCGGTTGCGTGTACGCACCAAACCAAACATGGACAGCGCCACGATGCCCAGCGGCAGCAGGTCCCACGGATTATCAAGTCCGTCCACACGCGGGTTGAGAGCTACACCGTCGACACCCGTGGACACCAGTGTGGAGCCCGCAAGGACGATGACCAGGAGAATGATCGGCACGATCAGCTTCGACGGGTTGTGGGTATCGGACATGCGGCCAACGAAACGTCCGAAGGCTGCGCACACATCCTGAATCCACTTCAGGATGTGGTTACCGGTACGCGGCAGGAGCTGGCGCTCCTCCATCGCGGTCCACAGCGGCCCGCGGAAGAACAACGCGACGACGCCAGCGATCAGCACCACCACAGAAATGAGAAGCGGAACGTTCAGGCCGTGCCACAGCGCGAGGTGGGAATGGCCCTCCATGCCGATGGCCGCCACGATGTTATCGAGCGGCTTATCGAGCGCTCCCATGACGAAGATAATTGGCACCGACATCACACCGGGCAGCGCCGCGGGCAGCCACAGCCTAACCGGTGCCTCATGAATATGCGACATGTTGCGTGGGCCATCGAAGAAGGCACCGAAGATGATCTTGGCCGAGTAGGTAAAGGTGAAGAACGCACCCACGCCGGCGACGATAAGCAACAGTACCTGGCCGGTAGAACCAATTGGTGCCTCCTCGAAGGCGGTGAGCATTCCTTCCTTCGACACGAAGCCAAACAGCGGCGGGACCGCCGCCATGGAGGCAGCGCCAATAAGCATGGAGCCGAAGGTCCACGGCATCTTGTTCCACAGCACGCCGAGGCGGCGGATATCACGGGAACCGGCCTCGTGGTCGATGACGCCAATAAGCATGAAGATGGAGGACTTGAACAGCGCGTGCGCCAGCGTGTGAACGAGGGCTGCCGCGATGGCGAAGGGCGTGCCCACACCAATCGTGGCTACAATCCATCCCAGGTGGGACACGGTGGAATAAGCCGTGAGCTTCTTCAGGTCCGTCTTCTGCACGGCGAAGACCGCCGACATAACGGCGGTACCCATACCGGCAACGATGAGTAGCCAATTCCACGCGGCAACATCATGGAAGACGGTGGAGAAGCGAATCAAGAGGTACACGCCGGCCTTCACCACGGCCGCTGCGTGTAGGAAGGCCGAGACCGGCGTCGCAGCCGCCATGGCCTCCGGCAGCCAGAAGTGGAAGGGGAACTGCGCGGACTTGGTGAATGCCGAGACCGCAATGAGAATGGCAACCCCGGCGGTCAAGCCCGGGCGCTCAGCCCACACATCGGAGGCCAATATGCCCTCGAGGCTCGTGGTCTCCGCAGCCGTTGCGGCAATCGCCACGCCCGAGAGCAAGGTGAGGCCGCCGATGAACGTGAGGATCAGCGTGCGCTGCGAACCGGCCTCGCCGGACTTACCGCTGCGTGCGATGAGCATGAAGGACGCCAGCGATACCAGCTCCCAAGCCAGGAAGAGCACCACGACGTCGTTAGCCAGCACGAGCAGGAGGATCGACAGCGTAAACGCTGTCATCAGCACATAGAAACTGACGTTGCCTTTGCCCTTGGGCAGGTAGGCCGCGGAGTAGGTGAATACCACTGCGCCGATGACGAGAGCCAACATGGCAAAGAAGATGCCCAGCGCATCGCCGCGGAAGGCGAGGTTAACGTCGACGCCTGGCGCGATGACATCGCGCACCCACGTCACGGAATAGGACAGTTCTTCGCCACGGGCCAGTGCCGGAAATTCTTTAGCCAACAGTGCCGCGGCGACAATAAAAATGCCGGCTAGCGGGTAGCCGGCTGCGCGATCAGCAACCTTGACGGCTGCTGGTGCAAGCGCCACTGCGACAGCTGCGAGGAGGACGACATACAAGAGTGTCACGAAAGCGTAGCCTCACGAACCGTTGTTAGGGCTGTTTAATCAGCCTCACATAGACAGGACTGTCCTAGACTACCATTGTGACCTCCCCCAAAGCACATCTTTAATGGGACGAAGATGACGAAAGCGCCTCACAAAGGAGGCGCAGCGTCTCGAAAGAACTTAGGTCTAGCCCAGGGATCTATAAGGTCTTACTTCTCCCCCAGCAAGGCATCCACGAAGCCCTCAACCTCAAACGGTGCGAGGTCATCTGCGCCTTCCCCAAGCCCCACGAGCTTGACCGGCACGCCGAGTTCTTCCTGAACCTGGAAAACGATGCCGCCCTTGGCGGTGCCATCCAGCTTGGTCAGGACAACGCCGGTGATGTCGACGACATCGCGGAAGATGCGGGCCTGGGTCAAACCATTCTGCCCCACCGTCGCATCCAACACGAGAAGGACCTCATCGACATCCGTCTTCTTCTCCACCACGCGCTTGACCTTGCCCAATTGGTCCATGAGATCCACGGAGGTGTGCAGACGGCCAGCAGTGTCAACGAGAACGACATCCACGCCCTGGTCAACGCCGACGGCCACGGCGTCGAAGGCCACGGAAGCCGGGTCCGCGCCTTCCTTACCGCGCACGGTGGTAGCGCCCACGCGGCGGCCCCAGGTCTCCAGCTGGTCCGCGGCCGCTGCACGGAAGGTATCCGCCGCGCCGAGCAAGACGTTGTGGCCCATCGATACGAGCACGCGGGCCAGCTTGCCGGTCGTGGTGGTCTTGCCAGTTCCGTTGACACCGACGACCATGATGACGGCCGGCTTGCCCTCATTCGGCATGGCCTTGATGGATCGGTCCATCTCTGGGTGGCCCACTTCGATGAGGGCTTCGCGCAGCATGGCGCGGGCTTCGGCCTCAGAGCTCACTCCACGCTCCGCAATCTTCTCGCGCAGGGAGTCTGTAACTTGCATCGTGGACTTCGTACCCAAATCCGCCATGATGAGGGTGTCTTCGATTTCCTCCCAGGCATCATCATCGAGGTCACCAGCGGAGAGAATACCCATGAGGCCTTGGCCGATGGCGTTTTGCGAGCGTGACAGGCGCCCGCGCAGCTTGCCCAAGCGGCCGGCAGCCGGCGCGATATCCTCCTGCGGCTGGGCAGCCGGGGCCTCAACGACCTCCGCGTCCTCGGATACCTCTAGCTCCTCCGGCTCAGCCTCGAGCGCCGCGCTTGCCGACGCCGTCTGGGCCCCCGCCGCCGCGGCAGCCTCTTCTGCTTCGGCGTCCTCTGGCTCAGTCTCCTCTGACTCGGCCTGTGCTTCTGGCTCAGGCCGTGCTTCTGCCTCTTCGTCGGCCTCAGACTGAGCAGAAGACTCCTCCTCAGCCGGAACTTCAGGTTCTACCGGTGTCTCTTCCTCTACCTTCGGGGCTTCAACCACCGGCTCCGGTTCGGCAATCTCCGGTTCGGTGGCCGGGACAGCGTCCTCCGTGTCCTTGTCATCCTTATCAACAGCAGCGGCACCAGATACGGCAGCACCAGCGGCTGCGGCCCCCGCAGCACCTGCAGCGGCTACGCCGGCGGAGGAATCCTTATCCTCTTCTTCCTTTGCCGGCTCCTTCTGCGCAGCCAGCTCGTGCGTGCTCACTGGCTTCGCGTCTGCTATAGGTTCCGTGTTGGGCTCAGCCTGAGACTTCAGCTCTGCCTCAGG
>DXEO01000186.1 GCA_019114925.1 Candidatus Corynebacterium faecipullorum | reverse complement strand
TCCATCGTCTCCCGGTTGCTCGTTGAGGAAGGCATGCTGACGGCCTCCGCTGTTTTCGCAGCGCTGGCCTGCGTCATCCTCCTCGTGCTGACAGTAGGTTTCGCGGTCTACCGCCAGCCCAGCTTTGCCCGAACCTCCATGGCGGAATGGTCCATGTATTTCATCGGCATCCTGGCGCTTGGCGCAGCACTGTCAGGGTTGACTGAGGTAGGCACGTTCCGCCTAGTGGGCTTCTGGATCGGTGGCCCGGTCACCGTCATCACGTGGGCTATTCAGCTCACCCGCTTCGACGGCCAGCCGCGGTTTACCTGGGGCCTGCCGCTGGTCGGCCCAATGATTTCCTCCTCCGTGGCCGGCTTTCTCGCCTTGGACTACGGGGAGGCCTACCACGTCATGGGTACGGTTCTTTTTGTCATGTCGATCTCCACCGCGGTCCCCATCTTCATCCGCGTGTACTGGGCTGCTTGGCACGGCAAGGTCAATCTCACCGGCCCCAACTCCGCGACGGCCTGGGTTCCGCTGGGCGTGGTGGGCCAATCCACTACCGCCATGCAGATCCTCTACCCCGGTACTTTCTCTGTCTACTACGGACTCACCGCCATGGTGATTGCCATTCCCCTCGCGCTCTATGCCATGGTTACCTTCTACCCCAACGTGGCTCGCTGGGTGGATTACTCTCCTGCGTGGTGGGCATGCACCTTTCCGCCGGGAACGGTCAGCATGGGTGGCCACCAGGTAGCGCTGGTGAATGGCTCGGAGCTTCTCGACGTCATCGCGCTCAGCATCCCGGTACTCCTCATCGCGCACTGGTCTGCCTGCTCCTGCCGCTTCATTAGCTGGCTCATCGAAGGCCGGCGCGCACGCGCAAACGGAGCTAGCCCAATCTCGAGCTAGCTCCGCAGTGCACGCTGTCAGGTGTTTGACAGGCTTTAGTTTTCAGATTTCTCAAACTGAATGACCTGGCCCTGGCTGCCCAGCGCAAAGGTGTTGCCCTCCACGGGGAAGACCACTGGCTTGGCGGAGAGGATGGCGTTGAGCGCATCGGCATCAGCCATTTCATCCGGAGCGCAGGCACGCATCGTGGAATTCAGGTTTTCCACCACGATGGCATCGGTCTGATCCAGCTTATAGCTGCCGCCACCGGAGTTGCAGCCATCGTTGTAGGTCAGCGTTCCATCGTCATTGAAGGTCACGGAAATCGCCGGGTTCTTCTTTGCGGTGAAGGTCCCGTTGAGAACCTTCTGGGCCTCATCAGCCGGCAGCTTGTCCTGCAGGCCGTCAACCTCCTCGTACTTCTCAATCAAGGCAGAGCCTTCCGGCGCTTCCGAATCCTTCGAGGATAAGAAGGAGCCATCAAACAGGCGCGAGCTCAGCTCCTGAATCCGGCTAGTCTTCACAGACTCAGCGGAGGACATCTCTTGCGCACCGGCGGTACCGGCACCCAAGACGCCGCCGGCGAGGGCGACGAACGCGGTTGCAGTGGTTGCTTTCTTCAGCGTGCGTGAAATCATGGCACCGAAGCTATCGGTCACGGGCGCCGACCTCAACCCATTTCATGCGCTTCTGATGATATTTTACGGCAACTCCAATACACGAAAACTGCCAAGTAAACGGCACTGCGCTGGCTTTAGGTGCGCTTGACGTATCCCATCCGCGGGCGGAAGCCCTGCGGATGCTTCATCTGCGCCACGGCATCGCCAATGATCATGCGGTGGCGAGCACTGACGGACGTCGGCATCTGCGCCACGGAGAACCACTGCGCGGCGATGTTCTCCTCATCGGAGATGACCGGCTCCGCACCATCCGGAACGGAGACCCGGATGGCGGTATCCATGAACATGCACTCATCCCCATTGGGGTAAGTCACGGGACCCACCTGCCCCACACCGAGAAGCGCTTCGATGCGGCCATCGAGGCCAATTTCTTCTTTAACCTCACGCAGTGCGGTCGCTGTAATCTCCTCACCCGGCTCACAGATACCGGAGATGGGACCCCACGTGCCGTTATCGGCGCGCTGGGCAAGCAACACTGATGGCAGCTCCCAGATGGCGGAGCCGGTGGGCACGGCCCGCACAATAACCGCGGTCACGCCAGGCAAAAAGAGCTGGTCGTGACCAATTTTCTCACGCAGGGACACAATATAATCAGGAGTGGGCATGGGCTTTATCTTAGCGCCTTAGACCTGCGTCAGAATCTCCGGCAAGAGTGCTTCAATATCGGAGGCCGGGGTAAAAGACATCTCCGCTTCCGAGCCGTGCACACAGCCCTCACCACCCGCAGCTGCTTCTGTCGTGCCCGATAGAACTCCCACAATCACGCCTTCATAAGGGCTGCCCGGCGCGCCAAAGACCGGTGCGCCCGAGTCACCATGTGTGGAGCAGACTTGGGCGCGCGCGGAGACGGTGTCTACCGTGCGCTCGCCAAACTGGAGTTTCCCGTATCCTTCGCCGTGTGTGAGCGGACCGCAGGTCTCACCGGTGATGCGCCCCAGCTTGCACACGTTATCCGGAAGTTCCTCCTGCCCCGCCGCGACCACGCTGGTGGGCAAGTCTTGCGGGACATAGAACTCAGCCTGCCGCGTAATTTCCACCAACGCGAAATCCAGCTGGTGTGTCTCAGGCGCGCTGAGGTCGGAGTAGATAATGCTGCCAACGGGCTCGGCCGGGTAAATGAACTCTCCGTCTGCGGCACCCGCCCACACCGTATCCCCGGGCTCACCGCAATGGGAGGCGGTGACGGCGATGGTGCGGCCGTCGTCAAGCACAAAGCTCCAGGCCACCGTGCAGAGGTTGAAGTCGAAAGCTTCGCCGGGAACGGGCTGCATACTAGAGATATCCAATGCAGCACCCGGCGGCACCGGAGACGCACCCGGAGTGTGCGCTTGCGGTGGGGGCGGCTCAATCGTGGTGTTCTCGGAGGTGTGCGAAGCAGCCTCGGGAACGGGCCCAACACCCGTCTGCACCGTGCACCCAGCCGCCGCCAGAGCTGCTGTGCTGAGTGCCCCAAGCAGGAGAAACCTAGGCATCCTCTTCTGGTGCAGCCTCACCCGAGCCCGCCTTATTCTCCTTATTTTCCTTGTCCATCTCCGCGACTTGCTTCATGTCACGGATGAATTTCTCTGGGTCAAACTCGGTGAAATACTCCGGGCCTGAGAATTGCTCCTGTCCCATTGTTTAAACCTCCGTGCTCTTGATGTACTGCGTGATGTAATCCTTCACCGCCGCTGCATCATTGGGCAGATCCCTAACATGGCGCTCGGCCTCCAGGATGCCGGCGAAACGCTCCGGCACCTCAGGCTCGCTGCCGATGGCCTCCTTGATGGTCTCCGCGAACTTCACCGGCAGAGCGGTATCCAGGCAGATGATTGGAGTGTCGACCCCATATTCTTCCTGCACCGCGCGGGCGACCTTGATGCCGTCGGCCGTGTGCGGATCCACCAGCACGTTGTAGCGCTCGTGAACATCCTTGATGGTGGCGAGGCGGTCCGCGTGGGTGGAGGAACCAGACAGGAAACCGTACTCGGTGTGGGCGGCATCGAGCGCCTGCTTGTCGACGTTAAACCCGCCTTCCTTCACCTTCGTCCCGAAAAGCTCCTTAATCTGTGAGCCATCGCGGCCCAGCAGATCGAAAGCGAAGCGCTCGAAGTTGGAG
>DXEO01000015.1 GCA_019114925.1 Candidatus Corynebacterium faecipullorum | reverse complement strand
CATCTGCTCGGTGGCGTTGGACACGAGCTGGCCGATGGATGCTTCGCCACGGCGGGAGGTATCCGCATCGCTCAAGGGAATGCTGTCTACCTTCGGGGCGAACTTGTTGGACCCGTCAGTGAATAGTCCGTCGTTGCTCACGGTTTAATACTCCTACTGTTTTGTCGCAATCTATATCGGCCATAGTAATGAACTTTCCAGAGTTCATGTGGTGCGGCCCGCAAAGTGGGTACGGCGTTATTGTAATGGGTATGCCGCATTCTGACCCGCTGACCCCGCTGATGGCCCTTTCTGGGGTGGAGGATAAAGCTGCTTCTGCCGTCGCAGCGATAGCGCGCGTGCACCGCCGGCCCGCGGGCTTGCGCAAGTTTGACGTTATTTCTTCCGAGTCGCTGTTGCGCGGTGCGCGGGCGGCCGCGGCGATCGACGGCGCGCCGCTTGAGGCTGACGGTATCCCGCCCGCGGTTAGTGCCTATTCTCTGCTCGCTCCGGAAAAACAGGCGGCTACGGTGCGCACCTTCGCGCGGGCTCCGCTGCAGATTCTAGCCCGCATTGATGTCGCCGCGGGCGGCGCGGGCCACCCTGATCAAAATCCCGCGGTGGCGCAGGCGTTGGCGCAGCTCATCACGCGCGGGGCCGGCGTGGATTTTGACCGCTTGTTACCGGTGGTGCTGCACGCGGAGATTGCTGCGCGCTCGCTCTTCGGTACGCGCAGCACCGTCGTGGCGCTCGTCGCCGCGCGCACCGCCGCTATCCATACCGGCTTCGATCCGCGGGGTTTCGCCGTGCCTGAGACCTACCTCAACCGGCACCGCGCGGACTACCGTGCGGCACTGGACACCTATGACAAGGATCCGACGGCGCTCATTACGCTGCTTCTCGACGCCTGGGAAGCCGGCGCCCGCGAAGCCGACGGCATCGCGCAAGCGGCCTAATCGCGCAGCTGCTGCCGCGCAAAGAAAACACCGCCGACTACGAGGGCAGCGATGCCGGCCACGACGGCCGAGCCAATACCGAACTCGCGGGCGCTGGGTGCGGTGAAGAGCGGAACGGGGTGTTTGAACGTGCGAATTTCCCAGTCATGGGCGATGGCATGCTTCTTTAACAAGCGGTCCGGGTTCACGGCAACGGGGTGGCCAACTTGTTCCAGCATCGGGATATCCGTTGCGGAATCGGAGTAGGCAAAGGATGCGTCGGGGTCGACGTTGAGCTCTTGAGCAATGCGCGCCAAGGCCTCGGCCTTCGCCGCACCTTTGCAATAAAACAGAATCTCTCCGGTGAACCGGCCATCTTCCTCGGCGAGCTCGGTGGCCACGACGTGTTCGATGCCCAGCTCCTGTGCGATGGGCTCGACCAGCACGCTAGCCGACGCCGAGATGATCACCACCTCGTGGCCGGCGGCGCGGTGGGCGTCGATAAGCGCGCGTGCCTCCGCATATATGGCGGGGGTGACGACTGTGTGCATGGTCTCCACCGCGATGTCGTGGACCTCCTGGACGGACCAGCCGGCGGCCATGGCGGCGAGCTGATCGCGGGTGGTGTCCATGTGCTCACTGCTGTGCCCGGCGAGCATATAGCTGGCCTTGGCTAAAGACAGCTGGAGCGCTTCGGCGTGGCTGATGAGCCCGTTGTGCATGAACTCGCGGCCGAAGGCATAGGCCGAGGATGTGGCAATGATCGTTTTGTCCAAGTCGAAGAACGCGGCCGCGCGGGTGGCGCCGTCAGTGGGGAAAGGGGTACCGGTCATCGAGGAAGGCCTGCCGTTAGTGTGCGAGTTACCCTGCTCATCGTAGCCTCTTAGCAGGAAGAATCGGGAGTGTGCAAACATATTGCCAGAAATCTCTAGGAATCTTGTCCTTCGCTGTTGTCATCTCTTCTTTCGCATGTCATAATGTCAGGTGCAAGGCCCCGATATACAGTGCGGCCTGCCCCGGCGCACCCCCCGATGCCGGGTTACCGATGGCCTGCGCACACCCCCCCGAGGCGCGGGCCATCACCTTTTTCTTTTTCTAGCGTATTCGTTTTGAGGATTCTGCTTTCTGTTGGCGTCAAGGTTCCCTGTGAATTTTCGGCACGTTCGCCTCGGTAATTTTGTTTAAGCGTCAGCAAAACGGGGGCGGAAGACGCCACATTGGAGAAGTTATCCACAGGTGGTGAGGAAGCTCTAGCGCGCGGTTGGTCCGCTCGCGCATGCTTTAGGCATGAGCACGTTTCACCTAGTTATTGCAGTTGGGGATTCCACGCTGCGAGCAGAGGCGGCGTCCGCGGCAGCCGCCAGTACTGCGGAAGTGAGCACCGTGGAGGACCCGCGGGAATTCTCCCGGCACCTGCCCAAGGCAGATGCCGTCTTGGCTGATGCACTGACAGCCCGGCTCGTGGCGGGGCATCCGCGGGTGTATTTCCTAGCCTTGGATCCGGGGCCCATCGATTATGAGGCCGCACTCTGTTGCCGTGCGACTGCCGCTTTCATCGTTCCAGCCCAATCCAAAGAGCTCCTAGGCGCATTAGCTGCAGACGCCACTCCGGAGACCGCCGTGTCCACAGGTTTAACCCTGGCGGTGACCGGCTCCGCTGGTGGGTTGGGTGCCTCGACCGTGGCGGTGGCGCTGGCCCGCGAGTCAGGCGCGGATCTCCTGGTTGATGCGAGCCCGTATTCCGGCGGCCTCGATTTGCTCACTGGAATTGAGAACAAGCCCGGCGCGCGGTGGCCGGATCTTGCGGCGGGGACCGGTTCGGTTGATGCAGCAGATCTTGTCCGTGCTTTGCCCGCCACCCCGGATGGCATCGCGGTTCTCTCAGCGGCGAGGTCTTCCAGTGCAGAGGTGGTGCAGATGAGTGCTGCCCGGCGCGCGGCCATTATGCAAGCTGCGTGTTTATATCCGGGGACCGTGGTGGTGGACTGCCCGCCGTGGGATATCCCCGATGCGGCGGATCATGTGGTGGTGCTGACTGCTGCAGAGGTGCGGGCGGCCGCTGCCTGTGCGCAGCTGGTGGCGGAGCTTCGTGCTCGGCCGCAGGAGTGCTCCGTCGTCGTGCGCAACCGCCAGTGGGCGGGTCTGGACGCCAGCGATATTGCCACGGTGACCCATGCAGATCCCATCGCTGAGTTGCCGACGATTCGTGGTCTGACCCGCACGGTGGAAACTAGTGGGCTGCCGCGCCAGCTGCCCCGAGCCCTCGCGCGTGCCGCGCGCCAGATGTGGGAGGCCATGGCATGAACCTGATCGATACGATGCGCACCATCGTGGCCGCCGAGCCGCAGCTGGCCCACGACGCCCCGGCCTTGGCGCGGCGCATTCGCCAGGAAGCCGGTGTCATCAGTGACGTTGACGTGCTCGACCTTCTGCAGCGCCTGCGCCACGATTCCGTGGGCTTGGGGCTGCTGGAGCCGGTTCTTTCGCTGCCGGGGCTGACCGATGTCGTTGTTAACGGCCCCGATTCCTGTTTCGTCGATTGCGGGCAGGGCCTGCAGCCACGCGATATCGGCTTTGCCGATGACGCCGAAGTGCGCCAGCTGGCGACCCGACTGGCTGCGGTGGCGGGCGTGCGGCTGGATGATGCGCAACCTTTTGCCGATGGGCGCCTGACCCGCCCCGATGGCACGAGGATCCGGCTCCACGCGCTGCTTGCGCCTCCTTCGGCAAGCGGAACCTGCATCAGCCTTCGTGTGCTGCGCCAGGCGCAAACCAGCCTGGAGGAACTGATAAGCAATGGCAGCATTGATTCCAGCCTGGAGCACGTCTTGCGTGCCGTAGTTGAGCAGCGGGCTTCCTTCCTGGTTACGGGAGGGACGGGCTCAGGCAAAACGACGTTGCTCGCCGCCTTGCTGGGGTGCGTGCCCGCCACCGAACGCTTGCTCATCATCGAGGACACTCCGGAGCTTTCCCCGAATCACCCGCACGTGGTGACCTTGGTATCGCGCCGGGCGAATGCGGAAGGGCGCGGCGAGATTTCCATGTCGCTCCTGCTCCGCCAAGCGCTGCGCATGCGCCCAGACCGCATCGTGGTCGGTGAAATCCGCGGCGCGGAGGTGGTGGAACTGCTTGCCGCACTCAACACCGGGCACGATGGTGGTGCGGGCACCGTACATGCCAACTCTGTTGATGAAGTCCCCGCCCGCATGGAGGCCCTTGCAGCTCTCGGCGGGCTCGACCGCGTAGCGCTGCATTCACAGCTAGCGGCCGCAGTGCACGTGGTCCTCGGAATGGAGCGCACACCGCAGGGCCGGCGTCTCGCGCACCTTGGCGTGCTGGAGGGAAACCCGGTTACGCCTCAGCTGGTGTGGACGGCCGAAGACGGTCCGCTTCCCGGGTTTGCGCAGCTGTGCTCGCGGCTGGGGGTGGAACCATGATGTGGCTATTCCTCGCGGCGGCGTGTTTGCTCTCGCAGCCTGCTTCGGTAACACGGCTGGAATCGCCGAAGCTTCGCTCGCTGGCACCCGGGGCTGTCTTCCTCGGGGTCGGGTGTTGTGTCTTCTTCGGCAGGCCCACTGTTGTGGTGGCGGTGGGTTGCATTGTGGCCTGTGCGCTGTGGTTTGCCAATGACCTGGCAGCCTCCAGACGCGAGCGCCGTGGCGCGGAGGCCCTCGCTTCCTACTACGGTTCTGTTGCCGCTGAGCTGCGGGCGGGATCGACAACGGAGGGCGCGCTTCGCCGGGGCGCCGACGCCCTTCCTGACTCCACCCCGGAGAACCTCCGCTCCGCGTTGAGTACGGCTGCGGGTCTCGCAACACAAGGAGGAACACCCGCGGTTGCTCTCACGGCTCCGGAGGTTGCGCGCTATGCAGCGCTGCTCACGCTCTCGGGGCGCCATGGCGTGGCGTTGGCGAACCTCATCGAGCAGGCTCAAAGCCAACTGGATACCGCGCGCCGTCACGCAGGTGAGACCGCCGCCTCCTTACAAGGGCCACAGGCCACCGCGGTTATCCTGGCGTGCCTGCCACTGGCGGGCATCCTTATGGGTGGGGCGATGGGTGCGGATTCCTTGGGGTTCTTGCTTGGCGGTGGCTTAGGGGGCGTGCTTCTCGACGTCGGCGTGGCCCTCGTCTGCGCCGGATTCGCCTGGTCGCGCCTCATTCTGCGGAAGGCGGCGCAGTGATGGTCTTGACGTATATTTCCGCTGCATTCATGGCTGCAGCACTCGCTGTTACTTCTGGTGCACCGTCTGGACGAATAGCCCAGTCAGGCTCACGCACACCGCGCCCGAAGACGCCGCGCGATGGTCCCGAAACGGTCTATAGTCCGCTCGATGCCGCCAGCGACCTGGAGCTCTTCGCCGCGTGCTTGGAGGCCGGTCTCTCCACGCGCAGTGCCGTGCTAGCTGTCGCTGAAGCTTCGCCGCAGTGGTCGGAGGCGGCCGCTCTCATCGGGGTGGGGGTTCCCATGAGTACGGCATGGTCGGCGCTGGCCAGCCAGCCGCATTTGGAAGAACTGGTGCGGCTTACACAGCTGTCCGGCGAATCGGGCGCAGCCATGGCAACTGGGTGCCACCGGTTGGTGGCGCAGCTGCGTGCCGAAGCCTCGGCACAAGCTACCGCGCGGGCGGAGCGCGCTGGTGTGTTCATCGCAGCACCGCTGGCAGTGTGTTTCCTTCCCGCATTCCTGGTCCTTGGGTTGATACCTGTCCTCATCAGCTTGGGCCAGCAACTCTTCTAAGTCAGAACAATCAACCATTTTCAGAACGCACAACCGACACAAACACAGGCAAAGAAAGCTAGGTACATCATGCAGAAAAAGGTAAACTACCAGTCACTATTAGCTAATGATGATGGTATGTCCACGATTGAATATGCCATGGGTTCGCTCGCGGCCGCAGCGCTCGCCGCGGTGCTCTATGCCGTGGTCAATGGTGGCGAAGTCACCAGCGCCATTACGTCCATCATCACCGACGCCCTGTCCAACACCCCAGGCTAATGCGCGCGCTGGATGACGCCGGCTCCGTCACCATCGAGGCGGCTCTGTCGCTGTCCGCACTCGTCATCGTTGCCGCGGGAATCGTGGGTGGCATCGCCACGTTGTCGGCCCACCTCGCTGCCGTTGACGCCGCGGGCGCTGCTGCTCGCTCCGCTGCCATCGGCGTGGACTTTCAGCGCGATGGAGTGACGGTGACCGTGAGCGAAGGCTCCGGGCTTATGACCGCTGAGGCCGCCGTGCCGACACCGCTGGGCGCCATGCGCGCGCAGGCGGTCTTTCCCGCGGAGATGGCAGCAGGTGGGAACGCGGGATCGCAGCCATGAGTCGTCATCGGCGCAGCTGGGGAAGGATCCTGGCGGGGGAGGAGGGCTATGCCACCGTTGTCACCGCCGGGATCATCGCCGCAGTGGCTTCTTTGTTGCTGGCGGTCGCAGCGGTTGCGTCGTTCGTTGTGGCGCGGCACGAAGCCCAGGTGGCGGCGGACCTTGCCGCCGTGGCCGGGGCGTGGGAGGTAGCCAAGGGCAGGGACGCCTGCACGAAGGCTGAAGAGATTGCCGTGCTCAACGGTGCGGAACTCGGCTCCTGCGTCATCGATGGGCGCGACGTTGAGGTCACCGCCCAGCTGCGCGGGCGCAGCGCCATTGCCCGTGCCGGTCCGGTCTAAGAGGTCATGGTGACCAGCGCGCCGAGCAGTGCCACAGCGCCTGCCTTGTCCAGAGGGTTATTGCCGTTGCCGCACTTGGGGGACTGCACGCACGATGGGCAGCCGGATTCGCAGGGGCAGGAGCGCACGGCCTCGAAAGTGGCCTTGATCCACTCGGGGAAGCGCCGGAAACCTTCCTCGGCGAAGCCGGCGCCGCCGGGGTGGCCGTCGTAGACGAAGACCGTGGGCAAGCCCGTATCGGCGTGCTGTGCGGTGGACACGCCGCCAATGTCCCAGCGGTCGCAGGTGGCAATGAGCGGCAGCAACCCAATGGCGGCGTGCTCGGCCGCATGGAGGGTGCCTGGGGTGCGCCCGGCGGTGACTCCCATCGCTGCGAGTGCCAGCGGATCGATGGTGTAGGCCACCGCCCGGGTCACCAGGCGCTGCTCCGGCAGGTCAAGGGGGATGTCCTCGCCCACGGAGCCATCGGGAAGCCGTACCTGGTAGCCGGTGACCTTATCGGTCACCTCAACCTCCAGGCTGGCCACCCACAGGCCGGGGGCGTAGTTCACCAGGTCATCGGCCTCGCGCAGGATGCGGATGTCCGTCATGGACTTCGGCTGCGTGGTGTAGTCCGGCGTCTTCGGTACGGCGAGTGCCACGCCCGGCTCGGTGGGAGCTGCGCCACCAGTTCCGCCGAGGTGAAGTTCCTCGATGACAAAGCTCTCACCACGGTGCAGGTACACCGCGCCGGGATGCACCTGGCTTACCGCGCGGGCGGAATCAATGGTGCCGAGCAGGCGGCCATCGGAGGAATCCACAATCATGACCTCCTCGCCCGAACCACCGCGCAGCGAGAGGGCGGTGTGCGCGGTCTCCGGGGTGAGCTCGCTGGAGCCGGCAGGCAGGGGAGCGGCGAACCAGCCTCGCGGGCGCCGGCGCAGCAAGCCCTGCTGAGCTAGGTCGTAAACCACGTCTTCGGCGTGGAAGGCGGCCACGTCGGCGTCGCTGAGCGGTTTTTCTACCGCCGCGCAGTAGACGTGCCCGGCCAGGATATATGGGTTGGCGGGGTTGAACACGCTGGCCTCCACCGGACGGCCTAGAAGTGCCTCCGGGTGGTGAACCAGGTAGGTGTCCATCGGTTCATCGCGGGCCACCAGGACCACCAGCGAGCCCTGACCGCGGCGGCCCGCGCGCCCGGCCTGCTGCCAGAAGCTAGCGACGGTACCCGGGAACCCGGCGGTGACCACGGCATCCAGCCCGCCGACGTCGATGCCCAGCTCCAAAGCCGAGGTGGTGGCCACGCCGAGCAAGGAGCCATCATCCAGCGCCTGTTCCAGCGCGCGGCGGTCCTCGGCCAAATACCCCGCGCGGTAAGCCGCAATCCGGCGCGCAAAATCCGGCCGGCCCAGCCTTCCGGAGAGTTCTTCCGCTGCCCGCAGCGCCGTGGTTTCCGCCGCGCGCCGCGAGCGCACAAAAGTCAACGTCCGCGCGCCCTGCGCCACGAGCGCGGCCATCATCCAGGCCGCCTCCGTTGTGGCGGCGCGGCGCACAGGAGCACCGTTCTGCCCTTCGATGCCTTCCATGAAGCCCGGCTCCCACAGTGCTACCGTCCGCGCGCCCGTCGGCGCGCCATCCTCGGTTACAGGGAGAAACTCGCGCCCCGTCAGCCGCGCGGCATGCCGGGCGGGATCCCGCATGGTCGCCGAAGCCGCAATCACCGCCGGCCGCGAGCCATAGTGCTCGCACAGCCGCAGCAAACGCCGCACCACCAGTGCCACGTTCGCGCCGAAAACCCCGCGGTAGGCATGCGCCTCATCGATGACGATGAACTTCAAGTGCCGCAGCACCCGCGCCCACCGCTGGTGCGCGCCCAGCAGAGAAGAATGAATCATGTCCGGGTTGGAAAAGATGAACCGCGCCTGATCGCGGATGCCGGCGCGCGCTTCGCTGGGGGTATCGCCGTCGTAGGGGGCGGGGTGGACGTCGCGAAGCGCGGCTATATCCTGCGTGAGCTCCAGTACCGCGCGCAGCTGGTCCGAGCCCAGCGCCTTCGTCGGCGTGATGTAGAGCGCGCACGCGGTCGGGTCCTGCGCCAGGCGGGACAGGATGGGTAGACGATAGCCCAGCGACTTTCCGGAACTCGTGCCGGTGGAGACCACCACGTCGCGTCCCTCCCACGCGGCCTGTGCCACGGCGACCTGGTGGGCATAGAGCTTGGCCACACCTTGCTCCTCCAACGCCGCCCGCAACTCCGGCAGGACCCACTCCGGCCACTCGGCATAGCTCGCTGGCTGGGCGGGCAGGGTGGTGGAGTGTGTTAGATCAGACTCGGGGAAACGCTCAACAAGGTGCTCGACGAGCTCCTCACCCAGAGGGTTCTCACTCACGCTTGCCTCCACTAATCTGCT
>DXEO01000185.1 GCA_019114925.1 Candidatus Corynebacterium faecipullorum | reverse complement strand
AGGAAAGGACCGGATTGGGGCCGGCGGAGTGGTGCGCTCGCCTGAGCTTCGCGCGGAAGTGACCAAGGACGTGGCCGTCTTCGCCCAAGAGCTCGGGTTGAGCGTCAAAGGCGTGGCGGCATCCCCGCTACCCGGACCAAGCGGCAATGTCGAATACTTCCTGTGGTTGGTCAAGGATGGTTTGTCCACCCCAGAAGATAAGCTGGATGTACTGATCGACACGGCAATCAAGGAAGGACCCCAGTGAGCAGGACCAGTGCCGCGGAGGGCACCACTCGCCGCGAAATTCTTCTTGTCCCGCACGCTAGCCGCGAGGATAACCTCACTGCCACGCACCGTGCAGCAGAGCTGCTGCAGGAGGCTGGCATCAAGGTACGCGTCTGTGGAGCGGACACCGTTCTTCCTGGGCTGCAGCACGTGCGTCATACACCGGCGGCAGCTGAAGGCTGTGAGCTAGTCCTCGTGCTCGGTGGTGATGGTACGTTCTTGCGTGCTGCCGATATGGCACGTGCAGTCGACGTCCCTGTCCTAGGTATCAATCTGGGGCACGTGGGCTTCCTCGCAGAGTGGGAAGCAGAGTCTTTGGATCGAGCGTTGGTGCGTGTTATCGAACAATCCTATGAAGTCGAAGACCGCCTGACCATTGACGTTGCAGTGTTTGATGCCGAAGGAAAGCTGCGGGAGCGTAGCTGGGCGCTCAATGAGGCCTCGATTGAGAACCTCAACCGTTCAGGAGTCCTCGATGCCATCCTTGAGGTGGATGGACGTCCAGTCTCAGCTTTTGGGTGTGATGGTGTTCTTATCTCCACTCCGACGGGCTCCACGGCCTATGCCTTTTCAGCGGGTGGTCCCGTCTTGTGGCCCTCTCTCGATGCCATCCTAGTAGTTCCGAACAATGCGCATGCACTGTTTACTAAACCACTCGTAGTATCTCCGGATTCGCAGGTGGCGGTGGAATCGGCCTCGGCCACGACTCCGGCCGTGGTAATCCTCGATGGTTTCCGTGAGATTTCTATGCCACCGGGCTCGCGCGTGGAAGTCGTGCGTGGTGAAAGGCCCGTGCGCTGGGTTCGGTTGGACCAGCAGCCCTTCACCGACCGCCTCGTGTCCAAGCTCCGCCTCCCCGTGGAAGGTTGGCGTGGGCCCCGGCATTAATTGCTCTAGCGCGTATTCAGGAAGGAAGATACCGCACCGTGCTCGTAGATATCAGCATCTCTGACCTCGGCGTTATTGAGAGCTCCACGGCGGAGCTCTCGCAGGGGCTTACCGTGCTTACCGGTGAAACTGGCGCCGGTAAGACCATGGTTGTGACTGGACTGCGCTTGCTGGCCGGCGGTCGCGCTGATGCATCACGCGTGCGCGATGGGGCCTCGAAGGCTGCTGTAGAAGGTCATTTTTCCTCCGATTCACCGGCCGTGGCGGCGTTGGTCGAGGACGCCGGAGGAGAGCCGGATGAAAACGGTGAGTATATTGCCTCCCGCACGGTGTCAGCAGCGGGGCGCTCCCGCGCCTACCTGGGTGGGCGTTCGGTACCGGCGGCGACGTTGGGGGAATTCGCTTCCCACCTCATCACTGTGCATGGGCAAAATGACCAGCTGCGTTTGCTCTCCGCTGATCAACAGTTGGCCGCCATCGATCGCTTCGAGCCTTCTATCGAGAAGATCCGTACCGCGTATACCGAGGCTTTTAGGCAGTGGCGCGCATTGGCCAAGGACTACCAGCACCGGATGGAGTCCCGTCGTGAAATGGCCCAAGAGGTGGACCGCTTGCAGTTCGCCATTAAGGAGATTTCTGATCTCGAGCCAGAGCCCGGTGAGGATGCTGAGCTCGTAGGCCTTATCAAGCGATTGCAAGACGTCGATGCTTTGCGCGAAGGCGCCGCCACTGCTCTGAGTGCCTTGGACGGCGGTGAAGGTTTTGGTGATGAGGACACTGCCGTCAACCTTGTCGGTGCAGCTGAATCGGCATTAATTGGGGCGAGCGATGCCGAGCTGACCCGGCTAGGAGAGCGGTTGAGTGAAGTCACCACGCAGCTGACCGATATCGCTGCCGAGCTCACCACGTATTTGAGCGATCTACCCGCTGACCCCAACCTTCTCGAGGAATCTCTGCAGCGTCAACAGGAACTCAAGCTCCTCACGCGCAAGTATGCCGCTGACATCAATGGAGTTCTGGCCTGGCGGGACGCTGCTGAGGCGAAACTTGCGACCTTGGATACCTCCACCGAAGCCCTCGAATCTTTGAAGAAGGAAGTAATGGAGGCCGAAAAGACGATGGTGGCCAAGGCAGAGGAACTTACTGTTGCCCGTACCAAGGCAGCGAAGAAACTGGGTGCTCAGGTCTCCGAAGAGATCCACGGCTTGGCCATGCCAAACTCCACCTTGACGGCCGCAGTAAAGAAGACCAAATACTCGAAATCTGGCGCGGATGAGGTTGAGTTCCAGCTCAACGGCAAACCGCTAGCTTCCGCTGCATCGGGAGGTGAGCTCTCCCGCGTCATGCTGGCTATGGAGGTGGTTCTGGCCAGCGGCGACGGCACCACGCTGGTTTTCGATGAGGTGGATGCCGGTGTCGGAGGGCGCGCGGCGGTGGAAATTGGACGTCGCCTAGCACGGCTTTCGACTACCAACCAGGTCATCTGCGTTACCCACCTACCCCAGGTGGCTGCCTATGCAGATTCGCACCTGCATGTGTCCAAGGATAAATTCACGTCAGGTGTGGCAGATTTGACTGCAGAGGAGCGCGTCGAGGAGCTCGCTCGTATGCTCGCCGGTCTTGATGACACCGAGACCGGTCGAGCGCACGCTCAAGAGCTTTTCGATAGAGCTCAAGCAGAAGTGGAGACTTTCCGCGCGCCTTCCACACATTGAGCCCCTAACAGGGGAAACTGTTAGGCATGAGTCTGTTTTCCCGTAACACCGATCTGCCTGGAGAACACGGCGCGCTGCGTGATTGCACTCCGGGTGGCAAAGGTATGAAGAAGTTTAGCGCTGGTGACTTCGCCGTCATCAACGCTGCCAATATTTCGCGCCAAGAGGCCCAGACCCTCGTGGACATGAAGCCGGCTGCCGTTATCAACGTCTCCGAGTTTTCGACTGGTTCTATCCCGAATTATGGCCCGCATATGCTTCTCGACGCCGATGTCACCCTCGTGGAAGGCGTCGGTGAAGACTTCGTGAGCAACTTCAAGGATGGCAAGAAAGCACGACTCACTGAGGACGGAGCGATTTATTCCGGCGATACCCAGCTGTCCTCCGGAACGGTAGTTACTCGTGACCAGGCGGAGAAAAATTTCGCTTCTGCCCAACAGGAACTCATCGATCACATGGAGGCATATTTCGGCAACTCCATCGAGTTCATTCACTCCGAGGGGCCGCTGCTCATCGACGGCCTGGGCGTACCCGATGCGGGTTCCGACATGGCTGGCCGTAAAGTGCTCGTGGTCTCGCCCTCGGCGGAACACCGAAAGAAGCTGACTCTTCTGCGCAATTTCATCCGCGAGTATGAACCCATCATTATTGGCGTGGATTCTGCAGCCGACACGTTGGTAGAGCTGGGCTACCAACCCCACTTCATCGTGGGAAATCCCTCCGAGGTGAGCTCGGAAACCCTGCGCAGCGGCGCCCAGGTCATTCTTCCCGCTGAGCCTGACGGGACTGCTGAAGGCCTCGAGCGTATTCAGGATTTGGGGATAGGCGCGATGACTTTCCCGGCGGCTACGGACTCAGCCACCGACCTGGCCCTTTTGTTAGCGGACTACCACGAAGCCCAGATGATCGTGCAGGTCGGGAGAGCTCTCGAGCTCGATGACATCTTCGCCAATGAGCCGAATGCTACGCCGGCGGCCTTGTTGTGCCACATGAAGGCAGGAACGCGCTTGGTGGATGCGGACGCTGTCATCAACCTTTACACCGCGCCGAATTCCGGCGCGGTGGGTTGGCTGTGGGCACTGCTCGGCATTCTTGTGGCGCTCGCTGTGGTTATTCTGATCGTCGGTTTGGGTGGCGATGAATCCTTCCTCCAGAACTTGATCGATACCTGGAATAACTTCGCATTGAGCGTGCAGGGGTGGTTTAAGTGATGATGGCGCCTAAATCCCTAGTCGTTGCCGGGCTCGGTTTCGGCGCAGCACTAGGCATCGCGCTCGGCACGCTGGTGATCGCCCCCAACATGGATTCCGCCCCTGGCCCCGGCGGTAAATCCACCGATGAGGTGCGGGAAAAGTACAGCGAGCTGGTGCTCAACAATAATATTGCCCAGGCCCAGCTGGACTCTGCGGATTCGGTCATGGGTGAACTCGGCCGTTTCGTAGTCGATGGAACCCTAGTCCAGCGCCCAGTCATGGTGCTGAGCATGCCCGATGCTGATGATGCCGATGTTAAGGCTGTGAAGGATCTTCTGGGCTCGGCGGATTCCACCGACGCCGGAAGCATCAAGCTGACCGAGCAATTCCTTGCCCAAGATTCGGCAGACAAGCTCCTGTCCCTCGTCACCTCTACCTTGCCGGCCGGCGCTCAGCTCGACAAGAAGAAGATCGACGCCGGTACTCATTCTGGCCAAGCTCTCGCCGCGGGCCTGTTGATGGATGCTAAGACCACCCAGCCTCTTACCAGCGTTGAGGACCGGGCAACCTTGCTGCGTGCCCTACGCGATGCCGGCTATATCGACTACAAAGACGGGACTATCCTTCCCGCCCAAGCAGTCGTTGTCGTAGGCGGCGGCTTGGTCCCGGGCAATGATGAGGACAGTCCTGCTAAGAAGTACGCTATCGATACCACCGTCAAATTCCTAGAGGGCTTTGATTCCGTAGACACCGCTATGGTCTATGCCGGTCGCGTGCAATCTGCCGGCGATGATGGAGTATTGGATAAGCTTCGTGCCGCCGAGACAGGAATCAGCACTGTGGATTCTATTGATCACCCAGTGTCCCAGATGGCGACAGTCTTGGCGGTGAAGGAACAACTGGATGGCGGTAAGGGCGTCTACGGTTCTGCGGCGAATGCTGAAGGCGCAGCGCCGACGCTGCCGAAGGACCTCTAGATGTCACACGAGTTTCGCACGGTAGGTAGCGAGCTGCTTGTCGACGCCCCCATCATCGCCGTTCGTCGCGATGATGTCGTCATGCCAGGGGAGGTCGTAGCGCAGCGCGAGATTGTAGAGCACCTCGGCGCTGTCGCCGTTGTGGCCTTGGATGAAAACAACCGGGTCGCGATGGTGGAGCAGTACCGCCATAGCGTCGCCAAGCGCCTGTGGGAGCTGCCGGCCGGATTACTCGACGTCAAGGGTGAAGAAGAGCTCAGCGGCGCGCAACGCGAACTCCAGGAGGAGGCCGGGTTAGCCGCGGAGGAATGGGCAGTGTTGACCGATCTGGTGACCTCCCCGGGCTTCTGTGAGGAAGCCGTGCGCGTCTTCTTAGCGCGTGGACTGTCCTCCGTGGAGAAGCTCGCAGCCGAAGGCGATGAAGAAGCCGACATGGGTTTTGCCTGGGTGCCCCTCGAGGAGGCCGTCGAGCGAATCCTCGCGGGGGAGATCGTGAACTCAATTGCGGTGGCGGGAATTCTCGCTGCTTATGCCTGCGTGCAAGAGGGACGCACGGCGCGCTCGGTCGATGCGCCCTTCGAGCTACGCCCGCAATCCCTAGCACAACGGCGCCCCGGACCGGACCTGAAGAAGCTGTGAGGCAGTCAAGCTCCGCCGCAGCTGCGGGAGAAGCATGGTTGATGCACCTCATGGTGGAAAAAGGTGCCTCAAAGAACACGGTGAGCAACTACCGCCGAGACGTCAATCGCTATGTTGAGTGGCTCGCGGAATCCGGTATCACGGACCTGCGCCAGGTAACCCGCGCGCACGTGGAAAACTACCTCGTTTTTCTGCGAGAATCTTTGGCGCAGTCCTCTGCTAGCCGCGCGTTGATTGTGGCGCGCGGCTTGCACAAATTTGCGCTAGGGGAGGGAATGATTGAAGAGGATGTTGCGGCGGAAGTGTCCCCTCCCAAGCGGGCGCAATCATTGCCAGAGACACTTAGCGTGCACGACGTCGAGGCTCTCCTCAACGCTATCCCCACCGATGAATTCGCAACGCCCATTGATATTCGGGATCGCGCTCTCTTGGAAATGCTGTATGGGACGGGTGCCCGTATTTCCGAAGTGATCTCGTTGAGCGTCGACGATGTGACGGGTGAGGGGCCGGCGTCGGTTCGTGACATCCTCTTGCTCAGCGGCAAGGGCGATAAGCAGCGCCTAGTTCCCCTGGGTTCGCATGCGGTCACAGCGGTGGAGAACTACCTGGTGCGTGCCCGACCGGTTTTAGCCACGGGGGCCTCCCACGCCTTGTTCCTCAACACTCGGGGAAAGGCTTTGTCGCGGCAAAGTGCCTGGGCTGCGATCAAGACCGCAGCGCAGCGTGCACACCTGAGCACTAAAATTTCTCCGCACACTTTGCGGCATTCTTTTGCTACCCACCTGCTAGAAGGCGGGGCGGATGTGCGTACCGTGCAGGAGCTCTTGGGGCATTCTTCTGTGACGACAACGCAGATTTACACGCACGTGACCGCGGATTCGCTCCGCGAGGTGTGGCGGACTGCGCATCCGCGTGCCTAAAGGCACCTAGAATCATCACGACGTCTACCAATGAAAAGGATTCCTATGGCTTCAACCGCTTCTTTCTCCCGAACTTATCGCGGGATGGCTCTGGCCTTTGCGCTCACCGTAGCCCCGCTCTCCGGTATCGTCGCCGGCCCAGTGAGCGGGAAGGGTGGAATAGCTGGGTTTGGGGCGGCGGTTGCACACGCGCAAGATGCCACCATCCCGGTGCCGGCCGGTCAGACGACAACCGTTTCTTTACCTGTGCCTGTCGACGTCAGCGTTGCCTCCGATGGATGGATTGTGAGCGCTTCCGGTGGTACCGCAACGGTGACCGCGCCGGCAGCCGGTGGACAAATCAGTGTTCCGGTGACCTACCAGGGCGTGGCCATGACTATCCTCCTCGTGGCAGATGCTGAGGTAACCGCCGAGGAGCTCAATGAGGCGGCTGAAAGTGGCGATTCGGACAGCCTCGGTGGGGGACAGCAGAGCCAAGATGCCCCCGATAGTCCTGGGGATAACGGGGATTCCGCGGGCGACACAGGCGGAGAAGACAAGGAAGGCGGACAAGATCCTGCCACCGGCGGCTCGGCGCTTGCCACGAATGGCGGTGGACAAGGACAAACGCGCCCTCCACGCACTGGTCGCGGCTGGGAGGGCGTCGATGATTCCCACACGGCCTATGTCAACCTGGAATCCACGATCGACGGGCAGACAATTACCGCCAAGCTTGGGTTCAAGCAGGCTTTAGATCTGTACAACCGCTTCAAGCATCTGGAGGATGACGGGGTCACGCTGCGCTACCTCAATGCGGAGGGCGAGTTTGTGGAAGGCGTGAAGCGCGAGATCGATAAAGGCTCGCGCACTATGACGTTGACCTATCCAGAAGGTGTGGAGCCAGACAATCCTTTCATCATGCAGTTCTTTAATAAGGACACTCAGTCCGCGGAGCTGGTAGTCACACTTAAGGATCCGTCTCGTGAGAGCGCTAGTGAGGTACCGCCGGAGCAGCAGCTCGATTCTGATGGCGCTAACGGGTCTGACAGCGAGGAACAGGATAGCTCGAAAGTGGGAGCTGGCGCGCTCGCAGCGGGCATTGTGGGCATCGGGATCATCGCTCTCATCGTCGGGTTTGTCGTGAAGAGGCGCCGTTCGACGCCACAGGAAGAGCTTTCTTAATCTAGGCTGCAGGCTTTATTCCGCGGTTAGCGCTAGCTATAATCGCGGCGCGGGCACCCAAGGGGTACCCTATAATCACAAGGATGTAAGAATGTAGCGCCGGTCGGGGCTGCAGTGTCGAAGCGGAAAGGCCGCAGAGAGGCCGTAAGGTCAAGGAAGCAGGTGTGACTGTGAGCGACGAGGGACTGTTTGAAGCCTCAGAAGCGCAGGTCGGGTTGACCGGCCGCCCACTGCGGGAGCTTCCGGAACCAGAGCCGTTGGAAAAGCATGGTCCTGCGACGATCATCTCCATGTGCAACCAGAAGGGTGGCGTGGGAAAGACCACGTCCACCATTAACATGGGCGCATGTTTGGCGGAACTCGGGCGTAAAGTCCTCCTCGTTGACTTGGATCCCCAGGGTGCTCTTTCGGCCGGTCTCGGCCTGACCCACGATCAGATCCAAGACACCATCTATGACGTCATGCTCGACAGCGAGGTCTCGGTGCACTCAGCCATTGTGCATACCGGTGTGGCGGGGCTCGACCTTGTCCCAGCCAACATCGACCTGTCCGCCGCGGAGATCCAGATGGTCAACGAGGTAGGCCGTGAGCACACTCTGGCCCGCGCGCTGCGCCCTGTGCGCAAGGACTATGACTTCATCATCATTGACTGCCAGCCTTCCCTGGGCCTGTTGACCGTCAACGCTTTGGCTTGTTCGCAGGGCGTCATCATTCCTATGGAATGTGAGTTCTTCTCCCTGCGTGGTCTCGCCTTGTTGACCGACACTGTGGAGAAGGTGGCTGACCGAATAAATTTCGACCTCGAAATCATGGGTATTTTGGTCACCATGTTTGATCGCCGCACCCGCCACGCGCGCGAGGTCATGGACCGTGTGGTGGAGTACTTCGGTGACAAGGTTTTTGACACGGTGATTACCCGCACCGTGCGTTTCCCTGAGACATCTGTCGCCGGCGAGCCCATTACTACGTGGGCCCCGAGCTCCCAGGCGGCCAAGCAGTACCGCGACCTAGCTAAAGAGGTCATTGAGCGGGCTAACGGCTAGCCACCTACTATGACCCAACCGGAGATCACCGGCTTTCGTATCGCGCTGGGCAACTTCGAGGGCCCGTTCGATCTGCTGCTCCAGCTGATTCAGGCTAAGAAGCTGGACGTTACGGCAGTGGCGCTGTCTGAAGTCACTGATGAGTTTGTGGCTTATACACGTGCGCTGGGAGAAACTGCGAACTTGGATGAGACCACGGAGTTCCTCCTCATTGCCGCCACGCTCCTGGACCTCAAGGCGGCGCGTTTGCTACCGCGCGGCGAGGTTGATGACTTGGAGGACCTAGAGCTTTTGGAGACCCGCGATCTTCTTTTCGCGCGTCTGCTGCAGTATAAGGCCTATAAACAAGTCGCCGACCAGTTCGCGCAGTGGCAGCGTGCTGCCCAGCGGCGCTATCCGCGGGCAGTGGCCATGGAGGAGCGCTTTAGTGATCTCCTCCCGCCGGTGAAGCTGGGGCACACCCCAGCGAGCTTCGCAGAGCTGGCCGCGGGCGTCTTCCGTCCCAAGCCGCCAGAGGAGGTTGCGACAGGGCACATTCACCAAGTTGCCGTTTCTGTGCCGGAGCAGGCTGGAAAGATCCTTACTACGCTCAAGCTGCTGGGCACGGGGCAGTGGATGAGCTTCGATGCCTTAACGAGGGACTGTACCGTCTCTATGGAAATCGTCGGCCGCTTCCTAGCGTTGCTGGAGCTGTACAAAGCCAAGGCTGTGGATGCTTCCCAACCGGAATCTTTGGGGCCGCTCGAACTATCGTGGACTGGGCTCGACGTAGATCCGGCCGTCGTCGCAGCGGCGAACTGGGATTAAGGTACGCTACCGAGACATGGACGACACGTCATCCCCGACACCTAGTGAAGCGGCCCCCTCCAGCGGACAGGGGGCTTTGCCCCTCATCCCGCAGCTGCGCTCACGCCTCGAATCGATTCTCCTCGTCGTCGACTCGCCTACAAGCGTGGAAGAGCTGGCCCGCGTGTTGGGCGCGGAGCCCACTGTTGTCAGCGATACCTTGCGGGCTGTGGAACGAGAACTGACCGAGCGTGGTTCCGGAATCGACCTGCGCGAGACACCCGAGGGGTGGCGCTTCTATACACGCAAAGAGAACGCAGATGCTGTCGAGCAGTTTGTTCTCGATGGCACCCAAACCAAACTCTCCCGCGCGGCTCTCGAAACCTTGGCGGTCATCGCATACCGCCAGCCGGTAACCCGAGCTCAAGTGGCAGGCGTTCGCGGCGTTAACGTTGATGGAGTCGTCCGGACACTATTGTTGCGTGGACTCATTCGGGAGATGGAAAGCCCGGAGCCCTCTGTGGGACATGCGCACCAGTATGAGACCACTGAGCTTTTCCTCGAGCTACTCGGCATTGATTCTCTTGAGAGCCTTCCGGATCTTGCTCCGCTGCTGCCAGACATCGAGCAGATCGACGAGGACTACTCATAAAGGCCTACTCTGCGGTAGGATTGCGGCCGGACAGAGGCGTGTTTTCACGCCCAGCAAATTGAAGAACTATTGAGAGGACACACTCCCGTGACTCCACCCGCTCGCCGCGACGGCACACCGGAAAAGAAAAAGCGTGACAGCGACATGATCGTCTCGAACGCTAAGCCGGCTCGCCACCAGCATGTAAAGAAGAAGGCCACCGCAGAGTCCATCGCCCGAGACCTGGGCGCGGATTGGCTGGTAGACGGAAACAACAAGAAGAATTCCCAGAACCAAGGCGAACGCCTCCAAAAGGTGTTGGCCAAGGCCGGCGTTGCTTCGCGCCGCCACGCTGAGATCCTGATCGATGAAGGCCGAGTCGAAGTCAACGGTCAAGTCATCATCAAGCAGGGCACCCGCGTGAACCCCAACAAGGACGTCATCCGAGTCGATGGCACCCGCATCAACGTCAACGAAGAAACACAGTACTTCGTGCTTAATAAACCCCGCGGGATGCAGTCCACCATGTCGGATGACATGGGCCGGCCTTGTGTGGGTGATGTCGTGGCTGACCGCGTCGTAGCTGGTCAACGCCTATTCCATGTCGGCCGTCTCGATGCTGACACCGAGGGCCTACTGTTGCTGACTAATGACGGCGAGCTTGCTAACCGGCTCATGCACCCCAAGTACGAGGTTTCTAAGACTTACCTGGCTACGGTGCTCGGGGAGGCCGATAAGAAGCTCGTTCGCCAACTGCGCGAGGGCATCGAACTGGAAGACGGCCTAGCACAGGCAGACTATGTCCAAATCGTGGACAAGAACCAGGGCTATTCGCTGGTGCGTGTCGAACTGCACGAGGGGCGCAAGCACATTGTTCGCCGCATGTTGAAGGAAGCCGGTTACCCAGTCCAGCGCCTCGTGCGCACAAAGCTTCACACAGTACAGCTGGGCGATATGAAGCCTGGCTCCCTGCGTGCTCTGAACTCCAATGAATTGACCAGCCTATACAAGGCGGTGGTGATGTAATGATTTCAAATATGCCCGATCAAGGCCTCATCTTGGCTGTCGACGGACCTTCTGGGACCGGTAAGTCCACGACGTGCCGGGCGCTGGCTAAGCAGCTTGAGGCGAAGTATGTCGACACCGGGGCCATGTACCGCGTGGCTACTCTGGCTGTACTGCGCGCAGGGGTGGACCCGGCGGATACTGACGCGGTGATTGCCGCAACTGCAGACCTTCCCCTTGAGGTCTCCGATGACCCTGATTCCACCCAGGTTATCTTCGATGGCGAAGACGTTTCCCGCGTCATCCGAGAGGACGAGGTCACCCGCAATGTTTCGGCGGTATCGGCAATCCCGGAAGTACGTCAGAACCTCGTTGAACTGCAACGGAAGCTGGCTGCTCAGGCCCACCGCGCGATTGTTGAGGGACGTGACATCGGCACTGTCGTTCTGGCGGATGCCCCCGCGAAGGCGTATATGACGGCTAGTGCCGAGGTCCGCGCGCAGCGCCGCCACGACCAAAACCTCGCCGCCGGCATTGAATCGGATTTTGACACCGTGCTTGCCGACGTCGAACGGCGCGACGCCGCAGACTCCTCCCGCGCGACCTCGCCGTTG
>DXEO01000184.1 GCA_019114925.1 Candidatus Corynebacterium faecipullorum | reverse complement strand
TAACTGGTTTAACCAGGAACTCTATGGTCGTGAGACCACCATCCCCTGGGCTCTCGACATTTATTATCGCGTGAATGAAAGCGGTGAATACGCGCCGATCAGTGGCCGCTCGACCGGGGAAGTAATCGCCTCGGTGCATCCGACATTCCTCTATGAGCTGCTGTGGAACGTGGCGGTGTGCGTGTTCCTGCTGTGGGCGCATAAGGCATTCAAGCTCGGTCATGGTCGTGTGTTCGCGCTGTACGTCGCCGGATATACAGCGGGGCGCTTCGTTATAGAAAACATGCGTGCTGACGATGCCACGCTCATCTTTGGTCTGCGTGTTAACGTCATCGTATCGGTGGTCTGCTTTGTTGTAGCGCTCATCGTGTACTTCCGGTTGCCGCGAGGCCAGGAAACGCCAGAAGAGGTGGACCCGGCCCGTGCCACAGACGTCGGTGACAGCGCCGGATTCGCCGACTCACAAAGGTGACAGTCACAGCGCCTAGCGACAGATTTAGGCGCTGAGATTTCGGGAAGTAGCCGGGATCACACAGTGTTTTAAGACGCCTTGACTGAAAGTCTCGAGTTTCGGGCGCATGGATACAAAATGCCCAGATGTGCCCGGTTGTTCCCGGTTGTTGCCGAATTGGAAGGGATCGCAACAGCCGCCAGGAAAGCCTGATTCAAGCGCCAAAACATGGCGTGAGCTTCATTCGTGGTGGCCGAGACCAGCAAAGCAGGGTAGTTTGGGAAGCGTTAGAAACCCCCGATGTGAATAAGGCACTCCATGTTGGATAGAAGAACCAAAATTGTTTGTACGTTGGGTCCTGCTGTAGCAAGCAAGGAAGGAATCCTTGGCCTCGTTGAAGCGGGCATGAACGTGGCGCGTCTAAACATGTCCCACGGCGAGCATGCGGACCACGAGGCGAACTACCGCTGGGTCCGTGAGGCTACCGATGAGACCGGCCAGGCAGTCGGCGTCCTGGCGGACCTCCAGGGGCCGAAGATCCGTCTGGGCCGCTTCGTCAACGGTGAAGAGATGTGGAAGGACGGCGAAATCGTCCGCATCACCGTCGATGACGTAGAAGGCACGCACGACCGCGTGTCCACCACCTACAAGAACTTGGCGAAGGACGCGAAGCCGGGTGACCGCCTGCTGATCGACGATGGCAAGGTCGCCGTCGTCTGCAAGGAAGTAGACGGCAATGACGTTGTTTGTGAGGTCACCGAGGGCGGACCGGTCTCCAACAACAAGGGCGTGTCCCTACCGGGCATGGACATCTCTGTGCCGGCGCTGTCGGAGAAGGACATTGCTGACCTTCGCTTCGCATTGAAGCTCGGCGTGGACATGATTGCCCTCTCCTTCGTTCGTTCCCCTGCGGACGTGGACAAGGTCCACGAAATCATGGACGAGGAAGGCCGCCGTGTCCCGGTCATCGCGAAGCTCGAGAAGCCGGAGGCAGTCGATGCCCTCGAATCCATCGTCTTGGCTTTTGATGCCATCATGATTGCGCGCGGTGACCTCGGCGTCGAGGTGCCGCTGGAGCAGGTTCCGCTGTTCCAGAAGCGCGCCATCCAGATCGCGCGTGAGAACGCCAAGCCGGTGATCGTGGCAACCCAGATGCTCGATTCCATGATCTCCAACCTGCGTCCGACCCGCGCGGAGGCCTCCGACGTGGCTAACGCAGTGCTCGATGGTGCCGATGCGGTCATGCTCTCCGGTGAGACCTCCGTCGGCATCGACCCGCAGAATGTTGTGCGCACGATGTCCCGTATTGTGACGAATGCTGAGCAGGGCGGCCAGGTTCCTCCGCTGTCGCACGTTCCGCGCACCAAGCGCGGTGTCGTGTCCTACTCCGCACGCGATATTGCTGAGCGTCTGAATGCGAAGGCCATCGTCGCCTTCACCACCTCCGGTGATACCGCGAAGCGCGTGGCTCGTTTGCACTCCGCGCTGCCACTTCTTGCCTTCACTCCGCACCCGGCGGTGCGCTCGCAGCTGGCGTTGACCTGGGGCGCAGAGACCTTCTTGAGTGATGCGGTCGAGTCCACCGATGACATGATGGCCGCCATTGATGAGGCTCTGCTGGGAATGGATAAGTACAAGGAAGGCGACATGATCGTCGTCATCGCCGGTACCCCTCCTGGAATCTCTGGTAACACCAATATGATTCAGGTCCACGAGCTGGGCCAGACTCTGCGCGATAAGTAATACTCTCGCAGACAGGCAACGCCGCCTCACCCACGGTTATTTCCTTACCCACCAAGTGGGAAGGAGAAACGGGGGGGGGGTGAGGCGGCGCTTTGTCTGTGTGGGAAAGCCCGTCCAAGGGTTAATAGGCAACAGTGTGACTATTAACCCCGTCTACCTAGACGTTGGAAATGGGAGTCGGGGTCAGCTTCCATACCTCGTTGGCATAGTCAGCGATAGTGCGGTCAGAGGAGAAGCGCCCGGAGTAGCAGATGTTGAGCCAGGCCTTCTTGGCCCATGCCAGCTCGTCCGCTTCATAGTCAGCTGCCATGCGGTCACGGGTCTCGCGGTAGTCGGCGAAGTCCCCGAGAACGTAGTAGGTGTCCTGCGCATTTTCGCCGAAGCCATCGAGCAGCGAGGAGCGCAGATCACCAAACATGCCTGCATTCTCCGAACCCAGCGTGCCATCGGTGAAGGCATCGAGGACACGCGCCAAGCCCGGAACCGTGTTGTAGAGCTCGCCCGGGTTGTACTCGGCGCGCAGCTGCGGGATTTCTTCGTTGCGGGCACCGAAGATGTAGGCGTTGTCTTCGCCCACTGCCTCGACGATCTCTACGTTGGCACCGTCCATTGTGCCCAAGGTCAGGGCACCGTTCATCATGAACTTCATGTTGGAGGTGCCGGAGGCTTCCTTGCCCGCCACGGAGATCTGCTCGGAGACATCAGCAGCCGGGATGATGTGCTCAGCAGGGGAGACGTTGTAGTTCTCAACAAAGACTACGTTGAGCACGTCCTTGGTAGCCGGGTCGTTATTGACCAGGTCACCGATGGTGTTGATGAGCTTGATGATGGCCTTCGCGCGGACATAGCCCGGCGCAGCCTTTGCCCCGAAGATGAAGGTTCGCTTCGGAACGGTTTCGCCGTCGACCTTGATGCGGAAGTACAGGTCCAAGATGTAGAGCGCATTCATTAGCTGGCGCTTGTACTCGTGCAGGCGCTTGATCTGGACGTCGAAGATGGAATCCGGATCCACAGTGGCGCCCTGGTGTGCGTCAATCCATGCGGCGAAGTCTTGCTTGTTGGCGCGCTTGATGTTGATGAGTCGGCGCAGCACCTTCTCATCCTCAGCCAAAGGAGCCAGCTTAGCCAGCTCAGTCAGATCGGTAACCCAGGCATCGGAACCAGCCTGCTCAGTAAGCAGGTCGGACAGGCGCGGGTTGCACATGCGCAGCCAACGACGCGGGGTCACGCCGTTGGTCTTGTTGTTGAACTTCTCCGGCCACAGCTCGTACCACTCGGAGAGCGTGTCCGCCTTGATGATTTCGGTGTGCAGGGCGGCGACGCCATTGATCGAGTACGCGGCATAGCAAGCGATCCACGCCATGTGGACATGCCCGTCGGATACCGGAGCCATGTAGTCGATGCGCCCTTGATCCAGGCCGCGCTGGGCCATGTCTTCGCGGAAGCGGCGGTCGATCTCCTCCACCAGCTCCCAAATGCGCCAGAACAGCTTCTGGAAGATGGATACTTCCCAGCTCTCCAAAGCCTCAGCCAGCACCGTGTGGTTGGTGTAGGCAAAAGTCTCGGTGACAACCTTCCAGGCCTCATCCCAGCCCATCCCGTGTTCGTCGAGAAGCAGGCGGAGCAATTCCGGGATAGCCAGCACCGGGTGGGTGTCGTTGAGCTGGATGCAGTTGTACTCGGCGAAGCCGGTGAGATCCTCGCCGTGGTGCTCGATGTAGTTATCGATCATCTGCTGCAGCGAGGCCGAGACGAAGAAGTACTGCTGGCGAACGCGCAGAACCTTGCCTTCGTAGGTGGTGTCGTTGGGGTAGAGCACGCGGCAAATGTCCATGACGCGCTCGCGCTCGACGATGGCTTCGGTGAAGCGCTGCGAGTTGAAGGCATCGTAATCGAATTCATCGATAGGCTCGGACTTCCACAGGCGCAGCGTTCCTACGTTGTCGGTGCCGTAGCCGGTAATCGGCATGTCATAGGGGATAGCGCGTACGTCCATGTCATCGAAGTGGACCAAGCGCTGCTCGGAGGCACGGCGAATGACGAAGTCGTAGCCATTTTCCATCCAAGCATCCGGTTCCTCGCGCTGGAAGCCGTTGTCGAAGGACTGGCGGAAGAGGCCGTAGCGGTAGAGCAGGCCGTAGCCCGTGACTGGGTAGTCCTGGGTGACAGCGGAATCGAGGAAGCAGGCGGCGAGGCGGCCCAAGCCGCCGTTGCCTAGCGCGGCATCGTGTTCGGCTTCGAGGACATCGGAGAGCTCGTGGCCGGCGGCCTTGGAGGCGGCCCGGGCTTCGTCGACGAGTCCGACGTTGGTGAGGTTGTTGAGCAGAGCGCGACCCTGGAGGAACTCAGCAGAGAAGTAGTGCTGCTGGCGGGCGGCGGAGTAGGCGGTGCGGGTGGCCTCCCAGTTATCAGCAATCTGCTCCATTACTGAGGAAGACAAGCCGGACCAGAACTTGCGGTTGGTCGCGGCGGAGGGGGAGACACCAGCAGCGGCGCGGACGTGTCCGGGAACTGCGTTCTGAAAATCGGAGTGCTGGGCTTGATTCATGAGAATCCCTTCACCTTAGATATAGAAATGCGGAAAAATACCAACACCCAAGCTTAGCCAGTTCTGCATTCAGCTGCAGTCGAGAGCACTGCCAGCTACCGCGCGTTACTCATCACACACGGCGAAAACGTTGTGCAGGGAAGGTTAGCGCCTCAGAACAGACAGGATGGCTGTAGCCCCGGCGCGGGTGGCCGAGCGCATGGTGGGTTCATAATCCGGCAGGAAAGTGGATTGGTGGTTGACCGGCGGGTTGTCCAGGAGGTTTTCCGGCGTGGAGCCGATGAACCAGAAGTTATAAGGCACGCCCCAGGCTTGTGGGAGATAGCAGAAATCCTCGGAGACGGTGGACGGGGTGGCGTTAACGGAGAGATCAGCAAAGACCGCATCGAAGGCCGAGCGAACGGTCGCATGCGTGGAAGCGTCATTATCGGTAACTTCGCCGTGGGCAAAGTACTCGAAGGTGGGCTCTGCTGGGCACCCCGATGCTTCGCACTCGGCGCGCACCATACGCTCGAGGGAGGCGTAGACGCGCTGCGCCAACTCCGGCTTGTAATAGCGAGTGTTGAGCACGAGTTCGGCGCTGCCCGGAATGATGTTGTTTTTATCGCCCGAATGCAGCTCGCCCACCGAGATGACGAAGAAGTCATGGGGCGGAACTTCGCGGCCGACGATGGCCTGCAGGCGGGTGACCACCATGGCAGCCACATAGGAAGGATCGATGGCCTCGTGCGGCATGGAGGCGTGCGCGGAGCGCCCCGTGATGTGGATGCGAAGGGAATCGCAGCCGGCCAGGATGGGGCCGGCGGTGGACTGCACCTGGCCGGCAGGGCCCGGCATGACGTGTTGACCAAAACACACATCCGGTGCAGGAACGCGGTCGGTGAGCCCGTCCGCAATCATGTATTTGGCGCCCATGGATGATTCCTCCGCTGGTTGAAACAGTGCTAGGAAGGTGCCGTGCCAGGCGTCGCGGTGGGCGTCGAGAATCGCGCACGCGCCGAGCAATGCCGTGGTGTGTATATCGTGCCCGCAGGCATGCATCGCACCATTGGTGGCGGCGAAGGGGATGCCGGTTTCCTCGGTCACGGGGAGAGCATCGAAATCCGCTCGCATCAGTGCGGTCGGGCCGTCTCCGTTGCGGAAGATAGCGATGATGCCGTGGCCGCCGATTCCGGTGACGAGTTCGCAATCGTACTTATCTAGTTGTTCTAGAATCCGCCCGGCAGTGCGTTCCTCTTCGTGGGATAGCTCCGGGTGGGCGTGCATGTCTTCATAGAAGGCGCGTTGCCAGCTGAGATCGACTGATTCTTCGAGGAGGAGCGAGCTCAGTCGAGAAAGTGTGGGATCTGCCATAGTTACTGTCTTTCAAGTTTGGGTAGGGTTACCTACATGCCTTTGATTCAGTTTGATGTTCTGGTGCCGGATGCTCAAGCAGAGCGCGTGGCTGAAATCTTTAGCGCTGCTACCCACAAGCTGGTGGATAACAGCTCCTTGGCTTCTGCTGAGGTTACTCGTGTGCCAGTTCCTGCACTCCCGGAGGGCCTAGAAGAGCAGCTGCGTCAGACCTATCGCGATGAGCATGAAGAGCGTGATTTAGAGGACGCCAATGTTTACCGCTACGCCATCGATGTCGATGGCGTGAAGGGGTCTGTCAATCAGCTGACCATGGTCCTCGCGCGCCTGTTGACGCCCCATTCGGTTCTGCCGAAAGACCACGTGTTGCTGGAGGATGAGCTCGCCCACGAGCGGCCGGCAATTTTCCCGTGGGCGGTGCAGGTGACCCCGTAGTTCCGCAGAAAGCTTTAGCCCTCAGACAGCTTTAGCTCTCCAGAACGTCGCGGACGAGGCGTTCGGCCGCGTTGCTTAAGTGATGCGCGACGTCCCCGTCTTCCTCCCCGTTGAGTTCCTCTAGGAGCGTGCCCCGTGGCGCCGGTGCCGTTGCGGAGCCGGCGATGATGCCCAGGGTGGGCGGGCTAGTCATGTCCGCCAGCGTGCCCACCACCTTTCCGGTGAGCGATTGCTCGTCGAAGCGCCCTTCTCCGGTAAGGACGAGGTCCGCCTCGGCGATACGCGCGGGTAGTTCGAGTGCTTCGGCCACATACTGGCCGCCCGGCACGATGCGGCAATGCTCCGAGGTGCCCCACAGCGTGCGTGATAGCCAGCTTAGGGCGATAGGAATGCCGCCCGCGGCGCCGAAGAACTCCGCCTGCGGGTCGGTCTCCGTGACTTCGCAGAGTCGCAGCATTGCGCCCGCCAGTAGTGCTACTTCTTCGCCCTCAGCACCTTTTTGTGGGCCGTACATCGTTGCGGCTTGGACGGGCACGGCGCGAGTATCGGTGACCAAGGTGAAGTCCAGCATGGCCGCCTTCATGTTGAGCTGCGCGGTGTCAATATGGTCGAGGTTGACCAATGGTGCGCCGCCCTTGGGTAGGGCGTATCCACGGGCATCGTGGGCGGCGGCGCCGAGTGCGGCGAGGATGCCGAGGCCGCCGTCGATGCTGGCGCTGCCGCCGAGGCCGAGAACAATGTGCTTGGCGCCGCGCGATTCGGCGTCGGCTACCAGTACGCCCGTTCCATAGGAATCCGCATGGAGTGGGTCGAGGGCATCGGAGACAGCCGGAAGACCGGTGGCGGCGGCGACGTCGATGAAGGCTGTGTCACCAACGAGCTGGTAGCTGGCCTCGGTTAGGCGGCCAATGGCATCGGTGGTTGGCAGCGTAATGGTCTGCCCCGGGGTGCCATAGCGATGAACGGCGGCGCTCGCGAGCACTTCCGCGGTGCCTTCGCCGCCATCGGCCATGGGCAGGGTTGTTACCTTCGCCGTGTCGGCATGGGGCGAGGAGCTGAGAGCGCGCCGCGCGCCCAATGCAATGGCGGCGGCAGCTTCGGCTGCAGTAGCGGTGCCTTTAAAAGAATCGGGAGCCACGAGAATGCGCATGCCCATGAGTATATGGCAGAAATGTGAGAAAAAATTTTCACCCTCTGACCAGCCTTTAAAGCGCACCACAGCACGGCCGTCTTGCAATTTAGGTCGATTGATAGAAAACTATCGCTTGTTCAATGGAGGCCGCACCGGCCGCGAGGAACGGTGCCCAATGAAAGGATTGCCATGTCCATCGACCAGCAAATCTCCGACTACTACAGCAAGCTTCTCAAGCGTAATGCGGGCGAACCGGAATTCCACCAGGCGCTCGCTGAGGTGCTCGACTCTCTGAAGATCGTCCTCAATAAGGACCCTCACTACGCTGATTACGGGCTGGTCGAGCGGCTGTGTGAGCCTGAGCGTCAGCTCATCTTCCGTGTGCCGTGGGTGGATGATAGTGGCCGGATTCAGGTCAACCGTGGTTTCCGCGTGCAATTCAACTCCGCGCTCGGCCCGTACAAGGGCGGCCTGCGTTTCCACCCGAGCGTGAACCTGGGCATCATCAAGTTCCTCGGTTTCGAGCAGATCTTTAAGAACTCGCTGACCGGCCTGCCTATCGGTGGCGGCAAGGGCGGTTCTGACTTCGATCCGAAGGGTAAGTCAGAGGCCGAGGTTATGCGCTTCTGCCAATCCTTCATGACAGAGCTGCACAACCACATCGGCGAATATCGCGATGTGCCGGCAGGTGATATCGGCGTGGGCGGCCGCGAAATCGGCTTCCTGTTTGGCCAGTACCGCCGCTTGGAAAACAAGCACGAGTCCGGGGTTCTTACGGGCAAGGGGCTGACCTGGGGTGGCTCCCTCGTGCGTACCGAGGCTACCGGCTACGGCCTGGTGTATCTGACTTCGGAAATGATGAAGACTCATGGTGAGTCTTTCGACGGTGCCAAGGTGATTGTCTCCGGCTCCGGCAACGTTGCCATCTACGCTGCAGAGAAGGTTCAGCAGCTCGGCGGAACCGTCGTAGCGATGTCGGACTCCTCCGGCTACATCACCACTCCGAACGGCGTGGACCTAGAGCTGCTCAAGGAGATTAAGGAAGTCCGCCGCGAGCGCATTTCCACCTACGCCGGCGAAGCGGGTGCGGGAGTGGAGTACCACGAGGGTGGCAACGTATGGGAGGTCAGCGCCGACGTTGCCTTGCCGTGCGCTACCCAAAACGAGCTCGACGGTGAGGACGCCAAGCTCCTGGTTAAGAACCAGGTCCGCTATGTTGCCGAAGGTGCAAACATGCCCTGTACCCCGGAGGCCGCGCACTACTTTGCGGAAAATGGCATCGCCTTCGCGCCGGGTAAGGCCGCGAATGCAGGTGGCGTGGCCACCTCTGCGCTGGAGATGCAGCAGAACGCATCCCGTGACTCCTGGTCCTTCGAGTACACCGACCAGCGCCTGCACGAGATCATGTCCAACATCTTCCGCAACATTGACAAGACCTCCAAGGAATATGGCTTGGAAGGCGACTATGTTGCCGGCGCCAACATCGCAGGCTTCAAGAAGGTAGCCGACGCCATGCTGGCACAGGGCGTTATCTAGCCCCGGCCTTTCTCTATGCGTCCGCTATAACTTGCTTTAACCTCCCCACTGAGTGGGGAGGTTTTCGCCGTTTCTTCCCGCGTGGGATACGTCGTGGTGCGCCTGTGCTTGGTTAGGCTGGTGCCATGTACCGCGTATTTGAGTCCCTCGATGAACTTGTTCGCAACCTGGAACAGGCCTATGCCGTTCCCATGACCTCTAATTGCATGGTTCCGCGCCACGACATGCTGGCGCTTCTCGACGATCTCCGCAACGCGCTCCCCGTGGAAATGGATGACGCCCAGGACGTCTTGGACAAGCAGGACGAGATCCTGCAAGGCGCTGAAGAACGTGCGGAGCAGATTATTTCTGAGGCTAATGCTGAAGCTGATGAGACGGTGAGCCGTGCTCGTGAGGACTCGGACGCCATGTTGGCCGACGCCCAACATCGCGCCACCACCTTGGTCGCCCAGGCGGAGGACGAGGCTAGCAACCTGGTGGCTAATGCGCGCTCCGACGCCGAGCGCACCCGCGCCCAAGCAGATGAGGAATACCAGCGGGCTGTCGCGGCGGGCCAAGCCGAGCAGGATCGCTTGGTTTCTGAATCCGAGGTCGTGCGTCGCGCCGATGATGAGGCGCACCGAATCGTGGAGACCGCGCACTCTGAGTCCAACCGTCTGCGCACCGAGTGCGATGAATTTGTTGACGCGAAGCTTGGGGAGTTCGAGACGACCTTGTCTGATCTCCTGCGCACCGTGAATAACGACCGCTCCGCTCTGCGCCGAGGAGCCGGTGTGCGCTCCCGCGGGGATTCGCGTGGGGAGGGACGCGGTACCGCGCGCGAGACTCGGGAACCGGTACGTCGGGCGCCGCGCGCGCCCCGCGATTATTAAATAGGGTTAGCGCATAGGGAACCCGCGCGACGTTGGAATTCATATCTCTGGCAGGCTAGGGCGCGCGGGCTAGCACAGGGTAAGCTGGTGGGCGCTATGAAATCACCATTGAAGTTCGACGTGACGGAATTGCTCCGCAGCCAAGGAACCGACGCGCTGCCTGAGCACCGCGTGCAAACCGGACCCGCGCCAGAGCGCATCGGCGTGGAAATGATCGGCATCCCGGAAGGTACTGAGGTTAAGGTGGATGCCACTTTGACCCCGTTGGGCTCCGGCGTGTTGGTGGACGCTGATGTCACCGGCACCCTCAGCGGCGAATGTGCCCGCTGCCTGGCAGAGCTGCACCCGGAACTGGACCTCCACGTATCCCAGGTGTTTTCCGCAGATGAATCCTTCGTCAGCGGGGATGAGGCCGAGGATGAGGATCGCGGTTCCGGTGATGAGGTGCCCGAGATCGAGGATGGAATCCTCGACCTCCTACAGACCGTGATCGATGAGGCAGGTTTATCCCTTCCCTTTGCACCAACGTGCGAGGAGGGGTGTGAGGTGGACGCTCCTGACGGAGTGACCACGGGGGTCTCCGGGGAAGAAGAGCGCGTGGATCCGCGCTGGTCAGGGCTGGAGAAATTCCTATGAGCAAGAAGAAGAAACTCACCGGTGAACAGGCACTAGCCGCGGCATTCGCGGAGGTAGATCACGCCCCGCTGCTGAAGGCGCTCGGTGTGGAGATCAGTGATGAGCTGCTGTGCTTGGCGCTGACCCACCGCTCTTTTGCCAATGAGAACGGGCACCTGCCCAATAACGAGCGCCTCGAGTTCCTTGGGGATGCCGTCTTGGGCTTGTCCATCGCGGCCAAGCTTTACGACAAGTACCCCTCGCGCCCCGAATCGGATATTTCCAAGATGCGTGCCTCCATCGTGTCGCGCTATGGCCTGTCCGATGTCGCCCGTGAAATCGGCGTGGGCGAGCACGTCCTGTTGGGCAAGGGTGAGCAATCCACCGGTGGCCGCGATAAGGATTCCATCTTGGCTGATACCACCGAGGCCATCCTGGGGGCTATCTACCGCCAGCATGGTTTTGAGGTTGCCCGCGGGGTGGTGCTGAAGCTGTTCGCCGCCAAGATTGACAACGCCGTGGTGTCCGGTCGCCACATGGACTGGAAGACCACCTTGCAGGAGCTGTGCGCGGAGCTGAAGGCCGCGATGCCGGTTTACTCGGCAACCTCGACGGGGCCTGAGCATGATCAGACCTTCAACGCCGTGGCCACCGTGGCCGGTTTGACCGTGGGCAGGGGAACAGGGCATAACAAGAAGCTCGCCGAGCAGCAGGCAGCGGAAGAAGCATGCCAAGCATTGCGCGAGACACCCTTGCTGGTGCAGGGCACCGCCGGCAAAGAGAGCTAAGCCACGAGAATTCGATGCCAGAACTCCCCGAAGTCGAGTCCGTTCGCAGCGGACTCGAGCCCTATGTTGTGGGGCGCTCCTTTGCTGCAGTAGACGTTCTCCACCCGCGCGCCAACCGGGGCCAAGAAGCCCCGCTGTCCGCGCTGCTGGTGGGCAGGAAGATTGCCGCGGTGGCGCGCCGCGGCAAGTTCATGTGGCTGGAGTTTGCCGGCGAGGATCACACCGACCCAGCTCGCGATGTGCTCTTCATCCACCTCGGCATGTCAGGGCAGGTGCGGATCGGCGAGGTGGATTCGCCTCACGTGCGCATCGCCGCCGTGCTTGATGACACCACCCGCCTCAGCTTCGTGGACCAACGCACCTTCGGCTATTGGCGTCTCGGGCCGTGGCTGAGCATGGCACATATCGCTCCGGATCCTCTCGAAACAGACTTCGACCTGACCGCGGCAGGGCGGCGTCTGCGCGCGAAGCGCACCGCGGTCAAGGTGGCTTTGCTCGACCAAACGGTGCTCAGTGGGGTGGGCAATATCTATGCCGATGAAGCGCTGTGGGCGGCCCAGATTTCTCCGCTGAAGAAGGCTAGTGCTCTGCGGCAGCGCGATGCCGTCGCTGTGATTTCCGCGGCTGCTGATGTCATGCGCTCGGCGCTGGCCGTTGGCGGAACCAGCTTTGATGCGTTGTACGTCAACGTTAATGGCGAATCCGGATATTTTGACCGTTCCCTGCACATATATGGGAGAGATGGCCAGCCCTGTGATCGCTGTGGCGAAGAAATCCTGAAAACCGTGCTAGGCGGGCGCGGGACCCACTATTGCCCGTCCTGCCAGAGCCGCGGCGTGGGGAGGTAGTTAGCGGCCAACTAGGTCGATTCTGGTGTGAGTTATTAATGTGTAACCCATGCAAGAAATCTTCAGCACCGTGATCGGTGTCATTAACGACAGCCTGTGGTCATACGTCCTGCCATGGCTGCTCATTGCCGCGGGCCTCTTCTTCGGCATCCGCACCGTCTTGGTGCAGATCCGTATGGTGCCGGACATGTTCAAGGCGGTCGTCGAAAAGCCCAAGGGCGTCGGCGCCGATGAGGACGCCGACTATGGCGGCATCTCCGCCTTCAAGGCATTCACCATCTCGGCGGCCTCACGCGTAGGCACCGGCAACGTCGCGGGCGTGGCCGTGGCCATCTCCGTGGGTGGGCCCGGTGCGGTGTTCTGGATGTGGCTCATCGCCATCCTCGGCGGTGCGACCGCATTCGTCGAGTCCACTCTGGCGCAACTGTGGAAGGTCCGTGAGGGGGATACCTACCGTGGTGGCCCGGCCTACTATATGTCCCGTGGTTTGGGCTGGAAGCCTTTGGCAACCATCTTCTCCGTCGCCATCGCCATTACTTTCGGCTGGTTCTACAACGCCTTCCAGACCAACGCTATCTCCGATTCTTTGGCGGCTTCCTTCGGTCAGGATTCCAGTGTCTTCAAGGCAGGCGTGGGCATCGCCGTCGTCGTCGTGTCCGGTCTCATCATCATCGGTGGTGTGCAGCGCATTGCCTCGATGACTCAATTCATCGTGCCCTTCATGGCTGGCGCTTACCTCATCATGGGCCTCATCGTGGTGGTCCTGAACTTTGACAAGGTGCCGGACATGTTTGTCTCCATCATTGGATCGGCATTCGGCTTCCGCGAGGCCGCCGGTGCCACCGTGGGCATGGCGATGCTCAAGGGCATCCAGCGTGGCTTGTTCTCCAACGAAGCGGGCGAAGGCTCTGCACCGAACGCAGCAGCTACCGCGACGGTGTCCCACCCAGTCAAGCAGGGCCTCGTGCAGACCCTCGGCGTGTACTTCGACACCCTGGTGGTCTGTACGATTACCGCCTTCATCATTCTCTTGGGTACTGATTTCGAGCGCTTCGGCTCCGATGAGATTGAGGGTGTGACCCTGACCCAGAATGCGCTCTCCGGCGTGGTGGGAGAATGGGGCATTCACTTCGTCACCTTCATCCTGTTCTTCCTGGCCTTCTCCTCGATTCTGGGCAACTACTACCTTGCCGCGTCCAACGTGGAATACCTCTCAGAGAAGAAGTGGGTGTTGTGGGCCTTCCGCCTCATCGTTCTGGCCTTTGTCTTCTACGGCGCGGTGGCCCCGCTGGGCACCGTCTTCGACCTGGCCGATACCGGCGCTGCCATCATGGTTCTGCTCAACGTCTGCGCCATTGTGCCGCTATCTGGCGTGGCCATCAAGCTGCTGAAGAACTACAACGAGCAGCGTCGCAAGGGCCTGGATCCCGTGTTCCACCGTGATATGCTGCCGGAACTGCAGAACGTTGAGTGCTGGGATGGCACGGATCCGGTAACCCGCCGCAGCGCAGAAGACCGCCGCCGTCTCAAGCACGAACACGACTTGGGTGACCGTACGAACTTGAGGGAGTACTAAATGTCGCAGCAGACAGCAGCCGCAGGGCAGGAACGGCTCACGGCTTTCGTCCATGGACACGTCCAAGGCGTGGGCTTTCGCTGGTGGACGCGCTCCCGTGCCCTCGAATTAGGACTGGCAGGACACGCGACGAACCTGCAGGATGGTCGCGTTCAGGTGGTTGCTGAAGGCCCGCGTGCTGACTGCGAGAAGTTGCTGTCTTTGCTGCGTGAAGAACCGTCGACCACCCGCCGTCCAGGCGTGGTGAACGCCGTGGTGGAGCAGTGGGCCGCACCGCGCGGTGAGTCGGGCTTCATCGAGCGCTAAACTTAGTCGAATGCATCTCAAATCGCTCACGCTCAAAGGATTCAAGTCCTTCGCGTCCGCGACGAACTTGAAATTCGAGCCCGGTATCTGCGCCGTGGTGGGTCCGAATGGCTCGGGTAAATCTAATGTCGTCGACGCGCTCGCGTGGGTCATGGGTGAAGGCAGCGCCAAGACGCTGCGCGGCGGCAAGATGCAGGACGTCATCTTTGCCGGTGCCGGTGACCGCAAGCCCCTCGGCCGCGCCGAGGTAACGCTCACCATCGACAACTCGGATGGTGCCTTGCCCATCGAGTATTCGGAGGTTTCCGTCACCCGCCGCATGTTCCGGGATGGCGCGAGCGAATATGAGATTAATGGGGCGAAGGCGCGCCTCATGGATATCCAAGAACTGCTGTCTGATTCCGGTATTGGCCGGGAGATGCACATCATCGTGGGCCAGGGAAAGCTGGCGGAGATTCTGGAATCCCGCCCGGAGGATCGCCGCGCCTATATCGAAGAAGCCGCGGGCGTGCTCAAGCACCGCCGCCGCAAAGAAAAAGCGCAGCGCAAGCTCACGGGCATGCAAGCCAATCTGGATCGCCTGCAGGACTTGACCGATGAGCTGGGCAAACAGCTCAAACCGCTGGCGCGCCAAGCGGAGGCCGCCCAGCGTGCAGCCACTGTGCAAGCGGATTTGCGCGATGCCCGGTTGCGCTTGGCCGGTGACCGCGTGGTCAGGTTGCGTGCCACCTTTGAGGATGCGGAGAAGCGCGCGGCGGTGCTCGCCGAACAGGTTGAGGAAGTAACAGCCCAGCTGGAAAAGGCGACCGAAATCCAACTAGAGGTAGAAGCCGAGTTGGGGGATGTCACGCCGCGCGCGGAGGCCGCGCAGAAGCTGTGGTTCGAGTTGTCTACCCTGAGCGAGCGAATCTCTGCCACGCAGCGCATCGCGGCCGAGCGCGCCAGCAATGTTGGCTCACAGGTTGCCTATGCGGGCCAGGACCCGGAGGAGCTCGAGGCGCGCGCCCAGCGAGCCGATGAGGAGTACGAAGAGTTGCTGGCCGCGGCCGAGGAGGCGGCGGAGCGCTTGGAATCGATCCGAGAAGAAGTAGCCGAGCGCCGGGAAGCCTTCGAGGCCGCCGATAAGGAACACATGGCGCAGCTGCGCGCCATTGCGGATCGCCGCGAAGGCGTGGTTCGCCTCATCGCCGCCGAGGAGAATTTGGCGGGTCAGGTCAGCTCCGCGGAGTCCGAGTTGGCGCGCCAGGAAGAGACCTTAGCGAATACGAAGGCGCGCACCAGGGGTGCGCAGGCGGAAGCAGATGAGGTGGCGGACAAGCTGGAACACCTGGCTGCAGAGCGTGAGCCGCTGGAGGAAGCGCATGTGCGCGCGGCTAGCGAATCTGCTGCGGCCGATAAACGTTTGGAGCAGTTGCGCGACGCCCAGCGGGAGCACGAGCGTACCGTCTATAGTTTGCGCGCGCGCATCGATACCCTGGGCCAGACCGCTCCGGAAGCACTCGAGCTAGGAGAGGGATTCACACCTCTCGCAGAGTTCATTTCTACTCGCTATGAGACGGCCGTCGCGGCAGCACTCGGCTCCTTCGCAGAAGCCCAAGCCGGTGCGGTGAGCGGGGACATCGTGCGCGAGCTCGCTGCGGCGAGCCGCACACCGCTGATTGACGTCGCTGCGGAACCCACCGGTTCAGCCTGGCGCCTTGATGCGGACTTGCCTTCCGGTGCGAGCTGGCTGCTGGACCAGATGGTCTTGGTCCCAGACGTTTCGGCGGCGGTGACGCGGCTGCTCTCCGATGTGGTCTTGGTTGATGACTATGCCGCGGCCCGCGAACTCGTTGCGGAGGATCCGCGCCTGCGGGCCGTCACCGCCGAGGGCTTGCTCGTCGGCGAAGGTTGGGTCGAAGCCGGAACGGGCGCGGTCTCCACCGTTGAGGTTAGCGGCCAGATTGCGGAGGCCGAGCAACAGCTGGAATCAGCCACTCATGAGCTGGAAGAGCTATCCGGCACGCTCGAAGGCGCGAAGCTGGCGGCGGACGATGCGCGCGTGGGCGCGGCGAGTGCCAAGGCCGCACTGCGGGAGCACGATCACGAACTTGAGGCGTGGAAGCGCGATCACCAGCGCTTGCTCAAACAGTACGAGGCAAACAAGGCTGAGCACGAAAAAGCCGCCGCACGCGCTACGGATATCGAAGTGCAGTTGGCCCGCCTGCGCGAGGAGCTGGCGGAGGCGCGTGACCGCTTGTCGCGCGTGGACGCCGAAGAGCAGGCGGATGAACCTTCCTCGGTGGAACGCGATGCCGCCTCGACGGCCCTGGAACAAGTCAAGGCCATGGAGGTAGAGGCCCAGATGGCGGCCCGCAGCGCCGAGGAAAAGGTGGGCCAGGCAGCGGGCAGGGGAGAGGCCCTGCGGCGCCAAGCCCAGCACGAGCGCCAGGCCAAGGCCCGCCACGATCAAGCGATGGCCCGCCGGCAAGCACAGGCGAGGTTGGCGGGGGC
>DXEO01000183.1 GCA_019114925.1 Candidatus Corynebacterium faecipullorum | reverse complement strand
CGCAAGAACTACTTCTACCCGGACCAGCCCAAGAACTACCAGATCTCTCAGTACGATGAGCCGATTGCCTACGACGGCTACCTCGACGTCGTCCTTGACGACGGCACCGAGTGGCGCGTAGAGATCGAGCGTGCCCACATGGAGGAGGACACCGGCAAGCTCACCCACTTGGGTGGTGCCGATGGCCGTATCCATGGCGCAACATCTTCGTTGGTGGACTGTAACCGCGCGGGTATTCCTCTCATTGAGATTGTGACCAAGCCAATCATGGGTGCTGGAGAGCGTGCTCCTGAGGTGGCCCGCGCCTACGTGACCGCGCTGCGTGAGCTCGTCGCCGCTCTCGGCGTTTCTGATGCCCGCATGGATCAGGGCTCGATGCGCGTTGACTCCAATGTCTCGCTGCGCCCGGTGGGCCAGGAGGAGTTTGGCACCCGTACCGAAACCAAGAACATCAACTCCCTGCGCTCGGTTGAGCAGGCGGTGCGCTTTGAGATGCAGCGCCAGGCGCAGGTGCTTGTCGAAGGTGGCGAGATCGTCCAGGAAACCCGCCACTACCAGGAAACGGATGGCTCCACCTCAAAGGGCCGCCCGAAGGAGACCGCGGAGGACTACCGCTACTTCAATGACCCGGACCTGCCGCCGGTGATTGTCTCCCGCGAGTGGGTCGAGGAAATCCGCCAGACCCTGCCGGAGATGCCGTGGATTCGCCGCGCCCGCATCCAAGAGGAGTGGGGCCTCAAAGATGAGGAGATGCGTGACCTGGTCAACGCCGGCGCGCTTGATCTCATCATCGAAACCGTGGAAGCCGGCACGAGCCCGGATGAGGCGCGCTCCTGGTGGGTGTCTTACCTGACCGGTAAGGCCAATGAGGCGGGCGTCGAGTTGAGCGCTCTCGACATCACCCCGGCGCAGGTTGCTCGCGTTGTCGAGTTGGTCAAGGAAGGCAAGCTGACCACCAAGCTGGCTCGCCAGGCGGTCGACGGCGTGCTGGCCGGTGAGGGTGACGTCGACGAGGTCGTCGCCAAGCGTGGGCTCGAGGTTGTGCGTGATGATGGCGCGATCGAGAAGGCTGTCGATGATGCCCTGGCCGCTAACCCGGACATTGTGGAGAAGTACAAGGCCGGCAACAAGAAGGTCACCGGCGCTATCGTGGGTGCGGTCATGAAGGCTACCCAGGGTAAGGCTGATCCGGGACAGGTCAACAAGCTGATTGCGAAGAAGCTCTCCTAGTCGGTAGAGATTTCCATTAGGCGAGGTCAGGCGGCTACGGGGTACCGTGGTCGCCATGACTATTTCTACGAAAGCCCTTCAGAAGACCGGCCCTAAGGAACCTTTTCAGGTCGTGACCATCCAGCGCCGCGAGCCGCGCGCCGATGACGTGGTCATCGACATTAAGGCCGCGGGCATCTGCCACTCGGATATCCACACCATTCGCAACGAGTGGGGCGAGGCGCACTTCCCCCTGACCGTCGGCCATGAGATCGCCGGTGTGGTCTCCGCCGTGGGGGAGGAGGTCACTAAGTTCAAGGTGGGTGACCGTGTTGGCGTGGGATGCCTCGTGAACTCCTGCGGCGAGTGCGAGCAGTGTCAAGTAGGAATGGAACAGAACTGCCTGAACGGCAACGTCGGTACCTATAACTCCACGGATGTCGATGGCACGATTACCCAAGGTGGTTATGCCGAGAAGGTCGTTGTGAACGAGAACTTCGTTCTTCGCATTCCGGATGCTCTCGATTTCGACGTGGCAGCGCCCCTGCTTTGCGCCGGTATCACCACGTACTCTCCGTTGGCGCGCTGGGATGTTAAGGAAGGCCAGAAGGTAGCCGTCGTGGGCCTGGGCGGCTTGGGGCACATGGGAGTGCAGATCGCTGCCGCGAAGGGTGCGGAGGTCACGGTTATCTCGCGTACTTCTCGCAAGGCTGAAGAAGCTGCAAAGCTGGGGGCGAGCCGCACCTTGGCCACCACCGAGGAAGAAGACTTCTTCAGGAAGCACCGCGGGGAGTTCGATTTCATCCTCTCGACCATTTCAGCTGAGTACAGCCTCGAGGACTACCTGGGGATGCTTAAGCCCCGCGGCATTATGTCTGTCGTGGGGCTCCCGCCGGAGGCGCTCCCGCTGCGCCTCAACCGCCTCGTCGGCGGCGGCAAGGTGCTTACCGGTAATAATATTGGCGGCATTGCGGAAACCCAGGAAATGCTGGACTTCTGCGCCGAGCATGGGTTGGGCGCGGTGATCGAGAAGGTGGGGGTCGACGAGGTTGATGAGGCCTATGACCGGGTCGTTGCGGGCGACGTTAAGTTCCGCTTCGTCATCGATACGACGACGTTTGCTGAGCACTAAGAGGTGAGCCGGCTCATGCTTTAGCGGTTGTTGGAGCAATCTCTCCACAGCCACACACATGTTTTCTTATTAGGTTGGCGTAAGCTAATGATTATGTAACGCCATGCTTGTGTCAAAGTATGGCGCGTTTTTATGCACAAGCCACTAAGCATAAAAAGAAGAAACTAGAAAACAGATAGGAAAACGTGTCTTATAAAAACGTCGTAGGCATCGCTTTGTCCTTCATTGGCTTGCTCGTGGGTGCGGGCTTTGCCACGGGACAGGAAGTTGTCCAATACTTTACGTCCTTCGGTATTCCCGGCATGTGGGGAATCCTCGTCGCTGGTTTGGTGATGACCCTCGCCGGCACGGTCTTCCTCCAGCTTGGAAGCTACTTCCATTCCAGCGAGCACAACCAGGTCTTCCG
>DXEO01000182.1 GCA_019114925.1 Candidatus Corynebacterium faecipullorum | reverse complement strand
TAGCCCTCCCCGCCGCTTTTCTTTGCCCTATACAACCGACAGACCCATGGGCTTTCTAGCCCTCGATCCCCAGCTCGATGGCTGTGGCGATCCGATCGATGACGTCTTTATCGGAAATATCACCACTGATGGTCACCGAAGCCCCCTGGGATACCCCGAGAGACATCACCATTATTGCAGAATCTGCCTCCGCTGATTCTCCGTCACAGGAGAGAGTAACATCCCCTGCCGCTTCCGCAGCCAACTCTGCAATCCGTGAAGCCGGACGGGCATGCAAACCGGCCTCATCGGCCACCGTCACTGTCACCGAGTACTCACCAGCGTTTGTTGTTAGGTCATCCTCGTCGGCTGAGGACTGCTCCGGAACGAAGACCTCGATGGCGCGTTTCGCGGCTTTAACCACGGCGGCAAGGCCATCGCCTTGTTGGGCGGCAGTGGCTGCTGCAATAGTGGCTTCGACCAAGGGGGCATCGACAAACTTCACCGTCTCTTCATCAAGGAATTCGAGAACGGCCTCGACGGTCATCGTTGCCGAGCCCAAGTCTGTGAGGACGACAACGCTAAAACCCTGACCTCGCGCATGGCTAATGGCACCTTCGACGAGGTCAAAGGATGTTCCAATACCGCCCTCTTCCAAACCACCAGCAGGAAGAATTGTCACATTGGGAGCCATTTGAGCAGCAAGCTCAGTCAAACCTTCAGCGATCTTTGCTGAATGTGTTACGAGAACGAGTGCAACACGGGGTTGTGCCATATTCTATGCTTCCTCCTTGAGGGCTTCAGCGGCGTCGGCAGCCGCAGCGATAAAAAGAGCCGAGGATGCAGCGCCCGGATCCTTGTGTCCAGCAGAACGCTCCCCTAGATAGGAAGCACGGCCCTTCGTAGCCACCATCGGGATAGTCGCCTCCGCGCCTGCTGCTGCGGCGGTGGCAGCCGCGCGCAGCACCTCTGCGGGGCTCTGCGCGGCATCCGCTGCATCGCGAGCGGACCGTGCGGCCGGGGCCCAGGCATCGACCATCGTCTTCTCACCTTCTGTGGCCTTACCCCGGGCGGTGATTCCCTCAAGTGCGGCTTTAATGAGAGCGGCCGTCGTAGGCGCATCAATCTCACCAGTTCCAGCGGCCTTAGCCGCGCGTAGGAAAGCAGTTCCCAGCAATGGACCGGAGGAACCGCCAACGGTGGACATGAGCGTCTTCGCCGTCAGCTTCAACACATCAGCAACGTGAGAAGCCTCCGGGGAAATATCCGTGTCTATTTTCTCCACTACGGCACGAAAACCGCGGTCGACGTTTTCGCCATGGTCGCTGTCCCCGATGGCGCGGTCGAGCTCGATGAGTTCCTCGCGGTGTTCATGCGCAGCTGCAGCACAGTTTTTCATCCACGCCAGTGCCCACGTGGTTGAAAGAGTTACATGATTCGTCATAGCTACATTCCTTGGCGTAGTGCGGCGGTATGGCAGGGGGCATCGAAAAGCTCAAGGTCTTCGTCGTCTGCGCGCATGACGGTGACAGAGCAACCCGCCATATCCAGGCTGGTGACGAAGTTGCCCACGAGCGAACGCTCGATGCTCACGCCCGCCTCCTTCAGGCGCTGGGATACACGACGATAGACCACGTACAGCTCGGAAGCCGGAGTGGCTCCCATACCGTTAACGACGACGATGGTGCGCTCCCCTTCGCTCAGCTTAAGGTCTGCCATTACCGGATCAAGTAAGTGATCAGTTACGTCATCGGCAGAAACCAGCCGAATCTCCTTGCGGCCCGGCTCGCCATGGATGCCCACTCCAAGTTCGACTTCCTCTTCCCCAAGGTCAAAAGAAGGCTTGCCCACGTGCGGCACCGTACAGGCGCTCAGAGCTGCGCCCATCGTCGCGGTATTCTCCACCACCTTCTTCGCCACTGCCGTCACCGCGGCAAGATCATCGCCGCGCTCGGCTGCGGCACCTGCCAGCTTCTCCACCAATAGGGTTCCGGCAACGCCGCGGCGACCAGCTGTAAAAGTGGAATCCTCCACGGCAACATCGTCGTCGACGATGACCTGGCTTACCTTAATGTCATCAAATTCCGCTAGCTCCGCCGCGGTATCGAAGTTGAGGACGTCGCCGGTGTAGTTCTTGACGATGTAGAGCACCCCCGCCCCGGCATTAGCTGCCTCCGTGGCGGCTTGGATAGCGTCTGGAGTCGGCGAGGTGAACATAGCGCCGGGCACGGCCGCATCCAATACGCCATGCCCAACGAAACCTGCATGCAGAGGCTCGTGGCCAGAACCACCGCCGGAAACAATGGCCACCTTGCCGTTTTCCTTTTTCTGCTTGCGGGCAACGAAGAGAGGATCGGTGGAGCGAGTGACGATGTCACCGTGGGCTAAAGCAAAGCCCTCTACTGATTCGGCTACTACGTTGTCCGGTGAGTTGATGAGCTTTTTCATCATCCTTCTCCTTAGGTTTTCATTGGCCTAGAGCACTCTTCACGGATTGCTGCCGAGCCTACCCGCGCTACCGGATACTGCGCCGAATTCTACTGCGACCGCGCACGTTACCACTTGCGCAGGTAATCGATGCGCTCCTGGAGCTGCTCAGCATTGCACAATGCGGTAGGCGGGCCCCCGCAGGCCTTGCGGGCTTCGGTGTGGATGGCGCCGTGTGGGCGTCCGGTGCGTTGGGCGGTGATAGACACTACTGTGTTGAGCTCCTTGCGCAACGCGGAAATCTCTTCCACCATACCTGACTGGGAACCGGCGCTGCTTGTCGACGCCTCCGCCCCACGCTTGGGCGCATGTGGGGTGCCGTAGAGCTTGCGGCGTTGTTCCTCCGCCGCCTCTGCAGCCCGGCGCGCCTTCTCTTCTGCCTCGCGGCGGTCCAGCTCATCGGACTGCTTCTTGCGCAGAAGGTCCTTGACCTGGTCGGCGTCGAGAAGCCCGGGGATACCGAGGAAATCCTCTTCTTCATCGGTGATATTGCCCGTGGTGAACTGCGAGCCGTTGTAGAGCAGTCCTGAGAATTCTGCTTCCGCACCTAAAGATTCATAGGACGGCTCGAGCATGTCCGGCTCGGACTTCTTCTTATTGGCGTCCTCGAGCAGCTCATCGTCCCAGCCTTCCTTGTCGGGGTTTTTCTCCCCTCCCAGGACGTGGTCGCGCTGCTTCTCCATGTTCTCTGCAAGTCCCAAGAGCACCGGCACGGAAGGAAGAAAGACTGAGGCTGTCTCGCCGGGCATGCGGGAGCGCACAAAGCGCCCAATGGCCTGCGCGAAGAAGAGCGGTGTCGAAGCAGAGGTGGCATACACGCCCACGGCGAGGCGGGGAACGTCTACGCCCTCCGACACCATGCGCACAGCCACCATCCACTCGTCGGTGGATTCAGAGAACTCCGCAATACGCGCCGAGGAGCCTGGGTCATCGGAGAGGATGACAGAGACTGGGGTATTGGAAATCTGCTTGAGGATCTTGGCGTAGGCGCGCGCCGTTGTCGTGTCGGTAGCGAGCACAAGGCCGACGGCGTCCGGCATGTTGCGGCGCATCTGCATCAGCCGTGTGTGCGCCGCCTGCAGGACGGTGGGGATCCACTCGCCTTTCGGGTCGAGGGCCGTGCGCCAGGCGCGGGCGGTCTGCTCCGGATTGAGGATGTCACCGAGGCGAGCGGAGTGTTCCTCACCGGCACTGTCGCGCCAGCGGGATTCGCCGGAGTAGCTGAGGAAGACGACGGGGCGCACGACACCGTCGGCAAGCGCATCGCCATAGCCATAGGTGTGATCAGAGCGGGATACGAGGTGACCTTCCCCATCCTCCTCGTAGCGCACGAAAGGAATTTGCGAGTCATCGGAGCGGAAGGGAGTACCGGTCAGCGCGAGGCGGTGCTCCGCATCATCATAGGCTTCCCGCACGCCATCGCCCCAGCTCTTGGCATCACCGGCATGGTGGATCTCATCGAGGATCACCAGGGTGCGCCGCGCTGAGGCCACCGCGCGGTGCTTGTACGGGTGCATGCCCACCTGCGCATAGGTCACCACGACACCGTCCATCGCGGGGTTGACTCCCGAGGAGTTTGTGAATTTAGGGTCGAGTGCTAAGCCTACGCGGGAGGCGGATTCCGACCACTGCACTTTGAGGTGCTCGGTGGGCACCACCACGATGACGCGCTCTACGGTGCGGTCCGCCATGAGCTCTGTGGCCACACGCAGGGCAAAGGTAGTCTTACCTGCGCCTGGCGTTGCTACCGCCATGAAATCCTTCGGCTTGGTGGCTAGGAACTTATCCAAAGCCGCGCGTTGCCATACGCGCAGCGAACCATTATTGGCAAATCTCTGTGCTGGAGTCTGTGTAGACACGGTCAGCGACTATCCCCCTCTAGTTATCCCAACATCCCGCTTCTGTGAAGCTCTCTATCCTTAATGCTGTGCATCGACGCAGGATGAACGTCGATGCACAGCTTAACGGCGGCGCAAGCTCTTATAGACGCGCTCGCAGTCAGGACACACGGGCGAACCAGGCTTGGCTTGCTTGGTTACCGGGAAGGTCTCTCCGCACAGGGCAACGACGTACTTGCCGTTGACCGCGGAGTCGAGGATCTGGTTCTTCTTCACGTAGTGGAAGAACTTCGGGGTGTCGTCGTTGGTCGACGTATCCTCGCGGACATCAGGGCGCTCAATAGTCTTAGTCGTCGTACTCACGCCCACTATCATGCCGCATCAGTATCGAAGTTGGCGAGTCCTCCAGCTACGCTGATAGGCATGACCCCTTCGAACTCGCGCGATAACACCCGCCATACCCCACGATCGGGGCGACGGCGCGGACGCCGATTCGGGCGCGAAACGTACCTCATCACCACGGCAAAACTCGCCCCGGGTCAAGACCGGCATCGCCGCGAGATCATCTACTCAATACTGCAGTTTCTGCGCGTTCCATCCCTCCTGATAGCCGGATCCATGGTTTATGTTTGGCAGTGGTGGATTCCCGCTGCCCTCGTCGTCGCCGTCACCTTCCCCCTCCCCTGGATCGCCGTGGTCATTGGCAATGGCCGGGGTCAAAAGAAAGACAAGTGCGAAAAAGCTGTTTATAAACCAGCCATCGCCCGGCAAATGGCGCAAGCGCAGCGTGAGGAACTCACCAGCGGTACCCATGGCGAGCTTCCCGGCGCGCCTGGGCGGCACAATCCCTCCTCAGGAGCAGACGCAAACAGTACTGCAACTGACACTATTGACCACGAAGATTAGAACATCACTGTTACCCTCCCCGATGCATTTAAGGATTTTCTTGTGAGCACTCAGCAGCCTTCTCCTTTTGGCCCAGCGATGAACCCGGAACACCCCATCGCGGACGTTGCGGTAGAACTTTCCCGAGTCTTTGCGGATGCAGGTTTTAGTGCGGATGGCATCGCAGGCCACCTAGGACCGGAATACACCGAAGCCCTACATCGCGGGGAGCCTGCCGCAGTTGCGCTGGGGGCAAACGGCGATTCCCGCTTGGACCACCTCATCCGTATCTTCTTACTGCATGAACACGTACCAGCCACGCTGCTTTCCGACGTCCTCGGCGCACGCCTAGCCGCCCAGCTGATTGACTGCGGTGTCGTGCTCAGCGACGAACACGGCACCGCCTACGTGGCTTATGACATTCGACCGCACATCATCGTGGGCAAGAATCGTGTCGTGTTCTCCGATGTTGATGCCTCTCTGGTGGATCACGTACCCGGCCCCGAGCATGTGTTGGGAGTGGGCTCGGCCAGCCTGTCCTTGTTGCATTCAACGCCAACGACACCGGTGGAATCCGTACTAGATTTGGGCACAGGTTCGGGCGTCCAGGTCCTCGGGCAGCTGGATTCTGCGCAGCGCATTGTTGCCACCGATGTCCATGAGCGAGCTCTCGAGCTAGCCCGCGCCACCGTCCTCGCGGCTGAGGCGGAAGACCGCGTTGAGCTACGCCACGGCTCCTGGTACGAACCCGTTGAGAATGAGCGCTTCGACCGCATCGTGGCCAATCCTCCATTCGTGGTTGGCTTGCCCGAAGTGGGGCATGTCTATCGAGACTCCGGCCTCAACCTGGATGGAGCAAGCGAGCTGGTGGTGTCCCAAGCAGTCGAGCATCTCAACCCTGGGGGCACAGCGCACGTACTCGCAGCCTGGGTGCATCAAGGCGAAGAATCGTGGCAGCAGCGCGTCGCCTCCTGGCTGCCGGATACCGGCGTCGCCGCATGGATCATTCAGCGCGATGTGGCCGACCCAGCGTTATATGTCTCTACCTGGTTGAGCGATGCATCCGTGGATGTTCGCAGCCCTGAAGGCCAAGAGCGTTCACGCCGGTGGCTGGAGCACTTCCGTGAAAATGAGGTCACCGGAATCGGGTTTGGTTTCGTGGCCATCCAGCGCATCGGCGAGGACGAGCCCTCGGATATCTTGGCGGAGACCATGGCGCAGCCAGTTATCGATCCGCTCGGCCCGGAAGTGGAAGAATACTTCGCGCGCATCGAATGGCTGCGCAACCTGGTGCCGGGTGAATTGGAAACTAAACATGTGCAGCTACGCCCTGGGGTGGCCCGTGAAGACGTTGCACTGCCCGATGAGGATCTGGGCATGGGCTTTGAGCGCGCGGCGCTGCGGCTCAGCCGCACCGATGGGCCACGCTGGCAGCACGATGTCGATGAGCATCTCGCAGCCATTGTCGCCGGTCTTAACCCACATGGTTTGAGTATCGGTGAAACCATCGAGCTCTACGCCGCCGCGCAGGGGTTTGAAGAAGCCGAGTTGGTCAGCGCAGCACTTCCCGCCATCGTGGATCTTATTCGCCATGGGCTTCTCATCCCGACCGAGCTACTAGCTTTTAGCAATACTGAGTAGCCTCGTTCTCCTGTTAAGGGCCTCTTCCTGCACTCCCCGCAGACTTCTCATCCGAAAACTCCTCTACAGAAAGGTTGTGTACTTCCCTGCCATGCGTGCTGTTTTAACCCGTGTTTCTGAAGCTTCTGTCACCGTGGACGACGACATCGTTGGTTCCATTACCTGCCCTGACACCGGCGGCATACTGGCACTCATTGGTGTATCTCGGGAGGATGTCGCGGCAGGTGAAGACTCCAACACTAGCGGCGGCCCAACCGTGGAGGAGAAGATGGACACAATGGCGCGCAAAATCGCTGAGCTGCGCATCCTCGAGGGCGAAAGCAGCGTGGTCGATAGTGGTGCGCCAGTTCTGGTGGTAAGCCAGTTCACCCTCTACGGACGAACCGCGAAAGGCCGCCGCCCTTCGTGGTCAGATGCAGCCCCGGGCGAAGCCGCGGAGCCAGTGATTCAGGGAGTTGTTGCGCGCCTGCGCGAACGCGGCATCTCCGTGGAGGAAGGCCGCTTCGGAGCCATGATGCGCGTCTCCTCGGTCAACGAAGGGCCGTTCACCGTGCTCGTGGAAGTCTAGGCGCGGCGGCGCGCCTCCCCCAAAATGGCCTAAAACCTCCTTCTTCCCGTGGGGGTTAGAACATTTTTCGGGCCACGGGAACTAACTGCACCGAAAGCTCGTTGTACGAGATGAACCAAGCCGCAACTTAGGAGGCATGAGATGGCCACATCATCCGCTGCTAGCGTCCAGGACGAGGACGGACAGGAAGTTGACCGCGGCTCCCGCCGTAACCAGACAAATGACAATCCCTCCGCGGACTTGGTCCGCGTGTATCTCAACGGAATCGGCAAAACTGCGCTGCTGAGTGCTGAGGATGAGGTTGAGCTCGCACAGGCCATCGAGGTAGGCCTGTACGCCGAGTACAAGCTCGCCAATGCCGAAAAATTGACCCGCGCCGAGAAGCGCGACTTGAAGATTTTGGCCCGCGAAGGCAAGAAGGCACGCTCCCACCTCTTGGAGGCAAACCTGCGTCTCGTGGTCTCCCTGGCTAAGCGCTATACCGGCCGTGGCATGCCGCTGCTGGACCTCATCCAGGAAGGTAACTTGGGCCTGATTCGTGCGATGGAGAAGTTTGATTATGCCAAGGGCTTCAAGTTCTCCACGTATGCAACGTGGTGGATCCGGCAGGCTATTACCCGCGGCATGGCTGACCAGTCCCGCACTATCCGCCTTCCTGTGCACCTGGTAGAGCAGGTAAATAAGCTTTCCCGCATTAAGCGCGAGATGTACCAGTCCTTGGGCCGCGAAGCCACGAATGAGGAGCTCGCTGAGGAATCCGGAATCGAAGAGTCCAAGATCGAGATGCTGCTGCGCCAATCCCGCGATCCTGTCTCCTTGGACATGCCGGTCGGCACCGATGAAGAAGCCCCGTTGGGGGATTTCATTGAGGATGCCGAGGCAACGGATGCTGAGACCGCTGTGGTGGCCTCCATGCGTCACTCCGATATCCGCTCCGTGATTGGTTCCCTCGAGGAACGCGAACAGGATGTCATCCGCTTGCGCTATGGCTTGGACGATGGTGTCCCGCGCACCCTCGACCAGATTGGCCGCAAGTTCGGCCTCTCTCGTGAGCGCGTTCGCCAAATCGAGCGTGAGGTCATGGCCAAGTTGCGCGAGGGCAACCGTGCGGACCGCCTCCGCGAGTACGCACTCTAAGCCTTAGCTGCCTTCCCGGCCTTAGCCATCGAGGAATGCCCTTGCTACCCAGTTGACTTGTGCTGCTGGGCAGCAGAGGACGTTGCTCGGTGGCTTTTGCTTTCCGCACGGTGGTCCTCAAGGCTTTTAAAGCCCGCCCCACTCCCCCCCCTGCCGTGCACACAGTGCTGCGCGCTCTCAGCTTTCGAAAAATGCGCTATTGTTTAAGATATTCTCTTAATGAACTTCTATTACCGCGCCTAAACCTATCTGGCTACGGACCACTGACAACGCAGAAAGGTAAGCCCACGTGAGGGACCTAGTTGACACCACAGAAATGTATCTGCGAACCATCTATGAGCTCGAAGAAGAAGGTATTACTCCACTCCGCGCTCGAATTGCGGAGCGTTTAGAGCAGTCCGGACCGACCGTCTCCCAGACCGTGGCCCGGATGGAGCGCGATGGACTTCTCCACGTGCGCACCGACCGCAGCCTTGATCTCACTCAGCAGGGCCGCGAACTAGCTACCAACGTCATGCGCAAACACCGCTTGGCTGAGCGGTTGCTCACGGATGTCCTTGGCCTTGATATCCACAAGGTCCACGACGAGGCCTGCCGGTGGGAACACGTCATGAGCGAAGAGGTAGAAAAGCGAGTCCTCGCGGTGCTGGAGGATTCCTCCCGCTCACCGTTCGGCAACCCAATCCCCGGTTTGGCACAGCTGGGTATGTCTCCGGTAGAGCTCGACTTGGGCACCCGCGCCATCGACCTTCCCACCGGGCAAGAAACCGAGGCCACCATCGTGCAAATCAATGAGGTCTTGCAAGCTGATAATTCCACCTTCCACGACCTGTATGCCTGCGGAATCCAGGTTGGCTCGCACGTCACCGTGGTCAATGAGAGCGGGACGATTAGGCTGACAACGAAATCAGGGCACACTGTCGAGCTTGTCGATGACTTCGCTCACGCTATCCGCGTCAAGGAGGACTAAACCGATGAAGCTGTTAGTCACCGGCGGCGCCGGATATGTCGGCAGCGTATGCGCGGCCGTCCTCGTTGAAAACGGCCACGATGTCACCATCATCGATAATTTCTCTACCGGCAACCGCGAAGCCATCCCGGAGAAAGCACGCCTTATCGAAGGAGACGTAGCTGATGTCGCTCGTGAGGTGTTATCTGAAGGCGGATTCGAAGGAGTCTTGCACTTCGCGGCCCGCTCCCTCGTGGGCGAATCTGTGGAGGCCCCAGCTGACTATTGGCAGCACAACGTGGTCACTACACTCACCCTGCTCAACGCTATGCGTGAATTCGAGGTCACCAACCTCGTCTTTTCCTCAACCGCTGCCACCTACGGTGAGCCGACGCAAGTGCCAATCACGGAGTCGATGCCCACCCAGCCGACGAACCCTTATGGCGCATCGAAACTTGCCATCGACTACATGATTACCTCTTATGCCCAAGCCTATGGCTTGGGGGCAACTTCCCTGCGCTACTTCAACGTCGCCGGCGCCTACGGCGATATCGGCGAGAACCGCGAGGTGGAAACCCACCTCATTCCGCTCGTCCTGCAGGTAGCTCTGGGACATCGCGAGAAGATTTTCATCTTTGGCGATGACTACGACACCGCCGATGGCACCGCAGTGCGCGATTACATCCACATTCGTGACTTGGCAGAAGCCCATGTGTTGGCGCTAGAAAGCAATACCGCTGGCACCCACCGCATCTACAACCTGGGCTCTGGGGACGGCTACTCGGTCAAGCAGGTTATTGAGGCCTGCCGCGAAGTCACTGGACACCCCATCCCAGCAGAGCTTGCGCCGCGCCGCGCTGGTGATCCCGCGACGCTCGTGGCGTCCTCAGACAAGATTAAGTCCGAGCTCGGATGGAACCCGATCCGCACTGACCTGAAGACCATCGTCACGGATGCTTGGAACTTCACCCGGCAGCTCGGCGAGCGGGCTCATTCCGCTCGGAGCTAAGCGTCTTTTCTGCAGGCTCCTCCTCTAGGGCGGTGTTATAAGCCTTGAGCGCCCCTGTATGAATCGAATCACGTATCTTTTCATGCAGGCCATGGCGGTATGCTTGGCACAGCAGCGCGCCGAGACGGTGGCTGGGAAACTCCTCCGTGACGAGCTGCAATGCTGGTCCGGCAAGGATATCCCACTCCTGCTCTAACTGTGCTAATGCGAAAAGGGTCAGCGCATTCGCCCGCAGCTCCCCGCTGAATGTGCGGGCCGCTGCGAGGAGAAGGTCCGCCCCAGTTTCGCCTGACTTCGCGCAGATATCTACCACGAGGTCACGCGTCCACGTCGTCGCGAGCCACACTGCGCAGGTTTCCAGGAGCTTGCTGTCCTGTTCTGCTTCTTCCACCGATGCCACGTGGTCAAGCGCCCACTGGGCGTCCTCAAGAAAATGATCCAGCAGGTCTTTGCGCTTCTTTCCTTGTGCAGCGGCCACCTGCTCGCGATATCGCGTCGCAGAATCGCGGGCTTGCTGCGCTAAGACTTCTGCTTCCTCGGCGTCGAGGTAGCTATTCCCCGGCGCAAAGACGGCGAAGAAATCCTCTCTGTTTAGCTCCGGTACCACATTGTGGTCGACGCAAGAGCGCATCGAGGGGGCATCGGTTAGCGCCGGTATAGTCCCCTCAACCCACTTCTTCATCGGCCCGCTACCGTCCGCGTTGACGGTTCCATGTAGCAAGATATAAGGCGCCTTCTGGGTGATTTCCTGGGCATACCAGGCGGCGTCGACCTCCACCCCATCCTCAGCACGGTCCAGGCCATAAAGCCAGTGGGACACTTCCCGCAGTGCGGTGAGAGGCTGCTTCGAGATGAGGAAGGCAAAGACGCCTTCGCGGGCATGCTCCGCTAGTAGCGGTGCGATGTCTGTGATCGCTGCCTGGGCATCCGTGATGTCGACACGAGCGAGCGGCCCCATGGCTGGGCCGCGGGGCGTGGTGTCGATGGCCATAAACACCACCGATTCGGTGGGATAGAAGCCTAAGAGCCCGGGGATGTTAGCGAGAAGATGACCTGGAGTTGTTATCGGTGGCGTACGGTCTGTGTGCGTTGAAAAAGTGTTCATACCCTGTAGCCTGAACCACCAGCAGTAGACATCGCTAGGGATGCCCCGGCGCGCACGGCATATCTGTGGATAACAAGTCCGGACTGTCACTCAATCCATGGGAATCCACTGGGTTATCCACACCTTGGCAAAAGCAAGCCTGGAAGAAGTAGTCGCTGTATGGCATGCTTGTACGATCAGCACTGGACCTGGCGGGCAGTCCCGCATAAGTGGCCTCCCGGGCTTGTATTCTCCCTGGGAGCACTATTTCAGCTGGGAATAGGCAGCAAGCTTTAAGCGTTGCATGACACAGAACGCTGATGAAGTCCGTACGCTCGTTAAGAAGCGCACGATGAGAAGGAGGAGTCACTACCATGCAGGAAGAACAGCGCCGCATGTACGAGCTAGAGTATCCCGCTCCAGTGGTCAAGGATGATTCGACTCCAGACAACGGTCCCACGATGATCGTTGCTATGAATGGTTATGCCGACGCCGGACAGGCCGTCGAGGCCAGTGCCGATCACCTCAAGGCCGCTTTGGAAAACCGTCAGCTGGCCTCATTTAACAATGACGAGCTCATTGATTACCGCTCGCGCCGCCCCGCCGTCACCATCGATCATGACCGTACGGTGGAGATTGAGAACACTGACTTGGGCATCAAGGTGCTGCGGGATAACTCCGGCACTCCATTCTTGCTCCTTTCGGGCCCTGAACCGGACTTGCGGTGGGAGGCCTTTACGGACGCGGTAGTGAACTTGGTGGAGAAATTCGACATCAAAAACACCATCATGCTCTACGCGGCCCCCATGCCGGTGCCGCACACCCGCCCCACTGTGGTAACGGCCCATGGCAATTCCCCGGAGCTCCTTAACTCCATGGTGCGTATGGAGTCCACCATGATGGTTCCCGGCGCGGCCGCCCTGTATCTTGAGCGCGCGCTGGATAAGAAGGGCCGCAGCGTCGCTGGTTACACCGCCCATGTTCCGCATTACCTGGCGGCCTCCCCGTACCCGTCGGCCACACTGCGCCTTTTGGATTCGGTGGCAACCGCAGCTGGCCTCAACATCCCGCTGGGCAGCTTGGAAGCAGACGTGACCCGCGTTAACCAGCAATTGGAGGAACAGGTTACCAACTCTGAGGAAATTGAGGGCGTGGTGCACCAACTGGAAGAACAGTACGACGCCTACATGGAGCGCTACCGCTCCCGCCACCCGCAGGCCATCATGCCGGGCGAAGAGCACATGCCTACTGGTGAGGAAATCGGCGCAGACTTCGAAGCTTTCCTCGCGGGCCTCGACGACAACCCAGATATCCTCTCCGAAGACATCGATGACCGCGAAGACAACTACGGGCGGGAGCAAGGCCCCGGCCCGGATATGGACGATGACGTCTAATCGCGGTTAGGTCTACCGCACGAACACAGGCACCGAGGACAGCCATCCTGGGCTCTAGGGCCGAGGCCTAGTCCGCGGTGCTTTTCGCCTAAGGTGGGACGGGTGAACCTTTCTCAGATGTTGCCCGATCTCGCCGAAGTCCCCGAGTCGATGGTTGATGAGGCCATCTGGGACACATTTTTGTCCTGGACTTCTGGCCGCGGTATCTCGCTTTACCCAGCGCAGGAAGAGGCCTCCCTCGGCATTCTTGCCGGGGATAACATCATCCTGGCAACTCCCACTGGGTCCGGTAAGTCCATGGTGGCCAACGCCGCCCATTTCATTGCTTTGGCGCGCGGCCAGCGCAGTTTCTATACCGCACCTATCAAGGCCTTGGTGAGTGAGAAATTCTTCGCGCTCTGCGAGATTTTTGGGCCCGAGAAGGTCGGCATGATGACCGGTGATGCCA
>DXEO01000181.1 GCA_019114925.1 Candidatus Corynebacterium faecipullorum | reverse complement strand
CGCTAGAGTTGAAGCGAACGTTTCCCCTTAACGAGAAAGGCAGGTGGACCGTGGCCGAATTCGACCCGAATCCCCCTTTCCAGGAGTACGCGCACCCTGAGCGCCTCGTGTCCGCACCGTGGCTATCCGCGCGACTGGGCATCAACGGCCTCCACGTCATCGAGGTCGACGAAGACTCACTCCTCTACGATATCGGCCACATCCCCACCGCTATCCGCATCAATGTCCAGACAGAGCTGCTCGACAGCACAACGAGGGACATCATAAGCGCCGAAGACTTCACCGAACTCCTTCGCTCCAAATGTATTGAGCGCGAGGACACCGTCGTCTTCTACGGCGACAAGTCCAACTGGTGGGCTGCATTCGCCCTGTGGATCTTCGAGCAATACGGTCACGAAGACGTCAGGCTTCTCGACGGGGGACGGGACGCCTGGATGTCCGAAGAGCGCGATACCTCGTTTATGGTCCCCGACCAAACCACTTCCTCCTACCCTGAGGTTTCCCGCGAGGAATCATCCCGCATCTTCGTCGACGAGCTTCGCAGCTCCACCGCCACGGTGGTCGATACCCGCAGTCCAGACGAGTTCTGCGGCGAAGCTGCCCTCAAGGGCGGAACTGGTGAGTCTGCCTACGGCACCACCTTGACCCATGGTCACATCCCAGGCGCCATCAACCTCGAGTGGGATCGAGCGGTCTACCCCAACGGCTGCTTCCGAGCACTCAGCGAGCTGAAGGTAAGCTACGGCGAGCTGGAGCCAGATACGGAAACAGTGCTCTACTCCCACGTCGGCGCCCAGGCCGCGCACACCTGGTTCGTACTCAAGTACCTGCTCGGCTTCAAGGCAGCGCGCGTTTACGATGGCTCGTGGGCAGAGTGGGGCAACATGATTCGCATGCCCGTTGAGCGCTAAGAACACGCCGAATTAACCCCGCATCCACGCTGGTGCGGGTTTATTTTTTGACACGAAACCAAGATGTGAAGGTATCCTCATGTTTTGGTGTGCAAGAATAGTACGCAGTCCTATCAGAAAAAATGGAGGAGGGTTCCTGCTGTGGCAGTTGAAACCAAGAACATCACCAAGGTCCTCGTGGCCAACCGCGGTGAGATTGCGGTCCGCGTCATTCGCGCGGCTCGCGACGCCGGCATCGCATCCGTAGCGGTCTACGCCGAGCCAGATGCTGACGCCCCATTCGTCACGCTTGCCGACGAAGCCTTTGCACTCGGCGGCCAAACTTCCGCAGAGTCATACCTCGACTTCAGCAAGATTCTCGACGCCGCCTCCAAATCCGGCGCCGACGCCATCCACCCCGGCTACGGCTTCCTCTCTGAGAACGCCGAATTCGCCCAGGCCGTCATCGACGCAGGCCTGACCTGGATCGGCCCCTCCCCGAAGTCCATCGCCGACTTAGGCGACAAGGTCACCGCCCGTCACATTGCCGAGCGTGCTGACGCCCCCATGGCACCGGGCACCAAGGATCCGGTTACCAGCGCAGAGGAGGTCGAGGCCTTCGCCGACGAGCACGGTCTACCGGTTGCCATCAAGGCTGCTTTCGGCGGCGGTGGCCGCGGCATGAAGGTCGCGCACACCCGCGAGGAGATCAAGGACCTCTACGAGTCCGCTACGCGCGAGGCCGTCACCGCTTTCGGCCGTGGTGAGTGCTTTGTCGAGCGCTACCTGGATAAGGCCCGCCACGTCGAGGCCCAGGTCCTTGCAGACCAGTACGGCAATGTCGTCGTAATGGGCACCCGCGACTGCTCGCTGCAGCGCCGCTTCCAGAAGCTCGTCGAAGAAGCCCCTGCCCCCTTCCTCACCGATGAGCAGCGTACTTCCATCCACGAATCGGCCAAGCGCATCTGCCGCGAGGCCGGCTACTACGGTGCCGGCACCGTGGAGTACCTCGTGGGCGCTGATGGACTCATCTCCTTCCTTGAGGTCAACACGCGCCTCCAGGTGGAGCACCCCGTTACCGAGGAAACCACTGGCTTCGACCTGGTTCGCGAGCAATTCCGCATCGCTGAGGGTCGTGAGCTCTCCATCTCCGAGGACCCGGCTCCGCACGGCCACGCCATCGAATTCCGCATCAACGGCGAGGACGCCGCTGCGGGCTTCATGCCGGCCCCCGGAACCGTCGTCAGCTACTCCGAGCCTTCCGGTCCGGGTGTCCGCATGGACTCCGGTGTGCGCGAGGGTTCCGTCATTGGCGGCCAGTTCGATTCCATGCTGGCCAAGCTCATTGTTTGGGGCCCAGACCGCGCGACTGCCATTGCGCGTGCACGCCGCGCCCTGGCCGAGTACCGCGTCGAGGGCCTGCCTACGGTTATCCCCTTCCACCAAGCAATCCTCAACGATCCTGCCTTCACAGCTGAAGACGGCAACTTCAAGGTCTACACCAAGTGGATCGAGGAGGAATGGGTCAACGAACTGCCTGAGTACACCGACAGCACCGAGGCTCCCGAGGCCGAAGAGCAGGAAGCAGCCCAGAAATTCGTCGTCGAGGTGGGCGGCCGCCGCATCGAGGTGGCCCTACCGGGCAATCTTCTCTTGGGCGGTGGCAACAAGCGCAAGAAGTCGAAGAAGCGTCGTGGCAAGGGAGCCGCGGCCAACGTGTCCGGCGACACCGTGACTGCACCGATGCAGGGCAGCGTCATCAAGGTTGCCGTCGAGGAAGGCCAGGAAGTCGAAGAGGGCGAGGTCGTCGTGATCCTCGAAGCCATGAAGATGGAGAACCCCGTCAAGGCCCATAAATCCGGCACCGTGGCTGACCTCAAGGTATCCACCGGCACGCAGATCAACAAGGGCGAGCCGATTCTGGAGATCAAGTAGCCTCGAAAGGCATGAGCGTTAACGATTCTGAGTTCGGCGTACGGTTGGCCAAGGAGCACGACCGTACCTACCTCTCCCGCCTCCTTTTCCTCGCCGATGTCCTCGGTAACGAGGAAGCCCATATCGGGGATTTCCACACACCTGACGTGGGGCTGTACATCGATGAGTGGTCTCCCCATGTCGACGGCGGTGTCATCGCTGTCTCCAGCCATCGCGTACCGGTCGGTGGTGCGTGGCTGCGCTACTACACCACTGAAGCGAAAGGTGCTGCCTACACAGGCAACCCCGAGGCGGATCCTTTTGATGAGTCCCAGTGGGCCACCGACCTGGATCCTGAGGAGATCCCCGAGCTCTTCCTTGCGGTGGAGTCCCGCTACAGGGGCTTGGGCGCTGGGCGACGCCTCCTGCGCAACGCCTGCGACCTCGCCGAGGCGCAGCAAGCCCCGGCCATTTCGCTGTGGATTGAGCCGGAGAACACCGGCGCCCGCAAGCTCTATGAATCCGAGGGCTTCGTCGACATCGACGTCCCGGGCCGCCCGGATGCCCACGTGATGCTCAAGCGTTTCTAGTACCGCACGCGCGAACCCCCTCCTATCTGGTGTTTTACTCCAGACGGGAGGGGGTTCATCGTTCTTTTAGTTGATGACGGCGATGAGGTCGCCGCCCTCAACCTTGGTGGCGGCGCCAATGGCGACGCGCTCGATGGTGCCATCCTTGGTGGCGGAGATGGAGGCTTCCATCTTCATGGCCTCGATGACAGCGATCTGGTCGCCGGCCTTGACCTCGTCGCCAGGCTTGGCAGTCGGGTTCACCACGCCGGCAAACGGTGCGGCCACGTGGCCATCGTTGGACGGGTCGGCCTTCTCCACGGTGGCGACGGTGGACTCTACGTTCTTGTCACGCACCTTGAGCGGGCGGATCTGGCCGTTGACGTTGAGCACCACGTTACGGATGCCCTTCTCGTCCGGCTCGCCCATCGCGTCAAGACGCAAAGTGATCGGCTTAAGATCCGCACGGTCGTTGGAGCCCTCCGGGAAGTGGTGGACGATGATGTCCTTGCCCTCTTCCAGTCCGTAGAAGAAGACGGTATCCGTCAGCGCCTCGGTATTGCCGTAGGTGCGGCGGAACTCGTTGAACTCCTCGAACTGCTTCGGGAAGAGCAGGCGGTTGAGGGAAGCACGGCGCTCGGTGGAATCATCCGAGGTCAAGTGCGCCTTCTCCTCTTCGGGGACGGGCTTTACAGCAACGTCGCCAGGCGCGCGGCCCTCCAGGACCTTGTCGCGCAGCGGCGGCCAGCCACCCGGAGGCGTACCGAGCTCACCGCGCAGGAAGGCGATGACGGAATCCGGAATGTCGTACTTGGTGGGGTTGGCCTCAAAATCAGCTGGGTCTACGCCAGCACCCACGAGGTGCAGGGCGAGGTCACCAACCACCTTGGAGGACGGGGTCACCTTGGTCGGGCGGCCGAGCATCTCGTTCACCGCAGCATAGGTGTCCTCGATGATTTCGAAGCGGTCCTCCAAGCCCAGCGCGGTAGCCTGCGCGCGCAGGTTGGACAGCTGGCCGCCCGGGATCTCGTGGCGGTATACGCGGCCGGTCGGTCCAGGAATGCCCTTCTCGAACGGCTGGTAGAGCTGGCGCACTGCCTCCCAGTAGGGCTCTAGATCAGAGACTGCCTTGAGGGAGATGCCGGTATCACGCGAGGAGTTCGAGAACGCCGCGATGATGGCGGACAGCGAAGGCTGAGAGGTGGTTCCCGCCAGCGGTGCGGAGGCTCCGTCGACGATGTCCGCGCCGGAGAGGGCCGCCGCGTAGTAGGTGGCCAGCTGGCCGCCTGCGGTATCGTGCGTGTGCACGTGAACCGGCAGGTCGAACTCCTTGCGCAGAGCCATGACCAGCTTGGATGCGGACTCCGGACGCAGCAGGCCCGCCATGTCCTTAATGGCCAGGACGTGGGCGCCGGTGTTGACGATCTCTTCGGCCAGCTTGAGGTAGTAATCCAGCGTGTAGAGCTTCTCATCCGGGGAACACATGTCGCCGGAGTAGGCCATGGCAACCTCAGCCACGGTGGTGTTGGTCTCCAAGACTGCGTCGATAGCCGGACGCATCTGGGTGACGTCGTTCAGCGCGTCAAAGATGCGGAAGACATCCACGCCGGACTTGGCGGCCTCCTGCACGAAGCCGGTGCACACTTCGTTGGAGTACGGCGAGTAGCCCACGGTGTTGCGGCCGCGCAGCAGCATCTGGATGTTCTGGTTCGGCATGGCCTCACGCAGCAGGTCCAGGCGGACCCAGGGATCCTCCTTGAGGAAGCGCATGGCCACGTCATAGGTGGCGCCACCCCATGCCTCCACGGAGTAGAGCTCTGGGGTCATGCGGGCTACGGCCTCAGCAGCCGTGACCAGAGCGGTACCGCGAACGCGGGTGGCCAGCAAGGACTGGTGGGCATCGCGGAAGGTGGTATCGGTGACCGCCAGAGCGTCCTGCTTACGGATCTTTTCTGCCCACTTCTTCGGGCCCAGCTCCAGCAAGTCGTCGCGGGAACCGCGCGGCAGCTCGGAGTTAAAGTCCAAATCCGGCAGCTTATCGAAGGGGCGAAGGGTGGTCGGGCGCTCACCGTTCGGCTTGTTGACGGTCACGTCAGCGATGTAATCGATGATGCGGCCAGATTCGTCCACGGCCGGCGGGGCCTTCAGCAGGTCCGGGTGCTCCGGAATGAAGCTGGTGTCCACGCGGGTGTTGACGAAGTCCGGCTCGCGCAGCAAAGCGCGCAGGAAGCCGATGTTGGTGGCCACGCCAGCAACGGTGAACTCATTGAGCGCACGCTGCGCACGTGCCACGGCTTGTTCAAAGTTGACTCCACGACAGGTCATCTTCACCAGCAGGGAGTCAAAGTTCGGGGAGATCTCCGCGCCGACGGCCGTTGCACCGTCCAGACGCACGCCGGCACCGCCCGGCGAGCGGTACTGGGTCAGCGTGCCGGTATCCGGGCGGAAGCCGTTGGAGGGATCCTCGGTGGTAATACGGCACTGCAGCGCCGCGCCGGTGATGTGGATATCTTCCTGCTTCAGGCCCAACTCCTCCAGGGAGAGGCCCGCGGCAATCTGCATCTGGGACTTCACGATGTCCACGCCCGTGACCTCCTCGGTCACGGTGTGCTCCACTTGCACGCGCGGGTTCATCTCGATGAAGACGTGGTTGCCCTTCTCATCGACGAGGAACTCGACGGTACCGGCGCCTTGGTAGTTGATGTGCTCGCAGAACTTTACAGCGTCCGCACAGATACGGTCACGCAGTTCCGGGTCCAGCGTCGGCGCCGGGGCGATCTCCACGACCTTCTGGTGGCGACGCTGCACGGAACAGTCTCGCTCATACAGGTGCAGGACGTTGCCCTGGGAGTCAGCCAGAATCTGCACCTCAATGTGCTGCGGGCGAATGACCGCGGTCTCGAGGTAAACATTGCCATCACCGAAGGCGGCCTCCGCCTCGCGGGAAGCCTCAGCACACTTGGTCTTCAGCTCCGCCTCGTTCTCAATGAAGCGCATCCCGCGGCCACCGCCGCCGGCCACTGCCTTCACGAAGACGGGGAACTCAAAGTCCTGGGCGTATTCCGCCAGCTTGTCGACGTCCGTCGAGGGCTTCGAGTCCTTCAGAGTCGGCAGCCCAGCTTCCTCAGCTGCAGCCACTGCGGCGGCCTTATCACCGGTCAGGTCCAAGGTCTCCGCGGTGGGGCCGATGAATTTAATGCCGTTGTCACGGCAAGCGCGGGCCAAATCAGCGCGCTCCGAAAGGAAACCATAACCCGGGTAAATGGCATCCGCACCGGACTTCTTGGCGGCGCGAATAACCTCGTCGATATCGAGATAAGCCTTAACCGGCTGGCCCTCAGTACCAATACGCACGGCCTCGTCCGCGAAGGCGCGGTGGAAGGAGTTGCGGTCTTCTTTGGGATAAATCGCAACGGTCTTGGAACCAACCTCAAAGGCAGCACGGAAGGCACGCACGGCAATCTCACCGCGGTTGGCCACCAAGATCTTAGAAAAGGACTTGTGGGCGGTATCAGACACTAGGAGTGATCCTTTCAGATAGGAACAATACGAAGACAAGGATAGTGTCCGAGGCGACAACGCGGGCGAGAATCGACATATAGGTCAATAGAAATCCACACGCCGCACATAAGTCGGACAAAGAAGAAACCAGCGCACAAGAAGAAAGTTTCGTGCGCTGGTTTGCTCTGATTAGTTCCGCTTCTCTTAAATCTGCTTCGGCGGAACGGAGCGCTGCTCCTTGCCGTTGTAGGCAGACAGCGGGCGGATCAGGGAGTTGCGCTCGTTCTGCTCCACGATGTGCGCGGTCCAACCGGTGATGCGGGCCATCACGAAGATCGGGGTGAAGAACTCAATGTCGAAGCCCAGGATGTGGTACGCAGGGCCAGCCGGGAAGTCAAGGTTCGGCTGAATCTTAATGGAGGTGTTCTCGTACATGGTCTTCGCCATCTTCTCGTACATCTCCACCCACTGCTCCTGGCCGTGATCCTTGGCCAGCTCGCGGAAGGCGGCCTCCATGGTCGGAACACGGGAGTCACCGTTCTTGTAGACGCGGTGACCAAAGCCCATGACGAGCTCCTTGTTCTTGAGCTTGTTCAGCGTCCACTCCTCCGCCTGGGCCGGGTCACCAACCTCGAGGAAGTTCTTCATCACGGCCTCGTTAGCACCACCGTGCAGCGGACCCTTCAAGGCGCCGATAGCTGCGGTAACAGCGGAGTAGGTATCCGACATGGTGGAGGTGACCACGCGGGCCGCGAAGGTGGAGGCGTTGAAGGAGTGCTCGGCGTAGAGGATGAGGGACTTATCAAAGGCCTCGATATCGGAGCGCGAGAGGGCCGGCGAGCCTTCCTCTTCACCGAAGACCATCCACAGGAAGTTCTCCGCAAAGCCCTTCTTGCGGGAAGGCTCGATGTATCCCTCACCACGGCGGCGGCGGATGTCGAGCGCGACGATGGTCGGCAGTTTCGCCATCAGCTCCAGTGCGGTGCGGCGGATGTGCTCGGAGTCCTTGGTGTACTCCTCCGGATCCTGGGATCCGATGAAGGAGACCGCGGTGCGCAGCACGTCCATCGGGTGGCAGGACTTCGGCATGGAGGTGATCAGGTCGATGAGGTGGCGGTCCAAATGACGCAGTGCCTTCTCACGGGCGGAGAATCGGACCAGCTCATCCTGGGTCGGCAGCTCGCCATTCCACAGCAGGTAGGCAACCTCCTCGAAGGAGCAGTAGCGAGCCAGCTCCTGCACCGGGTAGCCGCGGTAGGTCAGGGAGTTGGTCTCCGGGACAACCTTGGATACGGCGGTCTCGTCCACGACAACGCCGTACAGGCCCTTGCGGATCTCTGGGGTTTCAGACATGGTGTTTTCTCCTTTTAGTGGGTTCTGGTGTGAGTTTCAGGCCGTGTGCCCTAGTCGAAGGTGGGCTTGTAGCCGTCCTTGGAGTAGGTGAAGACGCTCTGGTCGAAGGCGTTGTACTCGTCGTAGCGCACAAGCTCGTAGAGGCGGGAGCGGTGCTGCATGCGCTCGAGCCACTCCTCGGATTGCAGGCCGGTTTCCTGCATGTCACGCAGGAACTCTTCGGTAGCACCCATGGCCACGCGCAGGGTGGATACCGGCCAGATGACAGCGTTGTAGCCCAAGTCCTCGATGCGCTTGGCGGATAGCAGCTCGGTCTTGCCAAACTCCGTCATGTTGGCCAGCAGCGGGGTATCCACGGCGGCGCGGAACTTTTCGAAGTCCTCCGGCGAGTAGAGAGCCTCGGTGAAGATGAGGTCCGCGCCGGCGTCGGCATAGGCCTTGGCACGCTCGATGGCCTCATCGATGCCGTGGATGCCAGCGGCATCCGTGCGCGCACAGATGATGAAATTCTCATCGCGGCGCTCGTTGATGGCGGCGGTGATACGGCGAACCATGAGATCCGTCGGCACCACTTCCTTGCCATCGAGGTGTCCGCAGCGCTTCGGGTTGACCTGGTCTTCCAGATGGCAGCCGGCCAGACCTGCGTCCTCCAGCGCGGCGACGGTGCGGGCGGCGGACATGGGCTCGCCGAAGCCTGTGTCGGCGTCGACAAGCACCGGCAAATCCGTGGCGCGGGCGATGTGCCCGGCACGCTGCGCTACCTCGGTGAGCGTGGTCAGGCCGATATCCGGCAGGCCCAAGTCATTGGCCAGCACCGCGCCGGAGACGTAGACGCCTCCAAAGCCACCAATGTCCTGGATAAGCCGCGCGGTGAGCGGGTTGAAGGCACCCGGCAGCGTGGTTATTTGCGGTGCGTTCAGAGCCTCCCGGAAGCTCTTGCGCTTGTCGGCATTGCTGATAGTGGAGCCAAATAGGCCAGCCATTTAGAACAGTCCCTTCGGGGTCTCGGGTGCGGTGGCGATGGCCTCGTCAGTGAGGCGAACGTTGAGCTCGTTCAGGTCAGTGAGGTTCTCCAGGTTCTGGGCGGCAGCGAGGAAGCGCTCCTGCTCCTCCTCCGAGACCTTGCCGGCGGCGAGCTTCTTGAACTTGTTGATGTACTCCTCGCGGCCGAAGGGGCGGGCGCCGAGCGGGTGGGCGTCGGCCACCGCGCGCTCATCCTCAATCACAGTGCCGTCCTTGAAGGTGATGACAGCCTTGCCGCCGAAAGCCTTCTCATCCAGGTCGTTGGAGTGGTAGCGGCGGGTCCACTCTGGGTCCTCGACGGTGGAAATCTTGTGCCACAGGTCGATGGTGTCCTGGCGGTGCTTGCGCTCATCAGAGTAGGAGGTCTCGTAATCCCACTCGCCGTCCTGGAGGGCCACGGCGAAGATGTACATGATGGAGTGGTCTAGGGTCTCGCGGG
>DXEO01000180.1 GCA_019114925.1 Candidatus Corynebacterium faecipullorum | reverse complement strand
TCTCAGCTGGTTCGCTCCGAGGTTGAGCTAGCCAAGACCGAGCTCGCTGCTTCTGCCAAGAAGGGCGGCATCGGCGCTGGTATGTTCGGAGTGGCCGGCACCGTGGCTCTGTATAGCTCCTTCTTCTTTTTCTTCTTCCTGGCGGAGCTGCTGGCCGTATGGCTCGACCGCTGGGCTGCCTTCCTTATTGTCTTCCTCATTATGGTCGTCCTAGCCGCCGTCGTGGCCTTCATCGGCTTCAAGCAGGTCAAGCAAGTCAAGGCCCCGGAGAAGACCATCCAGTCCACGAAGGAACTCAAGAAGCTGGTTCCGGGTAAGGCTGAAAAGTCCATCGAGCGCGGCCTCTACACCTAAACCTTTAAGGTCCTTTTCAATCTCCCGCCCCGAGCACATGCGTTCGGGGCGGATTTCTTCGGTGTACCCCTCCCACGAAAGGCCCGCCCATGAATCCTCTACCGCCCTCCGTAGTGGAGCTTGACGGCCCCTTTGAGCACGAGTTCCTGCACACGCGCGGCATCCGCCTGCACGCAGCTACCGCTGGCAACCCGGATAACCCGCTGGTGCTGCTGCTCCATGGTTCTTTCGGCGGGTGGTTCGATTTCCGGAATGTCATTGCCCCGCTTGCCGACGCCGGCTTCCACGTCGCCGCCCTCGACATGCGCGGCTTTGGCATGTCCGATAAACCGCCGCTCGAACCCGGCCAAGATATCCGCGTGGCGGTTGGCGATGTCAGCGGTGCCATCCGCGCATTAGGCCACGACGACGCCTACCTGGTTGGCGCGGATACCGGCGGTGCGGTGGCGTGGGCGCTGGCTACCGAGCGGCCTGAGCGGGTACGCGGGCTGGTATCTGTTTCGGCAGCACATCCAGCCGATCTACGCCGCGCCATCGCCGCGCGTCCCTGGGATTTTGGGTGGGTCCTCCTGCGCGCAGCGTTGTGCCGCTTGGGAAAGATTGGCGCTCCAAGCCTACTGCTGAGAGAGTCCACTTACCTCCGGGAGATGGATCTCGACGCCCGCGGATCCTTCAGCGGCGCCGAGCGCGAGGAGGCCCTGCGCCTGCGCGTGACTTCTTCCCGCATTGGCAACGTCCGCCGGGGAATCACCTGGAACCACCGACTTCGTACCGCCGTGGTTCCGCTGAGTTGGCTTGAGCTCACCGTGCAGTGCCCGACGCTGTTCATCCACGCCGATCAGATGCTGTGGCGGCCGGTGGCGCGGCGGGCGGCGCGGCGCTGCCGTGGGGACTTCACCGCCACCACTATCCCCAATGCAAAGAACCTGCCCTATCTTGAGAACCCGCATGGTTTCGCCCAAACCATCATCCAATGGCTGCGAGATAGGTAACATTCACCACCCCTCCGTGTCCCACCCCTCTCAGGGGGATGGGACTTTTTTAATTCTTTGACAAAAGCGCAGGTTAAAGACGGATACCTACCGCTCTATAGCTTTTATCACCGGACATATTTTTCAATTCCTTGTATATGAGACAAGCCACGCGGTAGCTTCATATAAAACCAACATCACAGGTTTTCTACATCTTTCTCGAACCACGGAGGTCTAAGCCCCACATGACGCTCAAGAAGACACTCGCTGCCCTCTCTGTCGCTACCCTGCCCCTCACCCTCGCGGCCTGTGGTGGCGACAACTCCGGTTCGGACTCTGCTTCCGGCTCCGCATCCGGTGACGGAATCGTCACCGTCAACGGCTCCGAGCCGCAGAACCCGCTCATCCCGGCCAACACCAACGAAACCGGCGGCGGACGCATCGTCGATTCCATCTACGCCGGCTTGGTCTACTACGACGACGAAGGCGAAGCCCAGAACGAGCTAGCTGAATCCATCGAGCCGAACGACGACAACACCGAGTTCACCGTCAAGCTCAAGGAGTCGAAGTTCTCCGACGGCTCCCCGGTGACCGCGAAGAACTTCGTGGATGCGTGGAACTACGCCGTGGCTAACGATCAGCTCAACGCTTCCTTCTTTGCCAACATCAAGGGCTTCGAGGAAGGCGCCAAGGAGATGGAGGGCCTCAAGGTCGTCGATGACCTCACCTTCACCATCGCTCTGAACAGCCCGGAGCAGGACTTCCCGGCACAGTTGGGCTACTCCGCGTTCTACCCGCTGCACGAGTCGGCTCTGGAAGACATGGATGCCTTCGGCCAGAACCCGATTGGCAACGGCCCGTACAAGCTGTCCGAGTGGAACCACAACCAGGACGCCACCATCGTTCCGAACGAGGAGTACTCCGGCGGCCAGACCCCGCAGAACGACGGCATCAAGTTCGTCTTCTACGCCGGCCAGGATGCAGCCTACGCCGACCTGCTGGCAGGCAACCTGGACGTCCTCGACGCCATTCCGGACTCCGCGTTCGACGTCTACGAGGCCGACCTCGGTGACCGCGCTGTAAACCAGCCGACCGCCGTGTTCCAGTCCTTCACCCTGGGCGAGAACCTCGAGCACTACTCCGGCGAGGAAGGCGTCCTGCGCCGTCAGGCTATCTCCCACGCCATCAACCGCGAGGAGATCACCGATACCATCTTCAAGGGCACCCGCACCCCGGCCAAGGACTTCACCTCCCCGGTTATGCCGGGCTACTCCGAGGACATCAAGGGCAATGAGGTCCTTGAGTACGATCCGGAGAAGGCTAAGGAGCTGTGGGCCGAGGCCGATAAGATCAACAAGTGGGATAACCCGACCCTCGAAATTGCCTACAACTCTGACGGTGGCCACAAGAGTTGGGTGGATGCAACCACGAACTCCATCAAGAACACCCTCGGCATCGAGGCTGTCGGCGCTCCGTACCCGGACTTCAAGTCCCTGCGCGATGAGGTGACTAACCGCACCATCAAGACCGCCTTCCGCACCGGCTGGCAGGCAGACTACCCGAGCCAGGCCAACTTCCTCGCCCCGCTGTACAAGACCGACGCCTCTTCTAACGACGGTGACTACAGCAACCCGGAGTTTGACAAGCTTCTCGACGAAGCCCTGACCTCCTCCTCCGAGGAAGACGCCATCAAGAAGTACACCGAGGCCCAGGAAATCCTGTTCAAGGACCTGCCGGCTATCCCGCTGTGGTACTCCAACGCCACCGGTGGCTACTCCGAAAACGTCGACAATGTCGTCTTCTCCTGGAAGTCCCAGCCGGTGTACTACAACATCACCAAGAAGTAACGCCACCCCTGGCCACTTCGCACGACCCCCGCAACCTCCGTGGAGCGGGGGTCGTCCCACGTTTTCACCCCCAAAGTGTGATTAGAAACGCGCTATAGATTTCTCGAAGGGTGGGATCACACATTAGAATTCTCGTAAGCTATGCCCCGCGTCCCGACGCTGGCAAGCACCTGCCCCACAACGAGTAAAGGACCACACTATGCTGCGCTATATCGGGCGCCGAGTGCTCCAGATGATTCCGGTGTTCTTCGGAGCTACCTTGCTCATCTACGCGCTCGTCTTCTTGATGCCCGGCGATCCTGTCGAAGCCCTTGGCGGTGACCGCGGCCTTACCGAGGCCGCCCGTGCCCGCATCGAGGCGGAATACAACCTCGACAAGCCGTTCATCATTCAGTATCTGCTCTATATCAAGGGCATCTTCATGCTGGACTTCGGTACGACCTTCTCCGGGGTTCCCGTAACCCAGGTGATGGCTAACGCCTTCCCGGTTACTGTGAAGCTGACCGTCATGGCCATTATCTTTGAGTCCGTCTTCGGCATCCTCTTCGGTGTCTTCGCCGGTATGCGCCGCGGCGGCTTCTTCGATTCCACCGTGCTGGTCATCTCCCTGCTCGTCATCGCGGTGCCTTCCTTCGTCATCGGCTTTGTCTTCCAGTACCTCGTGGGCATTAAGTGGGGAGTCTTGCCGGTTACCGTAGGCGCTAACGCCACGGTGAAGTCTCTCCTCATGCCGGCTATGGTGCTCGGCGCGCTCTCCTTGGCGTACGTCATCCGCCTGACCCGCCAGTCCGTGGCGGAGAACCTGCGCGCCGACTACGTGCGCACCGCCCGCGCCAAGGGTCTGTCCAACGGCGCGGTGACCCGTCGCCACGTGCTGCGCAATTCGCTGATTCCCGTGGCCACCTTCATCGGCGCCGACATCGGCGCGCTCATGACCGGCGCCATCGTCACCGAGGGCATCTTCGGCATCAACGGCGTCGGCGGCACCATGTACCAGGCCATTCTGCGTGGTGAGCCGACCACAATCGTCTCCTTCACCACGGTGTTGGTGATCATCTACATCATCGCCAACCTGCTCGTTGACCTCCTGTACGCCGTACTTGATCCGAGGATCCGCTATGCCTAATTTCGAGAAAACTACTCCCTACCCGGGCCAAGAGCACTTCGTCTCGGAAACCGATGAAACGGGTCTCGGCGCGGTCGATGCCGTCAAGGACGAGTCCGCGCCTTCCTCCCAGTGGGGCGAGGCATGGCGCTACCTGCGCCGTCGCCCACTGTTCTGGATTGCGGCCGTGATGATTCTCGTGGCCATCCTCCTGGCCATCGCACCAAGCCTCTTCACTAGCACCGACCCACGCCTGTGCGAGCTGTCCAAGTCCCTCGCCCCCGCCGAGCCGGGCCACCCCTTCGGCTTCAACCGCCAAGGCTGCGATATCTACGCCCGCGTGATTTACGGTGCGCGCGCGTCGGTAGCCGTCGGCGTCCTCACCACGCTGCTCGTCGTAGTGCTTGGTTCAATGATCGGTGCTATCGCTGGCTTCTTCGGCGGCTGGATCGACTCCGTCCTGTCCCGCATCACCGACATCTTCTTCGCCATCCCGCTGGTGCTGGCCGCCATCGTGGTCATGCAGATGTTCAAGGAGCACCGCACCATCATCACGGTGGTCTTGGTGCTCGGCCTCTTCGGCTGGGTCTCCATCGCCCGCATCACGCGCGGCGCGGTGGTCTCCATCAAGAACGAGGAATTCGTGCAATCCGCGCGCTCCATCGGTGCGTCGAGCTGGCGTATCTTGTTCAGCCACATCCTGCCGAATGCGGCCGCGCCCATCATCTCCTACGCCACCGTGGCGCTGGGCACCTACATCGTCGCGGAGGCCACCTTGTCCTTCCTGGGCATCGGCCTGCCGCCGACGTTCGTGTCCTGGGGCGGAGACATCTCTGACGCGCAGGCTTCCCTCCGCGTCGCTCCGGCAGTCCTGTTCTACCCGGCGGGCGCTTTGGGCCTGACCGTGTTGAGCTTCATCATGATGGGTGACGTCGTCCGCGATGCACTCGATCCGAAGGCGAGGAAGCGCTAATGACTAAGCCACTTCTTGAAATGAAGGACGTCCGCATCTCCTTCACCACGTCGACCGGCGTGGTTGAGGCAGTGCGTGGCGTCAACATGTCCATCTACCCGGGCCAGTCCGTGGCCATCGTGGGAGAGTCCGGTTCCGGTAAGTCCACCACGGCGATGTCCATCCTCGGCTTGCTGCCGGGCACCGGCAAGGTCACTGGCGGCCAGATCCTTTTTGAGGGCGAGGACGTCACTCACTACAACAACAAGCAATTCGAATCACTGCGCGGCGACAAGATTGGCCTGGTCCCGCAGGATCCGATGTCCAACCTCAACCCAGTGTGGAGCATCGGCACGCAGGTTGAGGAGTCTCTCAAGGCCAACCACGTGGTGGAGGGCTCCAAGCGCCACGAACGCGTGGTGGAGCTTCTGGAGGAAGCCGGGCTTCCCGACGCCGAACGCCGCGCCAAGCAGTACCCCCACGAGTTCTCTGGTGGTATGCGCCAGCGCGCGCTCATCGCGATTGGCCTGGCCGCACGCCCGAAGTTGCTCATCGCCGACGAGCCTACCTCCGCCCTCGACGTGACGGTGCAGAAAACCATCCTGGATCACCTAGAGCACCTCACTGAGGAGCTGGGTAACGCGGTGCTTTTCATTACCCACGACCTCGGTCTGGCGGCCGAGCGCGCGGAGCACCTCATCGTGATGCACCGCGGCCGCATCGTCGAGTCGGGCCCCTCGCGAGAGATTCTGCGCTCCCCGCAGCACCCGTACACGCGCCGGCTTGTCGACGCCGCCCCCTCCCTCGCCTCCTCCCGCATCCGCGCGGCCAAGGAAGCTGGTGTGGAGGCCAAGGAGCTGAAGTCGGGTGGGACGCTCGGCGCCGCCTCCGAGTCTGGTTCCACCGCTGCAGATTCCGCTGAAGGTTCATCTTCCGCGGCTCAGGCCCCGGTCATCTCGGTGCGTAACCTCACCAAGGAATTCGATATCCGCGGCCAGCGCGGCGGCAAGAAGCTGCTGAAGGCCGTCGATGATGTCTCCTTCGACCTCCGCCGCTGCACCACCCTGGCGCTGGTGGGCGAGTCCGGTTCCGGCAAGTCC
>DXEO01000179.1 GCA_019114925.1 Candidatus Corynebacterium faecipullorum | reverse complement strand
GGCCGCGGTAGCAACCTGCGCGCCGGCGGCGAAGAAGTCGACGTGCGCAGACTCAATGAGCGCGGGGTTCTCACGCAGCACCCGCGCCGACCACAGCGGGCCTGAGATGTCATGCCCTTGTGCTTCAAGGTGGGTTCCGAGGCCGCCGTCGACAAGCATCGGCGCATCACACAGTGCCATGACGCACGAGCCTAGCAGCGCACCGTGCCCACAAGGTCCAGCTTCAACAACAGGAAGTTGTTATAGCTTCGTTATTTGCTTGAGATTGGTGGACTCCCACACCGCGTCAGAACCCTAAGTATCCGCAGCACTCAGACATGGGACTGCACTCTGCACAACACGCGCCGCGAGCGCGCAGTCAACTGCGAAACCTGTCCGCAAGCTGATTTTTCGGTTGAAACACTCTGGATGTCATGACACGGTGGAAGGGTTAGCGATTCCCGGAGCAAGGAGGGGAAATGGCAGCGATTACCGCCAAGAATCTGTACAAGGTCTTTGGCAAACATGCCAAGAGAGGGGTGGAATCCCTCAAGAATGGGTCCACTCGTGAAGAGCTCCGCGAGCAGGGCCTCACCGCCGCGGTGATTGACGCCAGCTTTGAGGTGGAACCGGGCGAGATCTTCGTTGTTATGGGCCTGTCGGGCTCCGGAAAGTCCACGCTCATCCGCATGCTCAACGGTCTGTGGGATGCCACCTCAGGCGAGATTTTCATTGGCGACCAAAACTTAGCAGCCATGTCGGAGGAGGAGCTGCGCGCTGTACGACGCGACCGTATCTCCATGGTCTTCCAGTCCTTCGCTTTGCTACCCCACCGCACTGTCGGTGAGAACGCGGCATATGGGCTCGAGATTAAAGGCGTATCCAAGCAAGAGCGTGAGGCCAAGGCAGAGGAAGCCTTGGCAATGGTGGGGCTCGAAGGCTGGGCTGATTCCATGCCAGACGAGCTCTCCGGCGGCATGCAGCAGCGCGTGGGCCTTGCCCGTGCGCTGGCAGCAGATACAGACATCCTGCTCATGGATGAGGCGTTCTCCGCATTGGACCCGCTCATCCGCAAGGACATGCAGGATCAGCTCATTGATCTACAGGCCTCTCTCAACAAAACCATCGTCTTTATTACCCACGATCTCAACGAGGCCATGCGTATTGGTGACCACATCGCCATGATGCGCGACGGCCGGGTGGAACAAATTGGTACCGCCGAAGAGATTTTGCAAAACCCCGCCAATAATTACGTGGCCGACTTCGTTAAGGATGTTGACCGCTCCCGCGTACTCAATGCGGAGAATATTGTCGAGCGCCCACAGAACACCCTTAACGCGAGCCAGGGCCCGCTCACCGCGCAAAAGCTCCTGCGCGAATCTCAAAACTCCTGGCTCGTGGTGCTCAATGCTGACCGCACACCAGCCGGCGTGGTCTGGGAAGAGGACATCGCCAAGGCGGTGCGCAACGGCAACAGTGAGCTGCCACTCGATTCCACGACCACGCATATCGTCCACGAGGATCAGAATATTGCTGATCTCTTCGGATATGCCGCCGACACCACGACCCCTCTGCTCGTTGTCGACGGCAACGGCAAGTTCACCGGTGTTATTCCGCGCGTGACCCTCTTGTCCGCCGCATCGAGTGACATCGACACCACTGGAGAGGAGAACTAAGCCATGGATCAAAACACATTGCCACGCATCCCCTTGGGCGATTGGGTCTCGGACGGCATTGACTGGCTCACCGATAACGCCGCTGTGCTTTTCGACGCCTTCTCCGCCATCATGAGCTTCCTCATTGACGGTTTCTCAGAGGTGCTCCTCTCCGTCCCTGGCATCATCATGCTCGTCATCTTGGCGTTGTTAGGTTGGTTCTTCCGCTCGCCCAAGTTCGCCATCGGCTCCGCCCTTGGCTTTTTGCTGGTGATGTGCATGCGCCAATGGGACACCATGCTGGAGACCATGTCGCTCGTGCTCATTGCCACTTTGTCTGCCACCATCCTGGCGGTTCCACTGGGCATTTGGGCAGCGAAGTCGAACACTGCCAGCGCGATCATCCGCCCCATCATGGACTTCATGCAGACCATGCCGGCCTTTGTCTACCTCATTCCAGCGGTGACATTCTTCTCTATCGGCGTGGTCCCGGGCATCTTCTCCACCATCATCTTCGCGCTGCCTCCGGGTGTGCGCATGACCGAACTGGGCATCCGCCAGGTGGATAGCGAAACCGTAGAGGCCGGCAAGTCCTACGGTGCAACCAATTGGCAGATCCTCAAGGGCATCCAGCTCCCGCTGGCCGTGCCGACCATTATGGCCGGTATTAACCAGGTCATCATGCTCTCGCTATCCATGGCAGTCATCGCCGGCATGGTGGGCGCGGACGGCCTGGGCAAGGAAGTGGTCTCCGCTATTTCCACCCTGGATATTGCTCAGGGCGTTGAAGCCGGACTCGCGGTGGTTATCTTGGCCGTCTTCCTTGACCGGCTCACCGCGGCTCTGGGTTCGCTCAAGAGCTACCCGGCCTCGATTCTGAACTTGGTGCGCAAGTAATACCGCGCACCGATAATTTCATACCTCTCACTGCTCAACTCCGAAAGGACAATGCATGTTCTCCCGTAAGATTCTGGCCACCGTCTCTGCCCTCGCGCTGAGCGCTTCCCTCGTGGCCTGCTCCTCTGACTCCTCGGACTCCGCGTCTGGCTCCGACAATGACGGTGACAAGGGCACCATCACCATGGGCTACATTCCGTCCTGGACCGATGGCCTGTCCACAGCTTACCTCCTGCAGAACAAGCTGGAGGAGGCCGGCTACACCGTTGAGCACGAGCAGCTTAACGACGCCGCCGTGGTCTACACCGCCCTCGCTTCCGGCGACATCGACATCTACCCGTCTGCCTGGTCCGAATTCACCCACAAGCAGTACATGGACAAGTACTCCGACAAGATTGAGGACTATGGCGCCTACTACGAAAATGCCCGCCTGACCTGGGCAGTGCCGGAGTACATGGATGATGTCAACTCCATCGAAGACCTGAAGGGACAGGCTGACCGCTTCGGCGGCCAGGTCGTGGGTATCGAGCCGGGCGCAGGCCTGACCAAGGCCTCCCAGGAGACCATCGAAGGCTACGAGCTGGACGGCTACAACCTGTCCACCTCTTCCACCCCGGCTATGCTTTCTGAGCTGAAGTCCGCGACCGATGCCGAGGAAGACATCGTAGTCACGCTGTGGCGTCCGTTCTGGGCTAACGCTAAGTTCCCCGTCAAGGACCTCGAGGATCCGAAGGGCACCCTGGGTGATACCGAGGGTCTGCACTGGCTAGCCCGCGACGGCTTCGAGGAGGACAATCCGGAGGTAGCCGAGTGGCTCAAGGGCCTGAAGCTGGATGATGAACAGTACGGCACCCTGGAAGACCTCGTGGTCAACGAATACGGCGAGGGCAAGGAGCCGGAGGCCGTCCAGGACTGGCTGGACAAGAACCCGGACGTGGTTGAGGACATCAAATAAACTTCCTCACCTACTCCTCGCGCTGAACCCCTAGCGCTGAACCAGCCCCGCATTACCTATCCTGACGTAATGCGGGGCTTTGCCGATCCCGCTGCTTCGCTCCACCGCCCAACCCCACAGGAATAAGTTACTCCAATAGAAGCATTAGTTTTCTTAATCTTTAATTGACCCAAGCGTCCCCACCCGGAACCGTTCACGCTCGTCATCACGTTCCCCGTCGACCAGGCCACTATTGTGCCGATAAGTAAAATCTATGCATTCACAGAAAACATCCATGCTTTTACGAAGAAATAGCCAAGGATTCAGAAAAAGTTACCCCCCTTTCACCTAAAAGCCCTGGACACGAGGTGACAATCCTAAGTAGCCACCCCCGCAAGTTCCCCCCGATACCGGAGGTTAAGGACTTAACCTTTCCAAAGTCGGCCCGAAAGTAGGGGAAATCTAAAGAAGCCTAAGAGGCTAAGCACAAACAGCGATAAATATAAGAGGAAAGCTTAAAACTGCTGGTCAGCTAGCCTTTCTGCACCAAAGAGAGCTTTAATTTTAAGTGAAAGTACCGCTCGGTACGCGGCAGGAAAGCCGCCACTTAACTCTGAAGCAGAAAGAGGTGCCCGCTATGTTCCGCCTCCAGTTTGGACATACCGCCACAAAGATCGTTACCCCCAATTGCTGCCGCCGCAGCACTCTTCGC
>DXEO01000178.1 GCA_019114925.1 Candidatus Corynebacterium faecipullorum | reverse complement strand
GTCTGCGCAGTCTTGATCGCTGCGGCTAGAGACTCCATCTCGCGGGAGGCGAACTTCTGCTCCTCGGTCGGCTCCGTGACGGACCAAGTGCCGGCCTCCTGCTGATCGTTCTGTTCCTGGTAGCGCTCCAGAATCTGGTTGTAGAGCAGGTGCAGCGCGTAAGTGCGGGCCAACGGAATGAGCAGGCGGCGTCGGTGCTGGCGGTGCTCGATGAGGCGCTTTTCCGCACCGGTCGCACCTTCGAACTGGCGGCGGCGGTTGGCGTAGCGGATGGCGATGTCCAGGGAGGCCTCGGTGGCTGCGCCCGCTGCGCCGGATACGCCGATGCGGCCGCGGATAAGCGTTCCCAGCATGGTGAAGAAGCGGGCATTCTTGGACTCGATGGGGGAGGAGTACTTACCCTTCTCGTCCACGTCGGCGAAGCGGTTGAGCAGGTTCTCGCGCGGCACGCGGACATTGTCGAAGCGCAAGGTGCCATTATCGACACCCACCAAACCACCCTTGTGGCCATGATCGCCCAGGGTGACGCCTGGTAGCTCGTTGCCTTCTTCATCGCGTATAGGGACGATGATGGCGTGGACGCCGTGGGAGCGACCATCGCTGTCCGGGGTAATGAGCTGGGTGAAGACGACGGCCGCGCGGCCATCCTTGGCGGCGTTGCCAATGTAGTTCTTCACTGCGGAATCGGAGGGGGTGTGGATGATGAACTCATCGGTCTCCGGGTCAAAGGTTGCGGTGGTTTCTAGGGATTGTACGTCGGAGCCGTGGCCGCGCTCGGTCATGGCGAAACAGCCCGGAAGCTCCAGGCTGGCGGCCTTGTTGATCCAGTCGAGGTGGCGCTCGGTGCCCAGCTGATCTAGCGCACCACCCCACAGGCCCCACTGCACACCGGACTTGATGGCCAGCGAGCCATCAACCCAGGCCAGGCCTTCCAAGGTGAAGGTAGAGAGGTTCGGCTTGCCAGCGCCGCCGTGTGCCCTGCGCAGGCCGCGGTTGAATCCGCCGAAATCGCGCACCTTGGAGAGGTTCTCGAAGGTGTGCTGGCGCTGCTCCGCCATAGACAAGTGGGGCTTCGGGAAGAGCTCCGGGTCATTGAGGAAGGTCCGCAGTTCTTGGCGGAAGGCGGCGTGGGGGCCGTCGAGAAGCGCGGCAAGTTCGGTGGCGACGGAAGGCTTGGGGGTGGTGGGCAGGCGGTGTGGGCTGCGGGCCTCCGCCTTGGGTGCATCGGTGGTGGCTTGGTTGTTGAGCTCCGGGGAGACGGGTTTCTTGTCGGTGGAAGACTTGGTGAGTGCCATGATGAGGGTCCTTTCTGAGAGGGCGGTGCTTAACGCTCGACGATGGCTGCGACACCCTGGCCGCCGGCGGCGCAGATGGAAATGAGGGCGCGTCCGCCACCGTTTTCCTCAAGAATCTTGGCGGTGGTGGCGAGGATGCGGGTGCCGGTGGCGGCAAAGGGGTGGCCGGCTGCTAGGGAAGAGCCCTTGACGTTGAGCTTGGCGCGGTCGATGGGGCCGAGTGCAGACTGCAGGCCCAGGCGCTCGCGGCAGTAGGTCTCGTCCTCCCATGCAGACAGGGTGGCGAGTACCTGGGAGGCGAAGGCCTCGTGGACTTCGTAGAAGTCGAAGTCCTGTAGCGACAGGTTGTTGCGCTCCAGAAGGCGCGGGACCGCGTAGGTGGGGGCCATGAGAAGCCCATCGGGGCCGTGGACAAAGCCGACCGCCGCGGTCTGGGAATCCACCAGGAAGGCGCGGGGTTCGATATTGTGCTCGGCAGCCCACTTTTCAGAGCTGAGGAGGGCGACGGAGGCGCCGTCGGTCAGCGGCGTGGAGTTGCCTGCAGTCATCGTCGCCTGCGTGCCGTGCTGCTCGGCATCACGTTTACCGAAGACCGGCTTGAGCTTGGCTAGGGACTCCAGGGAAGAATCCGGACGCAGATTGGTATCGCGATTGACGCCGAGGAAGCCGGTGGTGAGGTCATCGAAGAAGCCCTCCTCCCAGGCCTTGTGGAGGTTCTGGTGGGAGGCGAGTGCCAGCTCGTCCTGGGCTTCGCGGCTGATGTTCATCTCGCGGGCGGTGATGGCGGCGTGCTCGCCCATGGAAAGCCCGGTGCGGGGTTCGCCATTCTGCGGCTGCTCCGGGGCCAGCTGCGAGGGGCGGATGGAGCCGATGAGCTGGGCGCGCTGCGCGGCGGTCTTGGCGCGGGTGAGGTTGAGCAGTGTGCGGCGCAGCGTGTCATTGACCGCCAGCGGGGCGTCCGAAGTGGTGTCCGTGCCTCCTGCGATGCCGGCGGAAATACGCCCTTGGGCGATGGCATCGCCGACGTGGATGGCTGCCGCCAGGGAAGTGCAGCAGGCCTGTTGCATATCAATAGCTGGAGTCGTGGAGTCGAGGGCGGAGCCGAGCACGGATTCGCGGGTGAGGTTGAAATCGCGGGAGTGCTTGAGAACTGCTCCGGCTGCCACGAGGCCAAGGCGTTCGTCGTGCAACCCGTAGCGTGCCACGAGGCCATCCAGCGCACTGGTGAGCATGTCTTGGTTGGATGCGTGAGCGTACTGCTTATTGGAGCGAGCAAAGGGAATACGGTTGCCACCCAGGATGGCTACGCGGTGCGGGGGGTTGGTCATTGAAAACTCCTTCGCGAGTGGACTGGTGCGAATCGTCCCAGTGGGAGGGGGTAGCAGCCCGACTGTTCATTTCGCGTCACAACTTAAGTGATATTGTTAGTTCTATCACTTAATTAACTAACCTTGCAACTGTCCGATCAGGGCTCGCAAGGTTGTGAAGACCCAAGAAAGGAACACACCGGCCCATGCCGCACGTCACATTTGCTGAGAAGCTCATCAACTCACCGCTCGCCGCCAAAGCAGGAGTACCGCAGGGGTACCCCCTGCGCCGTCACAAGAAAGGGGAACCGGCGCTCGACGGCCCCATCGTCATCGGCGGTCAGGGACGCATCGCAGACTTTCTGCGCTCCCAACTAGCCGTGGACTACCAGGTCATCAACTCTTCCACCGAGGCGAAGCGCGCTGCCCTCGTCTTCGACGCCACCGGCCTAGACACCCCTGAACAGCTGCGTGAACTTTATGACTTCTTCAACCCGCAAATGCGCAACCTCCTGCCGTGCGCGCGCTTAGTAGTTGTCGGTACCACCCCGGAGGCTGCAGATACCATCGACGCTCGCATTGCTGCCCGCGCCCTCGAAGGCTTTACCCGTTCTTTGGCCAAGGAGATGCGCAAGGGCGGCACCGTGAACCTGGTGTGGGTAGACCCCGCGGCCACCGCAGAGGTGGAGTCCACGGTCCGCTTCTTCCTTTCCGGAAAGTCGGCTTTCGTGGATGGGCAGGTTGTGCGCGTCAGCGCCCAGGGACAGGTTCCTTCCGGACGCAGCGGTGAGGCACAGAACGGGGAGCAGCCACTCGATGGGCGGCTTGCGGTGGTGACCGGTGCTGCCCGCGGTATCGGCGCCACCATCGCGGAAGTGCTGGCGCGCGACGGTGCCAGCGTTATCTGTATCGACGTCCCACAGGCCAGCGAGCATCTGGCAAAGACCGCGAACAAGGTGAAAGGCACCGCGCTGCCTCTTGACGTCACTGACCCTCAGGCTGCGGATAAGATTGCCCAGCACGCCCAGGAGCGCCATGGCCGAGCTATTGACGTCATCGTCCACAACGCCGGCATTACCCGTGACAAACTTATGGCCAACATGAATGAAGGCCAGTGGGATGCTGTCCTGGCCGTTAACCTTCTGGCGCCGGTGCGCATCACCGAAAACCTTCTGGAGTCTGGCTCCCTCGCGCCGTGTGCGGCCGTGGTTGGTGTGTCCTCCATGGCCGGCATCTCCGGTAACCGCGGCCAGACGAACTACGCCACCACCAAGGCTGGCATCATCGGGCTGGTCGACGCTCTGCGTCCCGTCCTCGCCGAGAACGGCTCCACCATCAATGCCGTGGCGCCGGGCTTCATTGAGACCGCCATGACCGCCGCGATGCCAACCGGCCCGCGCGAGATCGGCCGCCGCCTGAACTCACTGCAGCAAGGCGGCTTGCCTGTCGACGTCGCCGAGACCGTCGCTTTCTTCGCCTCGCCGGCCGCCGCGGCGGTCAGCGGCAACACCGTCCGCGTCTGTGGCCAGAACCTCATGGGAGCCTAAATGAACGTCACCACACTCAACGAGATTCCAGATCTTCCCGCGCTCTACCGCAGCCTGATGGTGGGCGCGGTGCCCATCCCCGGGCTGGGGGCAGGCAAGCGCAAGGTCGATGACCCGCAGACCGCCTACCGCGTCGAGGGGGTGCGCGTAGACACCGAGCACCTCGCACGCTACTGCCAAGCCACGGGCCTGCGTCTGGGCAACGAGCTGCCCCCCACCTATCTGTACGCGCTGGCCTTCCCGCTCGCTATCAAGGTGATGGCCGCACAGGATTTTCCTTTCCCCGCTGTAGGCGTGGTGCATCTGTCCAACCGCATCGAGCAGAAACGCCCGTTGCGCGTCGACGAGAGCTGTGACATCGCCGTGCATGCGGAAAACTTGCGACCCCACCGCAAGGGGCTGGTCATCGATATGGTGACTACCTACAGCGTGGAGGGTGAGGAGATCTGGCGCCAGACATCGGTCTTCCTAGGACAGGGAGCGAAATTCACTAAGGACACCCCGCGGCAAGTGAGAACCCGCCCGGAGGCCGAGCGTTTCCTGGACTTCCCCGGCGATGAGGTGGGAACCCCCACGGCCACGCTGCGTTTTAGCGCCGCGAGCACTCGCGTCTATGCGGCGGCATCTGGTGATAAGAACCCCATCCACGTCTCCACCGTGGGCGCCAAGCTCTTCGGCTTCCCCGCGCCCATTGCGCATGGCATGTACACGCACGCCCGTATGCTGTCGGTGCTCGACGGCACCCTTCCGGGTGCAGTTCGCATCAGTGCGGATTTCTACAAGCCCGTCATTCTTCCGGCGAGCACGGGAGTGTTTGTGGCTCCGAGCGTCGCCACAAACAGTGAGATCGGAGCGCGCACCGTTACGTTGCGCAAGGCCAAGGACCCAAGCTCCCTCCACGTGGCGTGCCGGGTTGAGCCATTGGACTAGCCCCTCGGTGCTAGTGCCAAGCAGCTGTGGGGTGGTGGGTGAGCCTCGGGCTAATCTACGTGCTGGTGCTGTGGTGCCACGACCAGTGGCTTCGGGGAGTACTTGCCGCGCAATCCGCGGAGGATGCCGGCGTGCTCCCAGAGGCGCTTATCCTCCTCGGTGCGGGGAGTGAATTGGCGGGCAGCCAGCGGCTGCCAGTCAGCGTCCATCGCCATGTAGGAGACGGTGGCGTGGATGGCGGTCTCCAGTTTTTCGCGGCCGCCGCGCGGGTTGCCCGAGCGCACGTGGATCGACATCTGCATGGAGCGGGTATCCGTGCGCATCATACGGGCATCCACTTCGATGAGGTCTCCAATGTGAATGGGCCGGTAGAAGCGAATGCCACCGGCATAGACCGCGACGGTGTGCTCTCCCGACCATTCCATGGTACAGGCAGCACCGGCCTCATCAATCCATTCCATGGCCGTTCCGCCGTGGACGTTGCCGCCCCAATTGACATCGGTGGGCTTAGCCAGGAAGCGGTTCACCATTCGGGGTGCATCGGACGGGCCATCATAAGTCTGCTTTTCCATTTCCGCTTCGATGGCTTGGCGTAGCTTGATGCGTGATTCCGCGGCCTCCCACACACGCTGGTGCTCAGTGGTGTCCGGAATCAGCGACGGAACAGCCACCGACTTTCCGGTCTCGGTATCTTTGGCCACGAAGATGACGAGGCAGTCGCACGCTCGGGTAAAAATTCCATCGCGCGGATCGGCGGAGAGCACCTCGTTGACGATGTGCATGGAGGAGCGCCCGGTCATCGCGATTCGTGAGCGCACTTCCACCAAGTGGCCCGGGGGGATTGGGCGAGTGAAGTGAATATGGCCCACGTAGGCTGTTACGCAGTAGGTGCCCGACCACTGGACCGCGCACGCATAGGCAGCCTTATCGATCCATTCCAGAACGCGGCCGCCGCCGATGCCTTGGGCGCCGGCGATGGTGAGATCAGTCGGGGCGGCCATAAACCGCAACGTGAGAGAGGGAGACTTCCCGGTGGGGACCGGCTTCTTTTCTTCCGAAGAGCTTGGTGGCATGGTTGGTGACATGGATAACAAAGTATCAGGGAGCGTGCGAAGCGTATGAAGAAGGCTGTTGATGCCGCAACCACCCGTGCTGCCGTCGAAGCGGTGGAGGAGTGGATCCGTAACCCTGAAGAGGTGGAAAAACCAGGTCGCCCGGCCCTTGCGAAAGCCACTCGGGCCACAGCCCGCCTGCTGGAGGCGGACGCGCCGGGGCACTCCGTGGAATTGCGGGTCCCCCCATTCGTGGCAGTGCAGTGTATTGCCGGGCCCCGGCACACCCGCGGTACCCCTCCGAATGTGGTGGAGATGGATCCCCAGACATGGTTGCAGCTGGCCACGGGCATCCTGGATTGGGAGCAGGCGCTTCACGACGGCCGCGTGGACGCCTCCGGCTCCCGCTCTCACGAGATCGCGAGTTGCCTGCCCGTGATTCCGTTAGTTTTCACTGGCCGGAACGGCTAGGATTAGCGCCGTGGTAGCTGAACACGTCCAGAGCATGACTAAGACCCTGTCCACGGATCCCAGCCTGGATCCAGAACCCCGTGAAGAATGCGGAGTCTTCGGTGTTTGGGCACCAGGAGAAGAGGTTTCCAAGTTAACCTACTTCGGACTTTTCGCCCTCCAGCACCGCGGCCAAGAGGCCGCCGGCATCGCGGTCGGGGATGATGACCGCATTGTTGTCTTCAAAGATATGGGCCTAGTCTCTAATGTTTTCGATGAATCCATTCTGACCTCACTGCACGGCAACGTGGCCGTCGGTCACACGCGGTACTCCACCGCGGGTGGCAAGGAATGGTCGAATGTGCAGCCGATGTTCGGGACGTCGCCCAGCGGCGTCGACATCGCGCTTGGTCACAACGGCAACCTGGTGAACTATCAGGAGCTGCGCGCTGAGGCCGTGGAACGCGGACTTATCAAGCCGCAGGAAGAGTCCGTCTCGGACTCCATGTGTCTGTCCATCTTGCTGGCTGATGGCGTGAGCGAAGACAGTAGCGTGTTCGACTCTGCTCTGCAGCTCTTGCCCACCGTGAAAGGTGCGTACTGCCTGACCTTTACGGACGGGCACACCCTCTACGCGGCTCGCGACCCGCATGGCGTGCGCCCGCTAGCCCTCGGACGGCTCAACACGGGCTGGGTGGTCGCTAGTGAAACGTGTGCGCTCGATATCGTCGGCGCGCAATTTATTCGGGAAATCGAACCGGGTGAGCTCGTTGCTATCGATGAGACCGGCATTCGCTCCGAGCGCTTTGCAGAAACTAAGCGCCACGGCTGCGTCTTCGAATATGTCTACCTGGCGCGGCCAGATACCAATATTAAGGGCCGTTCGGTCAACGCTACGCGTGTGGAAATTGGGCGTCGTCTAGCGCGCCAGTACCCGGCACCCGATGCAGACATGGTGATCCCCGTTCCTGAGTCCGGCAACCCGGCCGCCGTGGGATATGCCCGCGAATCCGGGCTGACCTTTGCGCATGGCTTGGTGAAGAACTCCTATGTGGGGCGCACCTTCATCCAGCCCACGCAGTCCCAGCGGCAGATGGGTATCCGCCTCAAGCTCAATCCGCTGCGGGAGGTCATCGAAGGCAAGTCCATCGTGGTGGTGGATGATTCAATCGTGCGTGGTAACACGCAGCGCGCACTGATCCGGATGCTGCGGGAAGCCGGTGCTGCGGAAGTCCACGTGCGCATCGCCTCCCCGCCGGTGAAGTGGCCATGCTTCTACGGCATCGATTTTGCCTCTCCAGGCGAGCTCATTGCCAACGCCAACCCCTCCGATGATCCGGAAGAGGTAGCACAGACCATCTGCACCGCGATCGGTGCGGATTCGCTGGGCTTCGTCTCTACCGATGAGATGGTGGCGGCTACCCAACAGCCACGCAACGAACTGTGCTGTGCATGCTTCGATGGGAAGTACCCACTCGGACTGCCCGCCGGAAACCCCAATGCTGAGGCCGTGCGCACCCTGCAGGGCTCGACGACATACTAAGGAATAAGGACTAAGTTACTCATGAGCGAGAACACGTATGCTGCCGCTGGCGTCAACATTGAGGAAGGCGACCGCGCAGTAGAGCTAATTACCCCCCGTGCCAAGTGCGCCACGCGCCCCGAGGTCATGGGCGGGCTCGGCGGATTCGCAGGCCTGTTCAAACTGGGGGACTACAAGGAACCGGTCCTCGCAGCTGGCTCTGATGGCGTGGGCACCAAGCTGGCCGTGGCCCAGGCCATGGATAAGCACGACACCATCGGTATCGACCTCGTCGCCATGTGCGTGGATGACCTCGTCGTGTGCGGCGCCGAGCCGCTTTTCCTGCAGGATTACATCGCGGTGGGCGAGGTTGTGCCGGAAAAGGTAGCGGAGATTGTGAAGGGCATTGCTGAGGGCTGCGTCCAGGCTGGTGCTGCTCTCCTCGGCGGCGAGACCGCGGAGCACCCGGGCGTCATGGGCAAGGATGAATACGACGTCTCCGCCACCGCCGTTGGCGTGGTGGAGGCCGATGAGCTCCTCGGCCCAGACAAGGTACGTGACGGCGACGTCCTTATCGCTATGAAGTCCTCTGGTCTGCACTCCAACGGCTACTCCTTGGCACGCTACGTCCTCCTGGAGCAGGCCGGTCTGCCGCTTGACGGCTACATGGAAGACTTGGGCCGCACTCTCGGTGAGGAACTGCTGGAGCCTACCCGCATCTATGCCAAGGACTGCTTGGCCCTGGTATCTGAGTGCGCGGTGTCCACCTTCTGCCACGTCACCGGCGGCGGCCTCGCCGGCAACCTGGAGCGCGTCATCCCGGAGGGCCTGACCGCTGAGGTGAGCCGCTCGACGTGGACTCCGGGCCAGATCTTCAAGACCATTTCCTCGGTGGGCAAGGTTGCGCTCGAAGAGATGGAGAAGACCTTCAACATGGGCGTCGGCATGATCGCCGTTGTTGCGCCGGAGGATCGCGAGCGTGCGCTGGCCATGATGACTGCCCGCCACGTTGAAGCATGGGAGCTGGGTACCGTCCGCGTTGCCGAAGAAGGCGAGCCGCGCGTTCTTATGACGGGCGAGCACCCAGGGTTCTAAGTCCTAGGACAGGGGTCTGGGAAAGGAACAAGGCCGGCAGTTTCCTCCTCTTATTGAGGGGGGGAAGGTTGCCGGCCTTTTGCTTACGTGCTGTGCACGGTGGGGAAGTGATCCACGCGCTTAGCGTGCGTCGGAATCATCCTCATCCCACTCGTCCGAGTTCCAGCGATCCGCATAGTCTTCGTAGTCCGCGTACTCCGAGTACGGGTCCTCGTCCTCATCGCGGGAGCGCTTGGAGTTTTGTGAGGCGAGTTCACGCTGGAGCGAATCCAGATCCATCTCGGGCGAATTGTACTTCAGCTGGCGTGCAACTTTGGTCTGCTTTGCCTTTGCGCGTCCGCGTCCCATGTGCATGACCCCCTTGAGGTTTGTAGGGCGGTCCAGGGATTCTTGGCCGCCCCATCGTCTTAGTCAGATATGTGTATGTTCCTGTAAGACACCATAGCCTGTGTGACGAAAAAATTCCGAACTACCCCCCAGCGTCGTGTAGAAAAGGGCCGTAGCCCGCGGAGAAGAGGCGAATGTGTAATTCGCCACTATTTCCCGCGCAGGCGGTCCACGGCGGCGCGCCCGGCCTTGGGCCCCTCATCAGTGGGGATGGAATCTGGTTCGACCGATGCCGCCACTGGACCAATGTTCAGGTCCCCGTGGTTGAGAGCGCTGCGCTTAATCAGGCCAAGGGCGATGGGGCCGTAATCGCAATCCTCCACTACGGTGCCGAGCCTGCCGACGCGCCGGCCCCTGAGCGTAATGTCGGCGCCGCTAGCTGGGCGCTCTGGGGCGGACCCGTCGAGGTAGAGCATCACCAGCAAACGGGGAGAGCGGCCGAGGTTTTCTACGCGAGCCACTGTCTCCTGTCCGCGGTAGCAACCTTTTTCTAGGTGAACGAATGCGGGGACATTGTCGTTGCGACGGATCCATTGTGGGACCTCATGGGCGATGGTCTTCTCATCAAGGTCAGCGGCCAGTTCGGGCTCACGTGCGCGCACCCGCTCCGCGGTATAAGCCATCAGACCCGCTAGGCTTCCGCCCTGCTTCTCCAGCTCTGCTACGGCAGCCTCCAGCTGCTGGCGCGGCACGAGGAAATCCTGGCGTGGGCAGCCCGGCCACTGCACGGAACGCTCGACCAAGGCCGCCGAAGGTTTCTGCAGTGACTGTCCCAGAACCGTGATGACCGCCGCGTCTGCTTCCTCCACGGTGACCTGGGACCAGAACACCATGGCGGTGAGGAAATCCCGCAAAGACTCGAACTGTGCTGCGGGCACGTCGAGGTAGAAGGTGTCTCCGTCGAAGCACAGATCCATGTGGTGCAGGACGTGGCCCTGAATGTTGAGATCAAGGGCGCCTGCGGAAAAGCCGCTGTCTACGTCATCAAGCTTCTGGCTCAGGAGGTTATGCAGGAAGGCCCGGGCATCGGGGCCAGATACCGCGATGACGCGGCGATGGGAGCGGTCGATGATGGCGGAACCTGTTTCTACCGCGCGTTGCTCCACGAGGGGGTTTCCATAGTGCCAGGGGACCCCGGAGACATCGACGAGCGTGGTGCCCTGGAACTCAGCGGCTCCGG
>DXEO01000177.1 GCA_019114925.1 Candidatus Corynebacterium faecipullorum | reverse complement strand
GACCGGAGTAAAGGCACCATCTGGAGGCTTTGATTTAGAAAACTCCAGGTGAATGTGTGCAGAAGTCTGCATAAGGTGCTTTTACTTCGGTCCCTCTGCGGTGTGAAGACGCGCCTACACATGGTTCCATTCAAACGGTTTAGGTCAGACGGTTCTTCTGAGGTCACATGAACCTTCTAGGCACCTCTATATGGTTTCCTTGCCCCCCAACAGAACCGTTTGAGTAGAGACTGATGACTAGAAGCTTGTACTAGATAGACAACCATGCAACAGAAAGCTCCCGCCACCCTCAGTACAAGAGGGAAGCGGGAGCTCTGCCGTTCTGAAGACGCAAGGTGCTTTAGGAAGCGTCGAGGTCCTGCTCGATGAGACCGGCGATCTTCTCCACAGCGGCCTCGTTCTCAGAAACCACGGTGACTTCGTCGCCCTGCTCTGCGCCGAGAGCCATGATCATGAGGGAGGAAGCAGCATCGGTCTCATCCTCGTCCTCATCGCCAACGAGGGTGAGGAAGATGTCCTCATCGAACTCAGCAGCAGCATCGGCGATGATGGAGGCCGGACGTGCGTGCAGTCCGACGGAGGAACCAACCTTGACGGTCTTAGAAGCCATGATAATAATCCTTTCGAATTACGGTGTTTCGTGCTTACAAGTGTACGCGGCTTAAGCGCTAGGCGGCGGCCTTGGCCTTGTCTGCCTTCGCAGCAGCCTCTTCAGCAGCCTTATTAGGCCAGAATTGCTTCATCGCGATGACCGCAATGGCGGACACGATGACGCCGGCAAGGATAGCCACGAAGTAAGCCCACGCAGGTTCGATAGCGAAGATAACAAAGATTCCGCCGTGCGGGGCGCGAGACATGACGTCCAGGGACATCGACAGAGCACCAGTGACTGCGCCACCAAGCATCATCGACGGGATGACACGCAGTGGGTCGGCAGCGGCGAACGGGATAGCGCCCTCGGAGACGAAGGACAGACCCAGCAGCCAGGCGGACTTACCGTTTTCCTGCTCCGCAGGCGTGAACAGGTTCTTGCGTACGAAGGTAGCGATGGACAGCGCAATCGGCGGAACCATGCCGGAGGCCATAACGGCGGCCATGATTTTCATGGAAGCCTCATCACCCGTGGACAGACCAGCAGTAGCGAAGAGGTAAGCAGCCTTGTTGACCGGGCCACCCAAGTCGGAGCACATCATAAGGCCCAGGATGATGCCCAGAAGGACCGCGGAGGAACCGGACATGGAAGACAGCCAGTTCTGCAGGCCTTCCATGATGGCGGCCAGCGGAGCACCGAGCAGCAGGTACATGAGCAGGCCAGTAACCATCGTGGCGAGCAGCGGGATGATGACCACAGGCATGAGAGAGCCGATCCAGCGCGGGACCTTCCACTTGCCAATCCACATCGCAACAAAGCCAGCGATAAGACCGGTGGCCAGACCACCGATGAAGCCCGCACCAAGGGTGACCGCAAGGGCACCACCGGCGAAGCCCGGCGCGATGCCCGGGCGGCCTGCCAGAGCGAAGGCGATGTAGCCGGAGAGCGCCGCGACGATGAATCCCATCGATGCTTGGCCGATGGCGAAGAGCACGGCGCCGATGTACAGGGCGAACCCTGCCTTCTGGAAGGTCATCATCTCGCCATCAACCATGACGTCATGGCCCGGCAGGTTGGTCAACGAGTAATCGCTGGTGATGGCCTGCCAACCGTTGGCCATGTCGTAGCCACCGAAGAGGAACCCCAAGGCCAAGAGGAGGCCACCTGCGGCGACGAAGGGCACCATGTAGGACACGCCGGTCATGATGGCCTGCTGAATGCGCTTGCCCCAGCCCAGTCCTTCGCCTTCTTCCGCGGAGCTAGAGGAGGCTGCGCCTGCCGTGCCTGCGACCTTGTGTGCGTTGGGGTTCTTGGCGGCAGCGATAGCTTCATCGAGCATCACGCCAGGCTCGTTGATGGCGCGCTTGACGCCCGATTCAATAACGGGCTTTCCGGCGAAGCGTTCGCGGTCGCGCACACCGACATCGGTAGCGAAAATGACGGCGTCGGCAGCCGCGATGGTGTCTGCAGAAACAGCGGTGTTGTTGGAGGATCCCTGGGTTTCTACGGTGAGCTCGACATCGTTGCGCTCCTCGGCGGTTTGGGTGAGGGCGTCGGCTGCCATGTATGTGTGGGCAATGCCGGTCGGGCATGCGGTGACGGCCACGATGCGGGTCTTCTGTGAATCCGCAGCCTTGCTCGCCGCAGACGCTGCAGCCGCAGCGGCAGGTTCCGATTCGCTGGCTGCCGCCTTCTTCTTCGGCTTTTCGGCGTTAACCACGTCGAGTACCAGGGAGACGATTTCTTCCTTGGTCTGCGCGGTGCGCAGAGCCTCCAAGAAGTCCTTCTTCACCAGCGCGCGAGCCAGCTTGGAGAGGATCTTTAGGTGTGCCTTACCGCCGCCTTCCGGGGCGGCGATGAGGAACACCAGGTGGGCGTCGCCATCGGGGCCGGAGAAGTCCACGCCGCGCGAGAGACGGGCGAAGGCCAAGGTGGGTTCAGACACTGCGGCGGATCGGCAGTGTGGGATGGCAACGCCACCGGGAACACCGGTGCCAGCCTTTGCTTCACGCTCGATGGCGGGGCCAGCCAGTTCCTCCACGGAGGTGGCGCGGCCTGTGTCGTGGACAAGCGTGGCCAGGTTGGTAATGACTGATTCGATGCTGTCACCGAAGTCGGCGTCGAGCGCCACAAGATCGGTGGTGATGAGTTCTGATGACATCGGGTACGTACTCCTCAGTACTGCTAAAAGTCGGTGACGGCCGAAACCGTCGTGTGTTCGATATCTAGTTCTTCAGGGGTTGGTATCTGGGTTCCCGGGAGTGCTGCGGCAGCCGAGCCGTAGGCCACCGCTTGACGCAGGGCTTCCGAGTAGGAGGCACCCGAGCGGCGGGCGAGGATATAGCCGGAGAGCGAAGAATCACCGGCACCCACGGTAGAGCGCAGGGTTATCGGCGGGGGAGTAGCGGCCCACGCTTCATCGGCAGTGACCAGCACTGCACCAGCGCCACCCAGGGTGACGAGAACCTCGGGGATGCCGCGCTTGACGACGATCCTCGCAGCCTTGACCACACCGTTAAAATCACCGTTCTCGGCGGCAGCTTCAAGGGCCTGACCATCCACGTTGGCGAGCTGGCCAAGCTCAAGACCATTCGGCTTGATGAGGTCGGGGCTGGCGGTTTCGAGGTTTTCTCCGAGAGCCACCATAGGGGCGTCGGAGGTGTCAACGGCTACACGGATGTCGGGGTTGGCTTCGCGCGCGACGTTGATGAGCTGGGTGTACCAATCTGTCGGAACGCCTTGGGGAAGAGAGCCCGCCATGACGATCCACTCGGCGTCGCCGCAGTGTTCAGCAACGGCCTGTACCACGCCTTGCTGAACTGATTCATCGAGCGTGGGGCCGGGTCCGTTGAGTTTGGTTGTGCGGCCACCTGGTTCGGTCAGGGTGGTGTTGGTGCGCACCGCGCCCTGTGTCGGCACTGCGTGTACGGGGATAGATGCGTCAGCGGCGAGGGTTAAGAAAGGGTCTGAGGCCATAGCCGGAAGAAGGGCCAGACTGTCGACGTTGGCGAGCGTTACGGCATGCGTAACGTTGACGCCTTTACCGCCAGCAACGCTGGAGACAGACTCGGCGCGGTGGACGGCACCGGGTTCGAGCACCTCGTTCAGGCGCACGGTGGCGTCGATACTTGGGTTGGGGGTCAAGGTAAGGATCATTGTGGACAATGTCCCCTTTCGCGGAGTGCGTATATAGGGGGCAAACGCGCCTCGGCGGCTTAAACAAGAACTCCCGTGCGGATTGCCCGTGGTCAGCGTGAAAGTAATGTTGCTTAATGTTGATTATTGCCCGTATGTGTCCGAATGTCAACGGCGTCACTGTGGTTTTCGTTGCATTTTTGACCGACTTGTGATGATCTGGAAAGAGAAAAACATCGTCTCCGTAAGGAAATGTGTCATGGAAAACGCATCCCCATCCACCATTAAAGGCACCGGCGTCGTCGCCGGCGTTGCATACGCTGAGGCGGTGTGGGTTCGCCCACGCCCAGAACTGCCCACGGCTGGAGAAACCGTGGCGGAGGAGCAACGTGATGCTGAATACGATCGCTTCCTCGAAGCGGTCGATATTGTTGCCAGCAGGCTAGAGCAGCGTGCCGCTGGTGCGGAAGGCCAGGCAGCAGAAGTCCTGGGCGCTACCGCCGGAATGGTCAAGGACCGAGGTTGGCACAAGGCAGTGCGCAAGGGTATTCGCAGCGGCAAGAACGCCGAATATGCTGTTGTTGGTGCCACAGACAGGTTTGTCACCATGTTTGAGGCCGCCGGCGGCGTGATGGCTGAGCGCACGACTGACCTCAAGGACGTGCGCGACCGCGTCATCGCACAACTGCGCGGTGAGCAGGAACCGGGCCTGCCCATGGTCGAAGGGGAAGCTGTACTGTTGGCGGATGACCTTGCGCCGGCGGATACCGCAACCTTGGACACCACCCATATCAAGGCGCTGGTGACCGAGTTGGGTGGTCCCACCAGTCACACGGCAATCATTGCTCGTCAGCTCGACCTTCCGTGCATTGTGGCGGTCGGCGCTGAGCTGCGCACGATTGAGGCGGGAACCCAGATCTTCGTCGATGGCTCCGTGGGAACAGTGGCCCTTGGCGCGGATCGCGCCGCCTCGCTCAAGGCGGTAGAGGAATACCGGGAGAAGGCGGCACGAGTGGCCGAGTGGCAGGGTCCGGCCCAGACCAAGGATGGACACCGCGTGCAGTTGCTTGCTAATGTTGCCGACGGCAACGCAGCTCGTATCGCCTCCGATTCGCAGGCAGAAGGTATCGGTTTGTACCGTACAGAGCTGTCTTTCCTCTCCGCGAGCGAAGAACCCACCGTGGAGGAGCAGGCGCGCATCTACGGCAAAGTTTTCAACGCTTTCCCGGACTCTAAGGTCGTTGTTCGAACGCTTGATGCCGGTTCTGATAAGCCAATTTCCTATGCCACGTTGGACTCTGAGGAGAACCCCGCCTTGGGCGTCCGCGGCTTGCGTATCGCCCGCGATAACGAGGCGCTTTTGACCCGTCAGCTCGATGCCATTGCACAGGCTGCAGAAAAGCGTGCCGAAGGTGCCACGACGTGGGTTATGGCACCGATGGTGGCCACGGCAGTCGAGGCAAAGTGGTTCGCTGAGCTCTGTCGCGAGCGTGGGCTCACGGCTGGCGCGATGATTGAGGTGCCGGCTGCAGCCCTGATGGCGGATACTATCTTGCCGCACCTCGACTTCGTGTCCATCGGCACCAATGACTTGACGCAGTACACCATGGCCGCTGACCGCCTATCGCCCCAGCTGGCCTACCTGACCGATCCGTGGCAGCCGGCCGTGTTGCGTTTGATTCAGCACACCTGCGTGGTCGGACGCGATAACAACGTTCCGGTTGGCGTTTGCGGCGAAGCGGCAGCTGATCCCATGCTCGCCTGCGTGCTGACTGGCCTTGGTGTGACGTCACTGTCGGCGGCGTCGACTGCGGTCGCAGGTGTTGGTGCACAGCTTGCTGAAGTCACTCTTGAGCAGTGCCAGAAGATGGCGGAGGCAGCAGTAAACGCTGAGGGCCCAGCTGATGCCCGCGCCGCAGTGATTGAGCTGTTGGAGCAATTCCAAGAGGCCTAGGCATATTGAATGCGCAGGAGGTGTGCGCCCCTCAATATGAAAGGGGTGCGCACCTCCTGAAATGATCCGGGGGTAAAGCGCCTATTTCTCCGCGGCAATAATCACCTCAATGCCGTGTTCACGCAGCGCTTCAACGTAGGAAGCGGGTGCGCCGGCGTCGGTGATAACGACATCAATCTCATCGAGGGACGCAAAACTTACTAGGTAGTCATTGCCCAGCTTTGAAGAATCGCACAACACGACGACGCGGTGCGCATTGGTTACGAAAGCAGATTTGATTGCAGCCTCTTGCGAGTCAGCCGTTGAGAGACCGTGGTCAATGGTTAGTGCGTTGGTGCCGACAAAAGCCACGTCGGCACGCATGAGCGCCATGGTGCGAAGGGCGGTATTACCAACTACGGCCTGGGTAATTGCCCGTACTGTACCACCAAGGAGCTGGACTTCGGATACTCCGTTGCTGGCGAGCGACAGGGCGATCGGCAGGCTATTGGAGACGATGCTGAACTGACCTGCCGAATAGCGCTGGCCAATGAGATCAGCAAGCGCATTCGTCGTGGTGCCGGCGTCGAGGAAGATGCTGCCGCCGTCGGGAAGCTGTTCCAACGCAGCGCGCGCAATGGCCATCTTGGCGCCCGTGGCCGAGCGTTGACGGGTATCAAGGGTTAACTCCGCGGTTTGGAAGGATTGGGAGGCAACCGCACCGCCATGGACTCGGTGCACGACTCCTTCCCGATCCAAAACCGCGAGATCGCGGCGAATCGTCTCAGCGGTAACATCGAAGCGTTCAGAAAGTTCGGTGACATTGACACGGCCTTCGACGGCGGTCAATGAGGCAATTTGTCGGCGACGCTCTTCTGCGTACATAGTTCCTCCCTGTGAAGTCTGCCGGTGGTGGTCACTGCGCCCGCCGCAGAAAGGAAACGGGGCTGGGGCGTGTGAACGAAAAGGGCAACGGATGTTGCGGCGATACCTCTATTGTCCCACTGAATGTGAAGAAAACGGAACTAAACAAAGAAAAACTCACATTGCAATTGCCGCCTTAGTAATAAAATTCCGCTATAACCTGCGTATATGCAAATGTGTGATGTCGGACGCTAAAGCGGTAAGAATCGGGCATGTACGCACACAAGGGGGTAGAAAGAAACAATCCCCCGGCCCTTTACGCCCGCACCGAGTGAACTGGCACTGCGGGGTGGGTAGGGTCTTGGGGGATCGCTGAAAGGTGATGATTCCTAGAGCTTGCGGAAAACGGACACTACCTTGCCCATGATCTCAGCTTCGTCGCCCTTGATGGGGGAGTAGGCGTCATTATGGGGAAGCAGCCAGACACCGGAGGAGTCGCGGTGAAATTCCTTTACGGTGGCTTCTTCGCCGTCTAGGAGAGCGGCGACGAACTCGCCTTCCTCTGCGACGGATTGTGAGCGAATAATCACCCAGTCGCCGTTGAGGATTCCGGCGTCCTGCATTGAATCGCCCACGACCTGCAGCATGTAAAGCTCGCCGCTGCCAAGGATTTCGCCCGGCATGGGGAAATAAGCGTCAACGTTTTCTTCGGCGGTAATTGGGGAACCTGCGGCAATGCGGCCGACGACCGGGATGTAGTTCGGCGTCGCTGCGTCCTCGGGGATATCGGGGGTGGAAAGATCTGGAGACTTGTTTGCCTGGTTTGTCTTGCGTCCGGGCTTCTTCGAGTCTTCGGCACCGGGGAAGTGGCGGACGTCGACGGCGCGCGGCTTGTTTGGATCGCGGCGCAGGAAGCCCTTCTCCTCAAGCTGCTTCAGCTGGTAGGCCACGGAGGATGTGGACTGTAGGCCGGTGGCATCCCCGATCTCACGAATGCTTGGCGGGTATCCGCGTAGCATCACCGCATCATGGATGACCTCCAAGATGCGGCGCTGGCGGGCGGACAGGGTGTCGAGGGAAGGGTGGTCGCTTCGCTTGGGTTTGCGGGCCATTCTTTCTCCTAAAACTATTGCGATGTGCACATTCGTGGTTAAGGCTGTGGGGTGCCAGGCATGTATTGGGGCTGCCGGTGATGCTTCCGCTTTCCTTTTTAGCACGACAGGAAAAAATGTTCGACTAGCGTCGCCGAAATGTGGACAAATTTTCGAGAAGCTGCTATAAATCGAACATACACGCTAAATCGAACGGTTGGTCGATGGTGATGTTCGAAAGTGTCTGCCTGGATTCTTATACTTCGGATATTGCGTCGATGGAGAAGAAAGATCTAGAAAGGAACCGTCATGGCTATCGCTCTCAATAATGCCTCTGTACTGCGAAGGGATGTTCGTCGCAAGTCCCATAGCCCCGCCGTATTGGTCCCTCCGGCGGCAATTTGGGATCCTGTGCAGCACCAGGCGCGGACCCATGAATTATCACCGACTTCTTCGCGTAGCTCGTCTGTTGTTCGAACGCTCTCTTCGGAGGGTAGAACACAGGGGCGCACGATCAACTCGGCAACATCCTGTGCTTCTTCCCAGCGAGGTGCGTCGCGGAGCCGGCGCGGCGGGTCGAACGTAGGTAACTATGTTCTGGGCGCGGTCTTTGGCGCCGCAGTCTTTATTGGAACAGTCTGGGGTGGTCTCAGCATCGATAGTGAGGTTCCTAATACCAACGGTGCTTCGGCTACAGCGGTGACTAGTTCGCGCTAGAATTCCTTGGGCCGAGGATGTAAGACGTATCGGCGGAGAGGAAGGTTTCGGCACTGTGTATTGCCCGTTCTGTCACAATGAACAGTCACGAGTCATCGATTCGCGCGTGATTGATAGCGGAACCTCAATCCGGCGGCGTCGCGAATGTGCCGCATGTAAAGGCCGTTTTACCACGATCGAGAAGGCGGTCCTGTCGGTAGTCAAGCGTAATGGCTTGGCGGAGCCCTTCAGCCGCGACAAGCTGATTCGCGGCGTCAAACGCGCGTGCCAAGGACGTGATGTAAGTGATGACGCTCTGAAGAAGCTCGCGCAAGAAGTCGAGGAGACCGTGCGCAGTCACGGTTCCTCCCAAGTCAATGCCAACGACATTGGCCTTGCCATCTTGGAGCCTCTCCGCGATCTCGATGAGGTTGCCTACCTGCGCTTTGCCTCCGTATACAAGTCCTTCGAAAGTGCAGATGACTTCGAATCGGAAATCCGCCTGATGCGCCGGCGTGACCGCGATAGCTTCTAACGCAATTTATCCGCGGCCTTTTGGATTCTCCGAACAGACACCGCATGAGCGGTTCCTAGGCGTTGCGCGAAGAGCGATACGCGCAACTCCTCAATCATCCACAAGATCTCCTTTACTTCACGCGTCTTCTCGCGGCCCGCAGGCAAGGAGCGCAAACGATTTTTGAGGTAGGCCTTGGCTTCGTCGACATCTGCCTGGCGGTCGGCGTCACGATCTGGATCCAGGTTCATATCATCAAGCCTGATACGTGCAGCCTGTATATAGCGCGGTAGGTGGCGCAGGTGTTGGATCCCATGAACGGTGATGGCGTGCGGTGGCAATAGGAAGTCGAGCTGGGCGCGAATATCATCGATTGCCGGTCCCTCCCAGTGCTTCAGCTCAGCGTTGAGATTGGAGTACTCTGCCAATCCTGGAGCAATGGCCACTACCGCCTGACGCACACGCCCCGGGACCTCAGGCTTTACGGCGTTCAGCAAGGCGGTAAATTCCTCAGGAGTTCTTACGGGCCCTCCCTTGTCCATCAT
>DXEO01000176.1 GCA_019114925.1 Candidatus Corynebacterium faecipullorum | reverse complement strand
GGAACCTCAACTCCAACGGGTTCGAGTGATGTCGAGCTCGAGAGAACCCAAGTATGAGTGCGGTCGATAAGGCGCTCAAAGTCCGCACGCTCAGCCTCGCGGTGCCAGGCTGGCCCTTCCAGAAGCGCATCGAAGGCATCGAGCACCAGCCGCTTCGCGGGTTCGGCGGCAGCACCGCGCCCCAGCGCTTCCAGGAAGGCATGCGCCAAATTACCCCGTAGCAGGTTGATATTCGCAGAATCATCCTCGACGAGCTGCCCCAGCACCGCGTTGAGCGGACACGTGAGTAAGGCATCGACCCGGGATGGCGACACCGTGCTCGAACCACGCAACGGAAGTTCGGAGGCCACGCCGCGCGCGGCCCACCACTGATCCGGATGCGCCCCGGGGACCCCGGCCTCCGCCAAACGGGCCAACTGCCGGACCGCCTGGGAGCGTTCCGCCTCACTGGTCTCCGGATCAGTTGCACAACGGCGCAGTTGTGCCACGAAGGCGGGCACCGAGAGCACGGAGACATCGAGGGGATCGAGCTCTTCCTCCCCACTAGCAGCACTGGGTAACGTCACTGGATTCGGCTCCGGCACCTCGAGGCCCAACTCACGTGGCCAGGCTTGGCGTGCCAGACGCTTGCCCGCTTCCCGGCGAGCTTGGGCGCCGGGAACATCAACGCCGCGAGTAGAAAGGAACTCGTCGATGAAACGCGAGGGTTCTTCCACGACATCGCTCTCCGGTGAGTCCACCGCCACGATGAGCAGACGTTGCCTGTGACGGGTGGTGGCCACGTGGAAGAGACGGCGCTCCTCCGCCAAGCGCCCCGACACGTGGCTGACTGGGGTGCCTGGGGTAATGCCGCGATCCAGCAGATCGATGAGGTCTTCTTGCCCAAAAAGAGAGCCGGTCTCCCCCACCGAGGGCCACGTTCCTTCCTGAACGCCCGCCACGATGACGGTGTCCCACTCGCGCCCCACTGCGCCATGCGCGGTAAGAATTTCTACCGCATTGGGCAAGGCCGAGCGGCGATCCCGCACGCCGGTGGGCAGTTCTTGCTCCGTGATATGCAGAATGAAGGACTCCAACGATGCCGCCGGACGGCGCTCTGCGTAATCGCCGGCAGCGTCGAACAAGGCCATCATCGCATCCAAATCGCGGTCAGCCTGCGAACCCGCGGCGCCGCCGCGCAGGGCTGCTGCCTGCAAGCGCGTATCCAAACCGGTGGCTTGCCACACCTCCCAGAGGACTTCCTCAACGGCAGCGCCTTCCTGCAAGGCCGCACGCCCGGCAGACAGCACCCCGCGAATACGTGCCAAAATCGCTTCCTCGCGCTCGGTGAGGAGATTAGTGAAGTCCGGCAACTCACCGTCGAGCAATTCTCGCAGCGTAGTCATTCCGCGCTGCTCCGGTTTCCAGCGGCGCAGGCCGCGGATGAGCCTCCGCAGCGTCACCGGATCAGCGCCGCCGACGGGACCAGTAATCAGGTTCTCGAGTTCGGCGGGCTCAAGCTCATTCTCCAGAGCACGCAGAGCCAGAAGTACTGCTTTGACCAAGCGCTGCTCAGCGAGCACCACGTCCGTGGGGTTGATGTGCACCGGCACGCCAGCAGATAACAGCGTGCGCCGGGCAGGGCCAATATCCCCGGTAGAGCGCACGATCACTGCGATATCACGCCAGTCCACGCCGTCCTCTAAGTGCCGGCGCCGAACCGTATTGGCCAGGACATCGCGCAAGGTGCCGCGGGAGTCCACGACGCTCACGCACGCCGGGGACGGCCTGCGGTACGTAGAACTCAGCCGAAGTTCGTTCTCTGCCTTCCAGGTGGTGAGGAATTCCGAATTAGCACCACGGAAGGCAAAGACCGCTTGGTCGGGGTCACCGCCAATCACGGTAAGGCGGGTGGTCTTTGCCAACTCCGCGATCAGCTGGCCGGAGGTCGGGTCTAGCAACTGCGCGTCATCGACCACGATGGTGTGCCACGGGTGCTCGCGCAACAGCTCTGGGCGCAAAAGCACCTGGCTGACCAGCTCCGCAGCGGAATAGGAATGCGAACCCGCCAGCGCCTGAGTGCGCTCATATTCGCGCAGGAAGTTGCCGGCGGCAGTCCACATGGGCCGGCCGTAGCGCTCCCCCAGCTCTTCCAGGTCGGCCGGGCCGAGACCCCGTTCGATGGCGCGCAGCAACAAATCACGCAATTGGCGCGCAAAACCCACATACTCCAGGGCCGGCCGCATCTCCTCTGGCCACGCGCCCCGGCGATCAGCCGCATGGCCCTGCAGCAACTCACGGATCACTGCATCCTGTTCCGCACCGGTGATGAGACGCAGCTCCTCCTCGCTGCTTTGGCGTAGAAGCGCAAAAGCCAATGAGTGCACCGAGCGCACCATCGAAGTCTGCGCGGCGTAGTCATCGAGGTTCTCTGCTAACTCCCGGCGCAGCAACGAGCCGGATTCTTTGGACGGGGCAACAACGAGGATGCCGGAAGCATCGGCTCCAGCATTCAGCTGGGCCAAGACAACGTCGATCAGCAGGCTCGACACCCCTGATCCCGCCGCACCAAGCACCCGCCAGGTACCTTGCTGTGGCAAAGGTACATCCCACTCACGCGACGTGGCGCGGCGGCTTCGGGGAATGAGGCGGACTTCCGGTGAGGGTGGAAGCGTGACGCCGGTACGTGTGGGGGATTCGCTGCTGTACTTCACGCCCTATAGTGTGTCAGATGCCGCGGACACGAGGGCCTCTTCCACCCTCTCAATATTCGAACGCACGGTCGCTTTGGAGCGCGGGTGCAAGGTATTGACATAACGGCGATACGCCACCGCGCGTAAAAGCAGCTGCTGTATGCCGGACACCGACGCAAAGCGGGCACAAATATCATCATCCACTGCGCCCGCGATGAGGCCATCCACCATGACCAGCGCTGCGGACCAGCCGACCGGGCGCGGTGCCGCGGAAGGAACGATATCAATCAGCGCTGGCGGGTTCGCTCCAGAGAAAATCGTGGTACCCAGCACGTCCATGTGGGCGGTGACAAGTGGGAGCTGCGCAAGCTCAGCATCGGAATAGGCCTCGCCGCTCTCCTCCCAAGCCGCCCGCTCTGCCCGTGCGAACACATCGTCTCGCCGGTCCACCGTCGGCAACGGCGCCAACTCGAGTGCTTCATCAAGGCGCAGCGCCATCTGCACCGTTTCATCGATGCGCCCCCGCAACTGCCCCTCCACGAATTGCGTGGCCTTCCATCCGGCAGCAGTGTAGCGACCATCCGCAGTCAGCACCGGCCGGGCAATACGTGCTCCCGGCAGGCTGAGTTTCTCGCGTACCTTGGCGGACCAGCCAGTCCACGGCCGGGCCTCAGCGAATACAATATCGCCCACGCGGATCCCGTTATCCCACGCAGGGCCCACGAGCTCACCCAGTGTTCGGCGCGGGTGAAATTCGGCGTTGAAAGCGGCAAGAACGGGCTCAGGTGGCAATGGCATGGGAAACAATCCTTAAGTTGTGAGCGACCTATTCGGG
>DXEO01000175.1 GCA_019114925.1 Candidatus Corynebacterium faecipullorum | reverse complement strand
GGCTCCACCACCATCGGCTCGACGTCTACGCCCTCGGGGTCGAGCCAGTGCTTAACGACGCCCTCGTGCAACTCCCCCTCTTCCACAGCTTGGCCGAGCTTGGGCTTGGTCTCTTTAAGAGAGCCGTCGATAAGCTCCAAGTTTCCATCCTCCGGCTCGACCTTCAGCTCGTTACCGACGCGCTCGAGCTCTCCGGAGAGCTGGGCTTCATCGACATCCACGGCGACAGGGATTTCCTGGGTGGGCTTGATGAAGCTGTACAGGCGCGAGAAGGGGTTCAGGGAGGCGTCAGGAATGCCATCGACGGCCTTCTGATAGTTCAGGCTCAAGCCGGCATCTTGAGGGATCAGCTGCGAGCTTTTCTCCCCGGCGCGGATATCCACGGGCTGGGCCGCGACATCCCCGAGTTCCTGCTCCAGCTTCTCCACCGCAGCGGTGCGCTCCATGCGGGAGATGTCCACGCCGCCGACCGACGTCGCGCGCGGAACCTTGTGCTGGTTGGCCATGACGTCCCACGCGTAGGCGATGCCGGCGATGAGTAGGAGGCCGACGAGCACGCCAAGGGTGACGTGCAGTCCTTTGCGCCGCTGCTGCCTATGTCCGATTGCCTTTTTCACGTGTATGAGATTAACGTCTGCCAGCTAGTTTTTACTAGTCACCCTCCTGCTGGGCCACCACGTCGGCGGCTGCGTCGATGACCGCGTTGATGTCATCGTCGGTGGACCACAGAGGCATATCAGCACCTGCGGCAAGGGCTGCGGCCACGGCCTCCGGCACGCTGAAATTCTCCGAGATGGAGGCCATTCCACCCAGGTCATCGGTGTAAATGGTGCCCTCGAAGCCCAGCTCCTCGCGGGCTAGCTGGTAAGCCCGCGGGTTAAGGGAGGCCGGCTCCTCGCCCAGCCCAGGGACCACGAGGTGGCCCATCATGAGGGCCGCTTCCGGGGCTTGCGGGATTGCCGTGTGGAAAGGCACGAACTCGCGACCAGAGAGCTCCTCCAGCGGCGGGGTCACCGCCTCACCCAGGTGCGTATCCCCGGAGGCGCGCCCGTGGCCAGGGAAGTGCTTGAACACGGCCTTGACACCCGCAGCTTGCAACCCGCGGGCAAAAGCCGCGCCATAATTACCGGCGGTTTCCGGGTCGGTGGAGAAGGCGCGGTCGCCGACGACCTCCAAGTCTCCCCCATCCACGTCGAGCACTGGGGCAAAGTCCACCGTCACGCCGTGATCGCGCAGGCTGTGCCCGATCTCCGTGGCCAGGGCCTCGACCTCGTCTGGACTATGGCCCTCCGCCATGGCCTGCGGGGAGGGGTAGTCTCCCAAGATGTCGGAGAAGCGCTGCACGCGCCCGCCCTCGAAATCAATGGAGACCTCGAAGTCGCGGCCCATCTCCTCACGCAAAGCGTTCACTCCCCGCGGGCCATCGCTGAGCAACTCCGGGTCGGCCCAGCTCGGGATGAAGAGCCCACCCACGCCGGCTTCCAGCTTCGCGCGCGCATCGTCATAGTTCAGCGCCGGCGGCATGAGTTTGGCGGCGGCGCGGGCGCGGACGTCCTCAGGCGCGGCATCCTGTGGTGCCGCGTCGCCCGACGCGGTGCTAGTGGGCGCAGCGCTGGTTTCGCTCGGCGGGGCGTCGGAAAGCACAGGCTCCTCGCTACACGCGCTCAGCGCACAGATAGCACTCAACAGGAGGGCGGGCATTGCTTTTCTCATGCCCACCAGTGTGCCTGAAGCACCCGCGCGGGCAACACCTGGTTGTTAGGATGGTCACATGAATAACGGAGAGACCATGCTCATTGCCTATGACGGCTCCGACCGCGCCGACCGCGCCCTCGAGTACGCCGCGCGGCTGCTGCGCCCCACCGACGTCGAAATCCTCACCGCGTGGGAGCCGTCCGCACGCCAAGCCGCCCGCGCCGTCAGCCGCACCGGACTGCACCAGTCCACGGTCTCGCCGGAGAGCGTGGAAGATGATCCGGCCTACGAGGAGGCCCTCGCCATCTGCCGCCAGGGCATCGCCAAGGCGGAGACCTTGGGGCTGCGGGGCCATGCCCACCTGGTGGAATCCGTGACGACGATTCAGAGCGCGATTGTCGACGCCGCCCAAGAACTCGACATCGACGTCATCGTCACCGGTACCCGCGCCCTCACCGGCTTCCGCTCCTTATGGACGAATTCCACGGCGGAGTACATCGTGCGCAACGCCGGTCTCCCAGTCTTCATCGTGCCGCCAGAGAACGACGATGAGGACGACGCGGAAGAAAGTGACTCCTAAAGGCAGCGTTTAGCTGCTAGAATCTGGCGCCATGGCATTCGACAGCGATTCCCTCAACAAGCGCACCCTGGGCCCGGCCCTGGGCAGCGCGGTCGTCGGCGTGGCGCTGGGAGTCGTGACCATCCTGGGCATTGCCCAATTCTCGCAGGCAGATGCCGTACCGAATGATAATTCCGTCAAGGCCTCCGACGCCGTGATGGGCGGGCCGGAGTACGGCTCCCGCGAGTAGCGTGCGCGCACGCATCGGGGGGCTTTTCTTTTTAGCCCTCGTGGTTCTGGTGCAGCCGTGGGGGCTGACCGCTGCTGATACCAAGCATGATCTGGTGGCCAACCCGGCGCATTTCTTGCGCGGCGCGCTGCATGCTTATACCGATACTTTCACGCTGGGCCAGTTGCAGAACCAGGCCTATGGCTACCTCTTCCCGCAGGGCTTGTTCTTCTTGGTGGCGGATCCACTTCCGGATTGGATTGCGCAGCGCGCCTGGTGGTTCCTGGTCCTAGCAGTGGGCTTTCTGGGCTTCTTCCGCCTGGTCCGCACGGTACTTCCCGCCGCCCCTAGCTTTGCCGCGCTGTTCGGCGGTCTGCTCTATGCGCTCTCCCCGCGCACGTTGACCACGCTGGGCGCGATTTCCTCGGAGACCTGGCCGGTCATGCTCGCCCCCTGGGTGCTGCTGCCCTTCCTGCGGCCGGGCCGGTTGGGCTGGCGGGATGCCGCGCCCTCGGTGGTGGCGGTGGCGTGCATGGGCGCGGTCAACGCCACGGCCACGCTGGCGGCTTGCCTACCGGCGGGTTTGATTCTGTTGTGGCGGCGCGCGGGCAAGGCAGGCCTAGTGTGGTTGGCCGGATGCGCTGCGGTATCCGCGTGGTGGATTACCCCGCTGCTGATCCTGGGCCGCTATGCCCCGCCCTTTACGGAATTCATCGAGTCCGCTGGTGTGACCACGCGCTGGCTCAACCTGGCGGAAATCCTGCGCGGAACCACCAGCTGGGCACCCTTTGTGGATACCGAGCGCGTCGCCGGCAACGAGCTAGCCACCGAGCCGGTCTTCGTGCTTGTCACCGTGGCCGTTGCTGCCTTGGGCCTGGTGGGCCTGTCCCGCCTGCCGCGCGAGTGGGCCTTCATGCTATTGGTGGGCGTGGCCGTGCTCGGCACACATGCCGCGTGGTACCTCGACGCACTCGACGGCCCGCTGGCCGCGCTGCGCAACGTGCATAAATTCGACCCGCTGGTGCGCATGCCGCTGGTGCTCGGCGTGGCCGCGATGGCGGCCCGGGTGAGGCTGCCACGTTCTCTGGACTTGGGTCGTCGCCAAGCAGCGGGCCTTCTGGTGTGCCTCGTGGTGGTGGGTGCGACCGCCCCGGCGTGGGCGGGCCGGCTGCTACCGAAGGGTGCCTACGAGGAAGTACCGGCCTATTGGCACGAGGCCGCCGATTTCATGAACTCGCTGGATACCCGCGTACTTGTCTACCCCCCGGCCTCCTTTGCGCGGCAGGACTGGGGGTGGACGCGCGATGAGCCGGCGCAGCCGCTTCTCGACGTCCCCTGGGCCGTCCGCGACGCCGTTCCCCTCATCCCGCCCGAGGCCATCCGTGGCCTGGACGGTGCGATGGCGCAGATCGAGCGCGACCCAGCCACGGCGCCTTTCGTGTTGCAGCGCCTCGGTATCGGGGCCGTCGCGGTACGCCACGACCTGATTTCTGGTTCTTCGACTCACATTCCGGGCGAGGTCCACACCTTCGGGGAGGTCGACGTCGTCGTCTTCGACCGCGACCTCTCCATGAACCTGGCGCCTGCGACTCCGCCGCGTGTGGCGGGCGGTGGGGAATCGCTCGCGCTACTCTCCGGCCCGCACGAGCTCGTCTCCTCCAACGCCGATATCGTGACCGACACACCCACCTTGCGCGACCGCAACTACGGCACGCTCTCCGGCCCGGTTTCCGCACCGCTAGCCCCTGATGACCCCTCCACTGTGCGCAATCGCCTGCGCGATTACCCCTCCGCCGGCCCGCTAACCCAGGTGGTGGAGCACGATGGCCGCGTCACCGCGTCCTCGTCTGCCGCAGATGCCTCCGCCTTCGGCGGGGCGAACCCGGCGCGCTCTCTCACCGCGGCCGTCGACGAAGAAAACTCCACCGCCTGGTGGCCAGCGCCCGGCGATTCCGGCTGGTTAGAGCTGCATTCTTCGTCTTCGTGGACCTCGCCCACGCTGCGGCTGATGACCACGGGCACGACTGAGGTGACCATCCACAACGGCGACTCCAAGGTCACGGTCACCATGGAGGCCTACCGCGCCCGCGATATCCGCGTGCCCGGCGCACAGGCCTCCACCATCCGCATCGAGCCGCAGCGCCGCACCGGAATTGCGGAGGCGTCCATCGTGGATCAGCCCACCCCGCGGCGCATCGTCACCGTTCCCGATACCTCGCCCAACGCCGAGCAGTTCCTCTTCCAGCAGGACAACGAGCACATCCTCATCCGCTCTTTCACCGCCCCGCGCGACATGACAGTGCGGGTCTCCGGTGAGAAGACAGTGCTTATCGACGGCTCCCCCCACGCCCCCAACTCCACCCTCGACCTGCCCGCCGGCCAGCACCTCCTGCGCACCACCGGCGAATGGGCGGCGCTGACTGATACCGCGTCCACCTTGCCCGATCCCCTCCCCGCCTCCTCGCGAGTGTCTTCTGCAGACTCAGCTGCTTCTTCGAACCAGGAAGCCACCCCAGCCGGGTCCTCCGCCGACTCCGGCTATACCCCGCTTGCTTCCGGCGAGCTCATCGAGCCCGTTGACCACGACCGCCTTCTCATCACCGGACGTGCTTTCAACGAGGGCCTACGCGGTGAGCTCCGCTCCCCCAGCACAGCCGCGGTCTCGACGCCAGGTTCGGTGCAAGACTCAGCGCTGGCCTCCACCTCGGAACCGCTGGCCCTCGAACCACGCTCCATCGATGCCGACACGCAAGCCTTCCTCATTCCTGCCGGCGCTAGCGGGACCTTCCACATGTCCTTCGTGGCTGACCGCGTCTACCGCGTGGGCCTCGGCCTCGGCGGCGCGCTCGCCGCGCTGACCACCGCGCTGTGCCTGCTCGTCATGGCCCGCGGTCCCCGTTCCCAAGCCGCTGACCCTGCCTCGCCTATTGCTTCCGCCTCCCCCGCCTCGTCCGCGGCAAACGCAGCACACGATTCAGCCGCAACCGGCCCAGTCGCCGATGCCGCCCTCCTGGCTTCCCAAACGGCCTCGCCCGCCCGTGTTGCCCACTCGTCTCCTTCGGCGCGTGTCCTTCTGGACCTGCTCATCGCGGCAACGATGGCGCTCGTCGCTGGTCTTCCCGGTGTGGCCGCCGCTGCCGCGGCGTGGGCTATAAGCCGCTGGACCACGCTGCGCTCCGACTACTTGGCGGGCGCGCTCACCCTAGCTGCGGGCGCGATGCTCGCCCGCGCTCCCTGGCCCGCGGAGGGCTACGCCGGCGACTCGCTGCTCGTGCAACTGCTGTGCGTCGCGGCTATCACGTGCGCCTGCCTCCCACCCCGCAGCACCTCTTAGGGACGCAGACGCGCTGTACATAGCTGTCCGCCCCTGCTGCTTCCTTCCGGGCCGCTGGTTTCGACGCGGACCCGCTACACATGGTGCTCCGCACAAGGCGCCTCTCAAAAGGCATCTCACAGAAGGCATCTTCAGCGCTAAAAACGCCACCTAGAAGGGGCAAATGGCGTTTTTAGGAGCAAAGACGCCTTTTGACTGATGCCTTTTACAAGATGCCTTCTGTCAGATGCCTGCTGCGAAATCGGAGGCGAGGCCAAGGTGGCTAGTTAGGAAGCAGAATCAGTAGAGCCATCAGCGCTGGCGAGGGATCCGGAACCCTCGGTAGCGGAATGGGAAGCGCAGCCGGCAGGGCTATCTGCCTGACGCGGCAAAGAACGCGGGACAGCGATGCGACCGCGAGCAAGGGCGAAGGAACGGATGAAGTCACGGCCGGGGACCTCGACAAGCACGTAGGTCGCAGCAGACAGCACACAGCTGACCACCACCGTAAAAGCCAGCACCACCGCGAAATCCCAGGCAGCACCCGAGAAGGCAGACACGCCTAACAGCGGGAAGGCAATGGCCAGCACCGCCACATGCCACATGAAAACCCCATAAGACCAGCGGCCCAGCGCCCGCATCCACTCGGAGGAGAGCCAGCTTTCGCGAGGTGCCAGCGCTACCGGCACCACGATGCAGGCCCCGCACACAGCGCCCACCGCAATGCGGCGTGCAAACTCGCCAGGCTCCGGGTGGACCAGCCCTTGCGGTCCGAACCACTCGCGGCTCGCCAGCCACACGCAGCCCGCAGCCACCGCCCAGCAGACCGGACGCATGATGCGCCCGGCGCGCAGGCGCAACTGCGCGGCCTCAGCCTCCGCGGCCAACATTCCCACCGCGAACCACGAAAAGTACGCCGGCGGCCAAATCTGCGTGTTGACATCGCCGGATTCATAGCCGGCGACAAAGGGCAGGAAGCCCCAGAACAAACTCAGTACCCCCGCACCGGCGATAACCACAACCCGCGGGCGCGCCGAGAGCTTATCCAACAACCACGCCAACAGCGGCAACACCGCATAAAAGGCGAACTCCACGCACAGCGACCACAATTGCGTTAACCCGGGAACCAGGCCGTCAGCAATATAGAGCTGCGTGCCGGTCAGGTTGGTGATGACTTGCGGGAGGGTTAGGGGGGAAGCGTCGGGAAGCAAGGCGAGTACCGCCACCACGCAGACGACGTAGAGCGGTGCCAATCGCGCCACGCGGGAAAGAAGATACTGCCGCGCCGTGTGCGCATGCCGCCGGCGCCACAGCAAGAAACCGCTGAGCACGAAGAAGACCGCCACCCCATAATCCAAGCGCTCAGCCCAGGCCCAGCCGGTTGCCGTCTGGAAGGACACGTGCGTGATCACGACTGCCAACGCTGCCAGTGCACGCACACCTTCGAGCTCAGGGAGAAAGCGCATGGCCCACTACGATACTATTTCTGCAGTGAATCCCTCGACCGATCGGAGCTGACGTGTTCCTTCGCTCCCGCCTAGCGCAGGTGACGATTGCCGCCGCGGTATTCCTCATACTCGGTTCCATCCTTCCGCCGCTGTATAACAACCAGTCCCGCCCGCTGCCCAGGGACCTCGACATCACGGTCCGCGCGGAGCAGGACAGGGTCGAGTTCACCCGCCACACCACTACCGCCCCCGCGGAGAAGGATTCTGTTGCCCGCACGCAGTCCACCACCACGCTCACCGTAGATGGCGAGTCCTTCGCGCATATCACCGAGGAATCCCTGCTCAACCGCGAGTCCACCTATCCGGTGGCGGGCCCGAACACGACGCAGCACATCGAGCTGTCTGCCTTCGACGTGCAGATGGAGGACCGAGTTGAGCGCGACGGCATAAGCTACTTCTTCCCCGCCGGCGCGGAGCAGCGCTCCTACCCTTTCTTCGACCCGCTCACCCAGGACGCGGAACCCATCGATTTTCTGCGCGATGAGAAGCTCGACGGCATCCCGGCCTACGTCTTCCACCAGGATGTCGCGCCGGTTCCACTCGAAGAGGTCTTCGCCTTCGACGACCAGCGCTCCGGCCCGGCGGGCGATTTCTACGCGCCGGAGTCCCTTGAGCGCTACAACCTCAAGCCGAATTCGCACGTCATCCTCGAGCCTTTCTACGCGGTGAGCCGCACGGTGTGGGTTGAGCCCACGACCGGCACCATCCTCAACGAGAAGGAACACCCGCGCATCTTCTGGGCCACCGACGCGCGCCAGGCCCAGGCCATGGTCGACGCCGATGACACACAAGAGCGTGCGCTTCTCGACGTCCCCCTCTCCTGGTCCGATTCCACCCGCGCCGAACGCCTCGACTCGGTTCGCGGGGTCATCGACACGGTCAAGATCTTGAGCCTCGTCGGCTGGTTGGGCAAGGCCATCGGCGTGGCGTTGTTGGCAGTAGCGGCCGCGATGTTTATGCGCCGTCATTCGGCGCAGAGCGCATAGGCGCCCGTGACTACCTCCCGGGCTTCCCTTGCGGTGCGCGCCGCGTGGGGTTTAGTACTCGTGCTCGCCGTGTGCTGGCCCTTTGTGCTGCCCGGCGAGTTCCTGTGGCGCGACATGGTGTTGCTTGAGCACCCGGCGTTCACCGCCTCTGCCTTCGGTGCCGGCGATCTGCCCGCGCGCAATGCTCCGCAGGACGGCGTGCTGGCGGTATTCGGCGGGGCATGGCTGGCCAGGGTTTTTATCCTTGCTGCGGCGAGTGCCTCGGCGTGGGTGGCGGGTCTATGGGCGTGCCAGCGCCCACAGTCCAGCCCGTGGGCAGTAGCCGGGGCGATGGCGTGCGCGGTGGCTAATCCTTTTATCATCGAGCGCCTCTTGCAGGGCCAGTGGTCGCTGGCGGTCGCGGCCTGGCTAGTACCCGTGATCGCGTGGGGTTGCTTAAGCTGCCACCCGCGCGTGGCGTGGCTGGCACTGTGGGCCGCGTCCTTGACGCCCACCGGCGGGCTCTTCGGGGGACTCATCGCGGTTGCCTGTGCACGCGAGAAGCGCTGGCTCTTTGCGGGCAGCTCAGTCTTGTTGTGGTTGCCGTGGCTGGTTCCAAGCCTCGCGGCCGGACTTCCGGTCGCCCACGGCGACCCCGCCGCCCAGGCCGCGGCCTTCGCCCCGCGTGCGGAGGCCTACGTGGGCACGGTCGGCGCTCTCCTCGGCTTCGGCGGCATCTGGAATGCTGCAGCCGTGCCGGCGTCCCGCGAGCATGGCTTCGCCCTGGCGGGCCTTGCCGTCGCTGCCCTCGCCGTCCTGGGCGCTGCGCGCCTACCCCGGCGCGAGCTGCGTCCGCTCGCGGCCCTGGCGGTTCTCGGCATGGGCCTGGCCATCCTCGGAACAATAGCTCCGAGCCTTACCGCCTTCGCCGTGGAGCACATCCCCGGCGCGGGCCTGTTACGTGATTCCTCCAAGCTCACCTTGCTCGCCCTACCGCTGGCCGTCGCCGGAATCGGGGCCCTGCGCCAGCTTCCGGCCGCGCTCGCGCTGTGCGCCTGCCTGCTCCAAGCCCCCGATGCCCCGCGGGAGCTCGCCGTGCTGAAGCCACGTGAAACGGGCATCGATCGCCAGCTCATCGAAGACCTCGACGGGCGCCTGACCTTCTTCGCCGACCGCCCCGCCATGGTCGTTGTCGACGGCGGCATCGCCCTCGACCCCTACTCCAAGGCCACCAACAAACTCGACTCCGGCGAGCTCACCGTGGACGGCGTGGTCGTGGATGAGCCTTCGCCGCGCTACCTAGCGGCCGCAGAAGCCTGGACCAACCGCGACCTCAACCGGCTGGAAGAGCTCGGCGTGGGTGCAGTCGTCGAGGACGGCCGCATCGTTGCCACTACCAACGCCCAACCGGCACCCGCGCCATGGGCTCTTAGCGCCGCTTGGTGCGCGCTTCCGCTTCTAGCAACTCTTCGAAGCGCGCGCCGGTCTTCTCCCAGGAAAAAGTAGCCGCCAACTCGCGCGCCGCGTGGCCTAAACGGTGGCGGAGGGAGGGGTCGTCGACAAGCATGTGCACCGCCTGCGCGAACTCCGCCTCGCTCTGCACCAGCACACCGGTCTCGCCGTCGATAACACTGTCTTGCAGGCCGAATACATAACCTACCGTGGGAACCCCATGTTGGGCCGCCTCCATGACTGCTAAACCCCAGCCTTCCTTGAGAGAGGGCATGAGGTGCACGTCGGCACGCGCGAGGAGCGCATGTTTATAGTCCTCGGTGACCTGACCGCGGAAGCGCACGCGGTCTTCCACCCCGTGGGCCCGGGCGTACTCGCGCAGCTGGGATTCCCACCAGCCGGAGCCGATGACATCCAGAATCGCGCCCGGAATCCGCGCCACGGTGTCCATCGCGTGCTCGATCTGCTTGTGCGGCACCAGGCGAGATAGCGTTACCAGGTGGATATCGGCCTCGCGCTCCAAGGTGGGCACGTGTGACGGCAGGGGGTCCACGCCGTTTTCAATGATGTGCGCGCCGTGGATCCCCAGCTTCTCCAGGTCGCGCTTCGAGGCCTCAGAGACCGTCACCCACGTGTTCTCGCGATACAGCGCGGGGACCACGCGAGATTCCAAGAACCAGCCCAGCCGCGCCAGGACTGGCCCGGCCACCGGCCACTGCTCGCGGTGGCAGTGGTGTGTGAGGATGACAACGGGCGCGCGGGTGGCCAGGCGCGCGAAAAAGGGAATGCCGTTGTGGGTATCCACCACGACGTCAAAGTCGCGCGCGCCAAACAGCATCCACAACAGCGCGCACGGATACACGCTGAACTTGGCCCCGGCGCGCAAGTAAAGCACCCCGCTGCGGCGCTCGCGCTTGGCGGCGTTCATGTGGCGCGCGGTACGGAAGACCACCTCGTGGCCCTGGGCGGCGAGGTACTCGCCGACGCGCTCGAGGTAGCGTTCGGAACCGCCACCCTGCGGGTGGGTGGAATCGCGCCAGCATAAAAGAAGGATTTTCATGACGATGCTTTAGCCTAGTGGGTTATGAAACGCACCCGCGCCTTGGCCACACTGCGCCGCTCCTGGCGGCTGCTGCGCTCCTTCCGCTTTGAGCAGACAGCGCCCACGATCTTTTATGGCGGTCTGGCTGAGGACACCGCCGCGCTTGTCGACGCCCTCTCCCACGACCACTCTCTCTCCCTCACCGGCGCGCGCGTGCTCGACGTCGGGGGCGGGCCCGGCTATTTCGCTTCGGCCTTTGCCCAGCGCGGGGCCAGCTATGTGGGGCTGGAGCCGGACGTGGGTGAGATGGCCGCCGCCGGCATCTCAGTGGCCCAAGCAGTGCGCGGCGATGGCACACGCTTGCCCTTCGCTGACCACACCTTCGACATCACGTATTCCTCCAACGTGGCCGAGCACATCCCGAACCCGTGGGACATGGGCGAGGAGATGCTGCGCGTGACCAGGCCGGGTGGGCTCGTGATCTTGAGCTACACGGTGTGGCTGGGACCTTTCGGCGGGCACGAGACCGGCCTGTGGGAGCACTACGTGGGCGGCGAGTTCGCCCGCGACCGCTATACCCGCCGCCACGGCCACCCGCCGAAGAACGTCTTCGGCACCTCGCTCTTTGCGCTCTCCGCCCGCGAGGGCTTGGACTGGGCGCGCAGCGTGGCTTCGTCTAGTCCACAGGGCGCAGAATTCCTCGCGGCCTTTCCGCGCTACCACCCTGCCTGGGCCTGGTGGGTAATAAAGGTGCCGGTGCTTCGAGAGTTCCTCGCCTCCAACCTGGTTCTGGTCCTGCGCGCTTAACCCCCGTAAAACGCCGAATGCTCCCCCGCAGGGGAGCATTCTTTAGATGCGAAGACTAGCTGGCAGACTCAACGCGCTGCTTGAGCGCGGAGAACTGCTCCCACACCTCAGACGGAACGCGGGAGCCCAAGAAGGTCAGGTACTCCTTGTTGTCTTCCATGTCGCCAGCCCAATCGGCCGGGTTCACAGCAAGTGCCTCGCGGACGTCCTCGATGTCGAAGTCCAGACCGGTGAGGTCGATATCCTCCGGGCGGGCGGTGTGGCCCACGACGGTCTCAACGGCGTCGACGTTGCCCTCGATGCGGTCCACGATCCACTTGAGAACGCGGGAGTTCTCGCCGAAGCCCGGCCACAGGAAGCGGCGGTCCTCACCGCGGCGGAACCAGTTCACCAAGAAGATGGCCGGCATGCGGTCGCCGCCCTTTTTACCCATGTCGATCCAGTGCTGCAGGTAGTCACCGGCGTTGTAGCCCATGAACGGCAGCATGGCCATCGGGTCGTGGCGCAGGGCGCCGACCTTGCCCTCAGCGGCAGCGGTCTGGCCGGAGGAGAGCAGGGCACCGATCATGGTGCCGTGGTTCCAATCGAAGGCCTGGGTCACCAGCGGGACGGTATCCGCGCGGCGGCCGCCAAAGAGGATGGCGTCAATCTTGACGCCCTTCCAGTCATCAAACTCCGGAGCGGCAGACGGGCACTGCGTAATCGGCACGCAGTAGCGGGAGTTCGGGTGCGCAGCCTTGGTGATCGAAGCCGGGGTCCAGTCGTTGCCATGCCAGTCAATGAGGTGCTCCGGGGCCTCGCCCATTTCCTCCCACCAGACATCGCCGTCGTCGGTCAGCGCGACGTTGGTGAACAGGGTGTTGCCCGGCTCCATCGTCTTCATGGCGATCGGGTTGGAGTCGTAGTTAGTACCCGGCGCCACACCGAAGAAGCCGTTCTCCGGGTTGACGGCGTACAGGCCGTCCTCGCGCAGCTTCATCCAGGCGATGTCATCGCCCACGACCTCAGCCTTCCAGCCCGGGATGGTCGGGGTGATCATGGCCAGGTTGGTCTTACCGCAGGCGGACGGGAAGGCGGCCGCGATGTGGTACTTCTTGCCCTCCGGGTTGGTGAGCTTCAGGATGAGCATGTGCTCTGCCATCCAGCCTTCTTCCTTCGCCATGACGGAAGCGATGCGCAGCGCGTAGCACTTCTTGGCCAGAATGGCGTTGCCGCCGTAGCCGGAGCCGTAGGACCAAATCTCCTTGGTTGCCGGGAACTGCGTGATGTACTTCTTGTCGTTGCACGGCCACGCGACATCCTCCTGGCCCGGCTCCAGCGGAGCACCAACGGAGTGTAGGGCGTGGACAAAATCGCCGTTTTCACCAATCTTGTCCAGAGCCTGCTGGCCCATGCGGGTCATGATGCGCATGGAGAGCACGACATAAGCGGAGTCAGTAAGCTGCACGCCGAGCTTCGGGTCCGGGTCGCTAATCGGGCCCATGCAGAAAGGCACCACGTACATGGTGCGGCCCTTCATGGAGCCGCGGAAGGCCTCGGTCATCTCTTCCTTCATGGCTGCCGGCGGGGCCCAGTTATTGGTCGGGCCTGCGTCCTCGGCAGTCTCGGTGCAGATGAAAGTGCGGGACTCCACGCGCGCGACATCCGACGGGTTCGAGCGCGCCAGGTAGGAGTTCGGGCGCTTCTCCTCGTTGAGCTTAATCAGGGTGCCCTTCTCCACGAGCTCAGCGGCGAGACGGTCTGCCTCCTCCTGGGAGCCATCTACGAAGACGACCTCTTCCGGTTGGAAGAGCTCGACGCTCTCACTGATCCACGAAATGAGCTTCTCATTCTTCGTGGGCAGTTCACCTACAAGGCCCTTAATGGTTGCGGTCATCTCACATTCTCCTGTGGTCGGTGTGGCCAGCGTGCTCTTAATCATCGATGCGGACGGTTGCCCCCATCGACGTTTCACCAACCAGAGTACGGGCACTGGTGATCACAGAATGTGTAATACAGCCCACCCCGGTTATATCCACCCAGTTCAACCCGACTAACCCGAGGAAAACGAAGTGTGAATTAGGGCACGCCACCACCAAAGATACCCCCGCACAGGGGTGGATTTTCTTTGGGTTGCCCATCCCGTACGCCCATACTCTTACCCCCACCGCGACCTGATTGGCCTCCATCTCGGCGCCCCTCCGCCCTCCACGGCGCGGCACGTTGCCCCTCACCCCTGCTTAAGGGAACAATGTCAACTGATGAATAGTGCAGACTCCTCCCAGAATCCCGCCGCGCAGATGCCTCATGGCCGCGGCCTCCAGACGGATTTCAACGCCGAGTTCAACAATGATTTGGACTACCCACGCCTCGGCAACGTGACCTTCCGTCGCGGCACCCTCACCGACAACCAGAATGCCCTCTTCGAGGCGCACTGGCCTCAGTTGGGACGCCTGCTTGCCGACGAACCCCTCGACATCCCCGCCTGGTTCGGCCGCGAGGGTGCCAAAACCATCGTGGAGATCGGCTCCGGCACCGGAACCTCCACTGCTGCGATGGCCCCGTTGGAAAAGGACACCAACATCGTTGCCGTCGAGCTCTACAAGCCGGGCCTAGCCAAGCTGCTGGGCTCCATCGTCCGCAACGATATTGAGAACATCCGCATGATCCGCGGCGATGGCATCGAGGTTCTCATGCGCATGTTCGCGCCCGAGTCCCTCGATGGCATCCGTATCTTCTTCCCGGACCCGTGGCCCAAGGCCCGCCACCACAAGCGCCGCATCATCCAATCCGGCACGCTCAACCTCTTCGCCTCCCGCCTGAAGCCGGGCGGCGTGCTCCACGTGGCCACCGACCACGCCGGCTATGCCGAGTGGATCAACGAGCTCGTCGAGGTCGAGCCCTCCCTCGATTACAAGGGCTGGCCCTGGCCGGAGTGCCCCATCCTCACCGACCGCCAGGTCATCACCAAGTTTGAGGGCAAGGGCTTGGATAAAGAACACGTCATCACCGAGTACCTCTGGGAGAAGAAGTAATGGCCGGCACCTACCTATTGGTGTGGGACGCGCCCAACATGGACATGGGGCTTGGCGCCATCCTCGGCGGGCGCCCCACCGCCGCCTACCGCCCGCGCTTCGATGCCATCGGCCGCTGGCTGGTGGAGCTGGCTTTGGACAACGACGCCACCCCCGAAGCCGCTGTCTTCACCAACGTCACTCCCGGCGGCGCCGACGTCATCCGCCCGTGGGTCGAGGCCATCCGCAACGTCGGCTTCGCCGTCTTTGCCAAGCCGAAGTTGCACGAGGACGATGACGTCGACCCCGACATGATCGAATACATCAAAGCCAACCGCGAGAACCTTTCCGGTGTCATCGTGGCCTCGGCTGACGGCCAGAACTTCCAGCACCTGCTGGAACAGCTCACGGCTTCCGGTCTGCCCACCTGCGTGCTCGGCTTCCACGAGCACGCCTCCTGGGCACTGACCCACCCCGACATCGAATTCGTCGACCTCGAAGACATCGAAGGCGTCTTCCGCGAGCCGCTGCCGCGCGTTAACCTGGATAATCTGCCTCCAGGCGGCGCCTGGCTGCAGCCTTTCCGCCCGCTGTCCGCGCTGCTTCCGGAGCGCGCGCCCGAGCACAGTTAGGAGCCGCATGTTTTATTCCTGGGGCCGTTTTTCCTACGCCCACCGCAAGGTCATCCCGCTCATCATCGTCGGGCTCATCCTCGGCCTCTTCTTCGGCTTCGGCACCCGCCTCGAGGAGCGCATGAGCCAGGAGGGCTGGGAGGACCCTTCGGCGGCGTCGACAAGCGCTGCACAGATCGAGTTGGAGACCTTCGGCCGCGATAATTCCGGCGACGTCATCCTGCTTTTTGACGACCCCGATGCCCACGCCACCGAGGCCAAGGCCTTCCTCGACGAGCTCCAGACCCAGTATCCGGAGCAGATCGACTCCGTCACCAGCTACTTTGATAAGCGCAACCCGAACCTCATCACGCAGGATCACTCCACGGCCTTCGCCGCCATCGGGCTGAAGGGCGACGGCGAGCAGACCCTGAAGGATTTCCGCACCATTGAGGATTCCCTGCACTCCAGCGGCCTGCCCGTGCAGGTAGCGGGTGCCACCGCCGTGGCCGATGCACTGGATGAAGGCATGGCCAAGGACATCTCCCGCGCGGAGAAGGCCGCCCTGCCGCTCGTCGGCCTGCTGCTGCTCGTGGTCTTCGGCTCCGTCGTTGCGGCCTTCATGCCGCTCGTCGTGGGAGCTTTGTCCATTCTGGGCTCGCTGGGCATCCTGTCGATCCTCGCAGGTTTCCAGCAGGTCAACGTGTTCGCGCAGGCAGTCGTCACACTACTGGGCTTGGGCCTGGCCATCGACTACGGCTTGTTCATGGTTTCCCGCTTTCGCGAGGAGCTAGACAAGGGCCGCGATACCAAGGAGGCCGTGGCGATTACCACCGCCACCGCCGGCCAGACCGTGGTCTTCTCCGCCGCGATGGTGGCCGTGTCCCTCTCCGGGCTTTTCCTCTTCCCACAGGCCTTCCTCAAGTCCGTGGCCTATGGCTCCATCTCCGCGGTGGGGCTTGCAGCACTGCTGTCGGTGACGGTGCTGCCCTCGCTATTTGGCATGCTGGGCCCCAACATCGATAAGTGGACCGTGCGCAAGACTTCGCGGCGCGGGCGCCGCATCGAGGACACGTGGTGGTACCGGATGCCGCGCTGGGCCATGGGCCGCGCGGGGCTAATGACCACCGCCATCTGCGCGCTGCTCATCGCGCTGACCCTGCCGGTGCTGGGCGTGAAGTTTGGCGGCATCAACGAGACCTACCTGCCGCCCAACCAGGACGCGCGTGTGGCGCAGGACCAGTTCAACGAGCAATTCCCCTCCTTCCGCACCGAGCCGGTCAAGCTGGTGGTGAAGAACGCGACGAATGAGCAGCTTGTGGACGTCGTCATGCAAGCCCGCTCCATCCAGGGGCTGACCGAGCCGATGGGCCCGAAGACCGCGACTGTCGACGGCACCACCGTCCTCGGCGCCGGCATCCAAGACCGCGAGGACTACGCGCGAATCGTCCACGAGCTCGAGAACATTGAGGCGCCGGAGGGCGTGGAGCTTTATGTCGGCGGCACCCCGGCCATGGAGGTCGAGTCCCTCGACGCGCTCTTCGACACGCTGCCCTGGATGGCCGTCTACGTGGTGCTGGCCACCTTCATCCTCATGGCGCTGGTCTTCGGCAGCTTCATCCTGCCGCTGAAGGCCATCATCATGACGCTGCTTTCCCTAGGTGCCACGCTGGGCATCTTGACGCTCATGTTCGTCGACGGCCTCGGCTCCGGCCTGCTCAACTTCACCGCCGGCCCGCTCATGAGCCCGATTCTGGTGCTCATCATCGCCATCGTCTTTGGTCTCTCCACGGACTACGAGGTCTTCCTGGTCTCGCGCATGGTGGAAGCCCGCCGCCAGGGTGCTTCCACGGACGAGGCCATCGCTTCCGGTTCCGCACACACGGGCGGCATCATCACGGCGGCCGCGCTCATCATGATTGTGGTCGCGGGGGCCTTCGGATTCTCCAATATCGTGATGATGAAATACATCGCCTTCGGCATGATTTTTGCACTGCTTATCGACGCCACCATCGTCCGCATGCTCCTCGTCCCCGCCGTCATGCACCTGCTACGCGAGGACAACTGGTGGGCACCGCGCTTCCTCACCCGCCTGACCCATCGCCTCGGCGGCGAGAACGCCCCGACTGCCGAGCCGTCCCTGGCCACCGCATCCGCTGCCGAGCCGGCGCCCACCGCCTCGGCGCTGAACAACGAAGAGGGCGTCACCGCGACGCTTCCCGCTGAAGAGACAGCGTCTCCGACTTCTCAGGCTGCGCCGTCCCCCGCCGTTACTACCGAGCGGGACGAGCCGCGTTCTTCGGCCGGTCCTACCAAGTCGGCAGAACCGCACCCCTCCCCCGTGACGCCGGCTGAACAGGTCGAGGTAGAGGGGGCGTCGGCAAGCGAAGCCGCCGTACGCGGGAACCGCAGCGCCGACACCGACGCGGAGCTCATCCCCTTCTCCGAGCTGGTCAAGCGCCTCAATTCCACGGATGGTCGATGAAGAAGAACTGGCTGACCTGGATAATCTCTCTGCTGATTCTGGCCGCGCTGGCGTGGTTCTTCCGCGACCAGTTGGACTTCATCTCCGAGGGATTGCGCCGCCTGGGCCACGCCGAACCTTTCCCCGTGGCGCTGGTGGTGTTCTTCGCGCTGCTGTCCATCGCGGGTATGGCGGAAGTGATGAAGCGGCTCATCGGAGCGGGCGGCGTCAAGGTGCCGCTGCGCGAAACCTGCGCCATCACGCTGGCCTCCAATGCCTGGTCCACGACTCTGCCGGCGGGCCCTGCCTTTTCGGCTTTGCTCACCTTCCAGGTGCAGCGCCGCTGGGGCGCGTCGGTGGCACTGTGCAGCTACTTCCTGTTTTTATCCTCGATCATTAGCTCAATGTTCCTCGCGCTCATTGGTTTGGGCGGGGTGTTTTTCCTCAACGCCGACATGGCTCTGGGGTCGCTTATCACCACGGTTGTCCTCATGCTCGCGGCGCTCGGCGGCATCTTCTGGCTGACCTCTCACCCGGTGACCCTTGAGCGCTGGCTGCGCAAGCTGCGGCCCGGCCCCAAGCGGGACCGCGCGATCCAAGAAGTCCGCAACCTCGGCGAGGTCCACCTTTCGCGTGGCCCCTTTGCTGTGGTTGCTGGTGCGTCTCTGGTGCACCGCCTGGCCGATATGGCCGCGCTATGGGCTTCCGTGTGGGCGGTAACCGGGGAGACTCCGTGGCTGCGCGCCGGTGCTGACGACACCACGCTGGCCGGCGTTGCACTGGCTTTCCTCGCCGCGAAGCTGGCTGGGTCCGCGCAGGTCACCCCGGGTGGTCTGGGCACGGTGGAGGCCGCGCTCATCACCCCGCTGGTGGCGACAGGCCTGACCGTGGTGCACGCCACCTCCGCGGCCATCATCTACAGGCTTATTTCCTTTGCGCTGATCACTATCATTGGATGGGTCATCTACTTTGCCCATTACGCCCGCGATGGCTTTTCTTACGCGGCGTTGAACCGGAAGGAATCCTAAATGCGCGTCGCCCCGCTTATCGACGTCCTCGCCCTCGCCCTCTTCGCCATCCTCGCCCGCCTGGCGCATGGTGGCCTGAGCTTTAGCTCCTGGGTTGATGCCTTCTGGCCATGGACCGTGGGCGCGCTCGTGGGATGGGTCATCATCATGGCCACGAAGCTAAGCGACCTGTGGAAGGAGGGCGCCGTCGTGTGGCTGAGCGCCGTCATCGGCGGCATGGCTTTGTGGATGCTGGTCAACGGCCGCCTGCCGCACTGGTCCTTCCTCATCGTGGCCACCGTGATGTCCGCGCTATTCTTCTTTGGCTGGCGAGCCATCGCGGCCTTTGCGTCCCGCTCCCGCCCCTAAGGGTTCCATGAGCTGGGAGTTTAGCATTCCGGTTGCGGGGTACTTCGGTCCAGTTTAGGGTGTGAGCCATGAAGTTGGGGGACTTACTCGGGGTACTCGCTCGCGGCATGCATGTCGTGTCCTTGTGCGCTGGCCACACCCGTGAGGAGATGCTGGCGCTGGGCGCGACGCCGCGCATGGCACGGCAGCTCGAAGGACTTCACCGCGTTTATTTTGGTCAGACTGCTTTCACTGCCAAACAGCGCCGCGCCCGAGAGACCGACCATGCGCTGGATACGCTGCTGCAGATTGAAAGACACGTCGCGCGCGTCAAGAACTCACGCCAGGCATGGGACCTGCGAGTGGAATTGTGCGCTACTCCGGAGGGTGAGATTGCGGGTGTGGCGAAGCGCAGGCTCGCGGAGCTCACTCCCGAGCCAAACCCTGGAGTCCGCGTGCGGCGTAGTGCAACCGGTATGCATAAACTCATCATCACGGACCGCCCGCGCGCAATTGCCAATCTGGTGGGCACGCTCAAAGCGACGTCAGAGGATCTGCTGAAGGCGGTCCACGAGGTCTTTTCTGGCAGCGGCGCGCCGAAGCCAGCCTTGCATGCGCACGTGATTGTGCGCCTAGAGCAGCTAGATAAGATTGTGCGGGGCGAGGGCGATGACATCCTTCTGCAGGCTACCGACGGCGGCACCATGACGGGAGCAGAGTTCCTTCGCACCACATTCGACGAGCGTGGCTTCGTCTCTCTCTTTCACCCGGTCGAGGGGCCGGTCAATGTGTATTACGGCAGCCGCTTCGCCAACGACAAGCAGCGGATCCTGCTCAGTGCAGAGCACCCGACGTGCGCCTGGCTCGGCTGCACAAGACCGGCCGCCGAATGCCAGATGCACCACATCAGAAGGTGGCAGGACGGCGGGCCAACGAACCTCAACAATCTCGTCCCGCTGTGTAAATACCACAACGCCATCAACGACGATGACCCCGCCCGCCCCACATATCGGGGGCGCATCGACCGCATTGAAGGACGCATGGCGTGGCTGCCTCCCGACGGTGGACCGCCAGTCCCCCTACCCAGCCCGGTCTGGGATTAAAAAAGCCCCTCCACACGGAGGGGCTAGAGGCGCTGGCCTACTTCGAGCTCAGGGCGGAAACATCCACGCCGGCCTGGTTGAGCAGCATGAAGAAGAGGTTGATGATGTCACCGCTGAGGTCAAGAATGCTAGAAAGCATTGGGGTTCTCCTTTGATTGAATTCCTAGTCTTTAGAGTTATCGGATAGAACGGGCCCGCATGTTACGCCAAGACACAAAATCCAACGCGATCCGCAGGCCTTCTTCACTCCTCCCCGGCTGTAGTCGGTGCTAGAGCGGGGAGATGGTGTGCTTCTTGGGCAGGTCCTTCTCCTGCTTATCGGCCAACTGGCGAAGTGCCCGGCGCAGGGCTAGGCGGGACTCGGAGGGCTTAATCATGCCATCGAGATAGCCGCGCTCCGCAGCGACATAGGGCGCGGTCATGGTCTCGTCGTAGAAGTCCATGAACATCTTCTTCGTCATGGCACGCTGTTCCGGGGTTTCGGCGGCCTCGAGCTGCTTGCCGGCAATCATGACCACGGCAGCGGCCGAACCCATCACGGCGATCTGGGCCGTCGGCCACGCCAAGTTGATATCACCGGTCAGGTTCTTCGAGCCCATCACGGCGTACGCTCCGCCATAAGCCTTGCGCACAATCAGCGAGACCTTCGGCACGGTGGCCTCCACCACGGCGAAGGCGAACTTTGCGCCGCGGTGAATCAAGCCGGCCTTCTCCTGGTCCACGCCCGGCAGGTAACCCGGCGTATCCACCACGAAGACCAGCGGGATGTTGTAGGCATCGCAAATTCGGATAAAGCGCGCTCCCTTATCGGCGGCATCCGCATCGATACAGCCCGCCGAATGCATCGGATTATTGGCCACAAATCCCACGGCCTTGCCATCGATACGACCAAAGGCGGTAATCACGTTGGGGGCGTAGTTTTCTTGGATTTCGATGAGATCGTCATCGTCGCCAAGCTGCGTGAGCAGGTCCATCATGTCGTAGCCAGCATTCGTATCATCCGGCATGAAGGAATCCAGCTCGGTGTCCTCGGCCACCTCTTCATCAGTAGGCGCGTCGAAGACCGGGGACTCGTCAAAGCAGGTCAGCGGCAGGTGATCCAGCAAATCACGAACCAGGTCAAAGGCCTCGTCCTCGGAGGGCACCACGACGGACACGTTGCCGTTGAGCTCCTGCTGGCGCGCAGAGCCCAAGTCGTGGGAAGAGATCTCCTCGCCCGTGACCTCCTTGATCACATTCGGGCCAGTCACGTACATCTCCGCTTCACCATCGACGGCGATGATGAAGTCCGTGGTCACCGGCGCATACACCGCGCCACCGGCGGACTTGCCCATCATGATAGAGATCTGCGGGCTACGGCCAGACAAGGGCAGCTGGCGGCGGGCAATCTCGGAGTACATTGCCAAAGACGTCACCGCGTCCTGGATGCGCGCGCCGCCGGAATCCTGAATACCGATAACCGGGCAACCAATTTTGATAGCCAGGTCCATGATGTCCGTGACCTTCTTGCCAAAGGTCACGCCCACGGAACCGCCATAGACCGTCTTATCGTGCGCGTAGATGCAC
>DXEO01000174.1 GCA_019114925.1 Candidatus Corynebacterium faecipullorum | reverse complement strand
CTTGTTAGTGGCCTTTTCCTCGACCTGAGACTTTACGTCCTTGGTCTCCTTGGCCTCTGGCTGAGCATCCTTCTTAGTTGTCTTTGCCATCGGGGCTGACTCCTTGCATAAAAATCGAAGAACGATGATGGTCAGCCACCATAGTAGCTAGGCGCGCGAATAAAATGTTTGGAATAACCCCTAAAAGCGGGCAATGCGCAGATCTGAAGCGAGAATCGCTTCTGCTCCGAGACCTTCCAGACTGTCCATAACCTGATTAGCCAATTTGCGGGGAACCATGACGCGCACGGCGACCCAGCCTTCACGGGCCAAAGGAGAGATGGTCGGTCCCGTCAGACCAGGAGTCACTGCTTCGACCTCAGGCAGCTTTTCTTCTGCCACGTTGTAGTCGAGCATGACATAGTGGCGTGCGTTGAGGATTCCGCGGATGCGGCTGAGCACAACGTTCTCGTCTGCAGTGACGTCTTCGCCTTCGCGCTTGATCACCACAGCCTCCGAAGTCACGATGGGCTCACCGAAGGGTTCAAGCCCTTGCTGGCGCAGTGTGGTTCCTGTGGAAACCACATCGGCAATGACATCTGCGACACCAAGGTGAATCGAAATCTCGACCGCACCGTCAAGACGGATGACTTCCGCGTCGATGCCATTGGCTGCGAGGTGATCACGGACCACGTTGGGATAAGACGTGGCAATGCGCTTGCCCTGCAGCTTAGCGACGTCCCATTTCTCCCCCGCTGGTGCGGCATAGCGGAAGGTGGAGCCACCGAAATTCAGAGCCAGGACCTCGTTGAACTTTGCGCGGGAATCCAGAGCCAAATCGCGGCCGGTGATCCCCAAATCCAAGACGCCCTGCGCCACGTAGATGGCGATATCCTTTGGGCGCAGGAAGAAGAACTCGACTCCGTTCTCCTCATCCACGACGTTGAGTGACTTGTTGTGTCCACGACCTTTGTATCCGGCCTCCTTCAGGATTTCGAGGGCGGCCTCGGACAGGGACCCCTTGTTGGGGACGGCAATTTTGATCATTGGTGTGCGGTACTTTCTACGCTGAATGCGGTGTTGGCTGTGTACTGGGACGGCTTCGGGCCGACTATAGGTAGGAGTAAATATCCTCAAGCTTCAGGCCGCGCTTATGTGCCATGACCTGGAGCCAGTACAGCAGTTGCGACATCTCCTCAGCGAGTTCCTCATCAGACTGGTACTCGGCCGCAATCCACACTTCGCCAGCCTCTTCGATGATTTTCTTGCCCAAGTGGTGAATTCCTTTATCGAAGGCTTCCACGGTGCCGGAGCCTTCGGGGCGTTCGGCGATCTTCTGGGACAGTTCCTCAAACAGGCTTTCAAAATTCTTCACAAAGGAATATTCTTCCACACCACTGCATAAAATTCTGCACCCCGGCCGAAATTCTCCGGCTACAGTGAGCGCAATCGCTGAAACCACTCATAAATATCGCGCGCCGTCACACCTTTTAGGTGGTGGTGCCCACTGCCTCGCAGATCGGAGATGACAGTGACCTCCTCGGGGACGGTAACGTGCTCCCCTTCCGGCAAACCAATGACGGAGCAGCCAGCGGAGACCGCAGCGCGCATACCTGCCGCCGAATCTTCAAATACGAGGCAATCCTGAGGACGAGCACCTACCCGGCGGGCGGCCTCGGCATACATATCGGGAGCTGGTTTGCCGTGGGGAACCTCATCGCCGCAGATTGTGTCGATGAAATAGTCACGGCCCAAAGCTGTGATCGCGGAATCCGCCACGTAGCGCTCAGTGTTTGTAGTCACCATCATCGGCATCCCCGCATCCTTGAGCTCACCAAGAAGCTCCGAAATTCCCGGGAAGATTTCGAGACGCTCGGCAAATAGCGACTTCACGTAGTCGAACATGAGCATGCGGTAGCGTTCGATATCGCCAGGCTGGAGCTCGACTCCCGCTTTGTCGGCACAGATGGCGAGCGTGTCCTCGAAGGTCGCGCCGACCGTCGCCAGACGCTCAGTAGGTGTCAGCCGGCGCCCCAACGTTTCGGAGAGGTAAAAGGTGGCGTCTTCCCATAGTGGTTCAGAGTTAGTGAGTGTGCCGTCCATGTCCCAGAAGATCGCGGCGGGACGGCAGGTACGTGCTGTCTGATCGGTATCAGTCAATTAGAAATCCAGTTCCGGTAGCTGCGCGAGGGCTTCATCATCTGCACCAGTTGCTGCAGAGGCGGAGTGAATAAGCTCTGTTAGCTCCTCCTTCTCCTCCGGTTCAAGTACAGCGTCGGCATTCTTGCGGTTGAAAGCTGCGAGCTTCTCGACGGAAGGACGCACCGCAGCTCCCAGCAGACCACCATCTGGATCATCTGGAAGTTTATCCAAGTCCTCGAGGAGGGACTCCAAGATGGAGCGGAGGTCTGGGAGCACCGAAGCATCAAACGGTGCCTCCCAGAACTCCTTCTCCTCTTCCTTGAGGTAATCCCCGGTAGCGAAGGACTGCAGGTTGGACATGAACTCATCAACGGTGGGCTGGAATTCTGCACGAATCGTCATGAGCTAAATCATGCCTGAAGTTTCCTAGAGGCGCACGCCCAGCAAGGAATTAACTGCAGTCCGGAGCACGTCAGATGCTTCTTCGGAGGCTTCCGCTGCCCCTGGAGCCCTCTCAGCCCACTGATCAAGGACCGCAATAGCGCGCGGGGTATCCAAATCCTCCGCCAACGCTATGCGCACGTTGTGGATGACTTCCTTGATCTCTTCGATCGTGCCAGGGTTTCGGGAGGCCGCACGCCAGCGCACCAAACGCTCTTGCGCGGTGCGCAGGACCTCGTCGGACCAGTCCCGGTCCTCACGGTAGTGGCCGGAGAATACTCCCAGGCGAATCGCCGAGGGATCAACGCCTGCTTCCACAAGCTTGTGGACGAAGACCAGGTTGCCCAAGGACTTGGACATCTTGGTTCCTTCCAAGCCAATCATTCCGGTGTGCACATAGGACTGGGCCATGCGGTTGACCCCAAGAGCGGCCTCAGCATGTGCCGCAGAAAACTCGTGGTGCGGAAACTTGAGATCCGAACCGCCACCCTGGATATCGAAGCTGGAGCCTAGCCGGTTGGTCGCGATGGCAGAACACTCAATGTGCCAGCCGGGGCGGCCTGGCCCGAAAGGAGATTCCCAAGCTGGCTCGCCTTCGCGGTGAGCGCGCCAAATGAGCGCATCCAAAGGATCACGCTTGCCAGGGCGTTCTGGGTCACCGCCGCGCTCGGCAAAGAAGGCCTCCATTTGCTCGCGGGAGTAGTTGGACTCGTATCCAAAGTTCTTCGTGGCCTCAATGGAGGCATAAATATCCGGGTACTCCGGATCATCGACGACGTAGGCCGCACCTGCGTCGAGAAGCGCCTGCACCATCTCCGTGATCTCATCGATGGCTTCCATCGCCCCAACGAAGTGCTGCGGAGGGAACACGGAAAGCAGTTCCATGTCCGAGCGGAAAAGATTGATTTGCGAGGTACCTAACTCGCGCCAATCCACGCCATCGCGCTCCGCGCGTTCGAAGAGCGGATCGTCCACGTCGGTGATGTTCTGGGCGTAATTCACCTTGTAGCCGTTATCCAGCAACTGGCGGTAGATGAGGTCGAAGGTCAGGTAGGTCGCAGCGTGGCCCAGGTGGGTGGAATCATACGGGGTGATGCCACAGACATACATGGTGGCGGTCTCCCCCTTGATGTTGAGCTTCTTTACCTCTTCATCAGCGGAATCATAGAGGTGAAGCGGCGACGGGGCGCCAGGGACGGAATCGATGTGCGGGACAGGCCAAGAGTGCATGGGCACCATCCTAACGCGTACCGACTCCGCGACTGGCGCATGCCCGGTTTTAAGGAGCGAGTACCCCGAGGCCCAGCAAGAGCATGACGAGGAGCCCGACAGGGATGCGATAGGCCGCAAACCACTCGAAGGAATGGCTACCCACGAACTTCAGCAGCCACGCAATAGACGCATAGCCGACGACGAACGCGATGAGCGTGCCGACGAGCAGCTGAGCGCCGGTGGCGGACTGCCCCACGGTGGGGCCGAAGGCGTCGCCAAGCGAAAACAGGCCCGAAGCCATAACCGCAGGAATGGCCAGGAGGAAACTAAAGCGCGTCGCCACCTCGCGATCCAAGCCCAAAAAGAGGCCGCCCGAAATCGTGCCTCCCGAGCGCGAGACACCTGGGATGAGAGCCAAGCACTGGCACAGGCCCATGACGATGGCATCGCGCATCGTCAACTCCTCGAAGCTGCGCTCCTTTTTGCCCACCCTCTCGGCGATGATGAAGACAAAGGAGAACAGCACGAGCATAGACGCTGTAATCCACAGGTTGCGCAAGTTATCCCTGATCAGGTCCTTGCCCAGGACGCCTAGGATTCCAATCGGGATTGAGCCGACGATGACCATCCATCCCATGCGGTAGTCCTGGCCACGCTGCTCCTTGTGCACGAGACCTACAAACCACCCTTTGAGGATCTGCCAGATCATTCCCGCGAAGTACACAATCACTGCCAACTCAGTGCCGAGCTGGATGACGGCGGTAAAGGAGGCACCAGCGTCCTGCCCCCAAAAGAGCGTGGAGACGATGCGTAGGTGCCCCGAAGAGCTCACGGGAAGGAATTCGGTGAGGCCTTGGACAAGAGACAAGACGATGACCTGTACCCATGTCATGGCGTCAGTTGTAGCTGTTGTAGTCACCCGCGACAGCCTACTAGCACGGTCCATGGCTTCCGGTTTCCACCACGCTGACTGCTAGGATGAGGGATCGTGAAAATGCGTCGAGTCCTGCTATCTTCTGCCCTTCTTGCCAGCACATGCGCTCTTGCCGCCTGCAATCCCACGGAAGGGGTTGGCGGGGACCCCAATTCGGCGGTCTATGGCAAGGCCGAACCCGCTTCTTCCCCAGAGTCATCGAAGCCAGTAGGTACCGTCGTGCCCTACGCTGCCGTGACTGACCTCGCGGCGGTGGGTGATACCCTCGCCGTGCGCACCGAGGACTCCCTCGCTGTAGGTTCGGCCGCGGACTTTGAGGAAGAAAAGTCCACACAGATTTCCGTCGATCAGAAGTGCGGCGACCTCACCGCTTCAGACAAGCATTTCCTCCTCGCGTGTGGGGAGAAAGTCTTGCTTATTGATCCGTCTCAGCCGGATTCCCCTCAGGAATTGACAGTGGATGAGGAGCAACCAGTAACGGTGGCCGCGGAGGCTTCCGGCGGTGAAGTGTTCGTTGGTTCGAAGGACTCGGCCACCGTCGGCGTGTACCGCGATGGGGAACGCAGCACCGGCATCACGGTGGAGGCCGGTTCGGATCAGCTCATTTCCGTTCCCGTTTCTGATGGTGCGGACGGCATCGTCCGCGTCTTCAGGGAAGACTCGACGATTCAATCTCTCGATTGGGAAAAGGATCGTGCGGGTGGGCGCCTGCGCGTAGGCCAGGGCGTCGGCCAGATAGCCGGCGGCGAAGGGGCCGTAGTCGTGGCATCGGATACCGTGGGCAAGCGCGTGGCGCTCTACACTGCCAGCGACGTTATTCGCCTGCACCAATACGGCAACACCGACGGCACACCGTGGGGCGTGGCTTGGGATGCCGGCCGCAAGCTGGCATGGGTAACCACCACCGATAACAACCTCCTCCACGCCTATACCGTGTCTGCGGGCGTGCCAGAAAACGTTGGCACCATGGACACTGTGGCTGATGCACGCACTATTGCCGTGCTTGGTGACGGCACCTTAGTCACCGCCTCCGCATCCGGTGGGGGCCTTCAGTTCATCACCGATCCGCAACTCGACTAATCACCGCGCTAGCTTCCGGCCCCAAAGACCTCATCCGCAACCTCAGCTAAGGACACCTCATGCAGTACTCCGCACTTGACCGCGCCCGTCACGCTGCCTACCAGGCAGCATTGAAGGGAATGTTTAAACTCGACCCGGAGCGTATCCACGGAATCATCAACGGCGGGCTGGCCATCTTCCAAGCCGGTGGCCCGCTCAATCGCGCGCTGGGAAAGGTAGTACCGGTTAATGATCCGGTATTGGAACAGGAAGTCTTTGGGGTGCGCTTCCCACGCCCGCTAGGGTTGGCGGCCGGTTTCGACAAGAACGCGGCGGCTGCTGATGTCTGGACCCCCGTTGGCTTCGGTTATGCCGAGCTAGGCACCATCACCCCGAAGGCGCAGCCCGGAAACCCTGCTCCCCGACTGTTCCGGCTCAAGGCGGACAAGGCAATCTTGAACCGCATGGGCTTTAACAATGAGGGTGCTCTGACTGCCGCGCGCAATCTGCGCAAGCGCCGCTACAACGATGTCATCGGCATCAACATTGGCAAGAACAAAGTCACCAACGCCGAGCATGCGGTGGATGACTACCGTCAGTGCGCCTCTGTGCTGGGGGATCTGGCCGATTATGTCGTAGTTAATGTCTCCTCTCCGAACACCCCAGGATTGCGTGACCTGCAGGCAGTGGAGTCCCTCCGCCCCATTATGGAAGCCGTGGTGGAATCGACATCCGCTCCAGTCTTGGTCAAGATTGCTCCCGATCTCAGCGATGAAGATATTGATGCCGTGGCGGATATGGCCGTGGAGGTTGGTTTGGCCGGAATCGTGGCTACCAACACCACTATTTCCCGTGAAGGATTGAGTACCCCGGCCGACGAGGTGGCGGCCATGGGCGCGGGTGGCGTGTCGGGTCCCCCAGTGGCTGAGCGTTCGCTGGAGGTGCTCAAGCGCCTTCACACCCGCGTTGGCGAGAAACTGGTCCTGGTTTCGGCAGGCGGGATTTCCACGCCGGAGCAGGCGTGGGAGCGTATCACTGCCGGCGCCTCGCTGCTGCAGGGCTACACCGGACTGATTTACGGTGGACCGGATTGGATTCGCGACATCAACCGCGGCATTGCCCAGCAGATTCACGCGCACGGCCTCAGCACTATTTCGGAGGCCGTTGGCTCCGATCTGGGATGGATCGACTAAGTTCCATAGAGTCTTCGAGGGACTCAGCCCCGTCGAAGAAAAGAAGCGCGGATCGGTTTCCGCGCTCCAAACGTATTGTTTAATGAAGTGTGCGGCGGATAATGACCGCGCACAGGCCTGCGGCCACGGCGTAGAGGAAGACCACGTACTGCCCCATCGTGGTGAGGACCGTACTGGGCAGTGCGCGGCTAGCGATGATGAGCACCAGCGCTAGGACTAGCGCAATGATTTGCTCGCGGCTGCCGCGCTGATCGCGGCGTTGGGTGCTGAATGCGCCGACGAGCAGCGCCGCACCAACGATGGCGAGGCGGCGCCATGTCCACTCGAAGGTGGCGCCCCAGCCATCGGTGAAAATCGATACGAGCCCGAATAGTGCTAACACGGCGGCCAGCAACATGAAAGCGCCGCCCACACGCAGGGCGGCGGGGATATCTACTCCGTCAGTGGTGGGGTTGGTATCCGAATTCCTAGTCATTGTGCCGAGTTTAATGGGCCGTATTAGTGGGCCTCGTACCAGCCCCAGGTAATCGCACGGCCGAGGGTGTGGAAGAAAAGGTTGAACCCAAGGACCGTCGGCGTTGCGTCCGGGTCAATGTCGAGGCGCTCAACGTCGACTGCGTGAACTGCAAAGAGGTAGCGGTGCGGGGCATGACCGGCCGGCGGCTGGGGCCCGTAATAGACGCGTTGGCCGGAGTCTCCGCGCAAGCTGATGACGCCTTCATGCCCAAGGTCCTCTGCAGAGCCTGCTCCCGTAGGCAGCTCACGTACGTCAGCCGGAATGTTGAACGCAGCCCAGTGCCAAAAGCCGGACCCCGTCGGGGCGTCCGGGTCAAAGCATGTGACAGCGAAGGACTTGGTTCCCTCGGGTACATCCGACCACGAGAGTTGCGGTGAGATGTTCTCAGGAGCGCGGAAGCGCTCTGCGATTTCCGCACCCTCCTCGATATCGGAAGATGTGACGGTAAACGCGGGGACATCTCCCAGCGGTACATAAGGGTCCGGGCCTGGGAAACGGGAATCGTTGGCGTAGCTCTCAACGGAATCTGAAGTGTTCTTTGTCATAGATTCCTTTGTACCGGAAAGCTAAACCCCATGCCGGCGAATGGTTCTCTGTCCTAGACAGTGGCAGTGGGAACCCAGTTGGGGTCAGCGAGTTTCATCGTTGTGTTTTCAGCACTCTATATGAGCCTAAAAACACGGCGTGAGGTGCTGATTTGTGTAGTAGCGCCAATTCGGGATACAGTATGCGAGTGCCCAGCCGAGAGGCTGAACAAACACCCTAGCCCGGGTGGCGGAATGGCAGACGCGCTAGCTTGAGGTGCTAGTGTCCTATTAACGGACGTGGGG
>DXEO01000173.1 GCA_019114925.1 Candidatus Corynebacterium faecipullorum | reverse complement strand
TCTTCTTTTCCTCGTGTGTTCTTGGGCGGTCTTTACCAAGGCACAGCGTGAGATCTTTGACTACGTGCAGCGCCGCAAGCTGTTAAACCGCAACCAAGAGATCGCCGCGCAGAATCTGGCGACGGCCTCGGCGGAAATCTCACGCATCTCCAACGCCTATAACCAGTTCCTGAGCTGGTCGGCATTGCTGGGCCGCGCGATTTACGCGCCCTTTGGGCGTAAGGAAACGTCGAGCGATCACCTGCGAACGCCGCAGTCGGGCCTTCCGGAGAACGCTCGCATTGCTCAGGCCGTGCTCAACCGCGATGATGCCGTGCGCATGACGGATGAAATCCGCTCCCACATTTTCCAGACGGAGTGGGCGCACCGTTCTCTTAAGTCCCTGCTCGATGACATGAATGACACCTTTGAGCGCAACCGCACTGGCCACTCGGCCGTGGCGCTCAACGAGATGTGGGGAATGGCTGGTCTCGGTTCCAACACTGAGTTGGACAAACTGTCCCGCAGCCTTGACCACCCTTATATGCAGGACCGCGACCTCAAGCAACAGGAATGGCAGAAGGTCATTACGGATCCGCGCATGGCCCGCAGCTTGCAGCAATACCTTAGCCGCGTGACCTTCCGCGAGGAAGGTGGCAGCCGCGTTCAGAGCACCGCCGAGTTCCTCGACGGCATGAACCAGGAAAAGGGCGCTCTTCAGGCCTTTAGCCCCAATGCGCTGACCAATGCGGGTGGCGCTGAAGGATATACCGAAATCGACGGCTCCCGTACCCGCATCGTGGAGGTGGACAGCCAGACCGCACTGACCAGTCAGCTCTCACGTTCTGTGACCGTGGTGCAGTACGGAAAGATCACTGATTTCAAGTACCTGATCCCGGATGCGGCGTCTGGTGCTCCGTCTTTCAAGGATTCCTCGGACTTCTCCTTGGATGATCTGGATGACATGGACCACATGGGCTTCAAGTCGCCGGGGCAGAGTACGAGCGAAGCCCCGACCATGCCGCCGACGTTTGGCCAGCCGGAAGCGCCGGACCTCTCAGACCTCGACGAAACTTTCTGACGAGACCTTACATAAGGAACGTTGATGACACACAACCAGAAACCTTCGATTGCGGATGTGCCACTGAGTGAGCTGAAGTCCCTACACCAGCTCAAGCGCGTAAACGCCGATGCTGTGCGTGCAGCTGTATCAGCGCCGTTTAGGCAGTTCGCCGAGCAGATCGCCGCCGCGTATAACGGCGAAGCGGTAGAGTACCCGGAGCTGAGCGCGCAGGCGCGCAATGCTGCGGTGGACCAGGAACGTGCCGCGCGTGAACGCGCGGCACAAGAGAGGGCGGCACAGCAGCGTACAGAACGCGAGCGCGCCGCACAGGCTGAAGCGCAGGCCCACCAGCGCGAGCAAGCACAGCGTGCCGCTGCAGCCGGCGGTGTGGCGCAGGCAAGCTCCGTGGCTCAACCCCAACCGTCGCAAGCAGCGGCACAGCCGCACGATTTCTTCGCCGAATGGGAGGCACTGCAGGCTGAGGAAGAGCAAAAAACTCAGGTTAACGAAGAGGACTACATCACCATCCCTGGTTTCGGGATTAAGGCGGAGTACCAGTTCCGCCAGGACCCGAACTGGGAAGCCCCCGGCATCGAGTTTGAAGTTGAGGTGCCGCAAGAGGCGGCGCTGGAGCAGGAATCCCAAGAAGAGCCTGGCTACGGCATAGAACCGGAACCGGAGGATTCCGATCAGCGCCATCCGGTGCGCCTGTGGTGGCCGGAGCTGGAGCACGCGCCGGATGAGGTGGTGTTCTACCGAGTCGTCGCCGATGATGCAGAGATGGTGGCGTCCCCGGATGCCGGTGACACCCTTGTCTACACGAAGGGAACCGCCTACCGCGAACACGAGCCGGGCGAGACAGGCTTGCGCCACTACGCGGTATGGGCTTATAAGGGCCGCAACCTTCGCGAGCTCGTCAACAGCCAGCCGGTATTCATGGGAGACACGGGCGTGGTCTTCCCGCCGGTGAACGTTCAGGTGTCCACCATCAAGGGGGCCATCCAGGTGTCCTGGGACCTGCTGCCGGGGCACTCGAGCGCCATGGTTTATGCCTGCCGCGATAGCGAGAAGGAAAAGCTGTCCCCGCGCTTCGAACAAGACGTGGACAGCAGCGGGCGCAAGGCGACTATTCCGGTGCAAGAGACCGGACAGACCGTCGTCATCTCCTTGCTGGGCCAGGCGGAGTTCCACGGCGCTACTGAGCAAAGCCAAGACGAAGTCGCAGTCCAGCGCTCCGTGAAGCTCGCCAGCGAGCTGGAGAAGCTGGAGCTTTCCCGTTGTGAGCGCCGCAGTGAATACGGACAGGACACGATCGAGGTGGATTGGTACTCGCCCAAGACCGGCGAGGTAAAGATTTATCTCACGCCCACCGCCCCGCAGGCGGACCTGCGCACGTCCGCGGTGCCGAAGACCTACGTCGAAAGCGCGCTGTCGAGTGCTATCAGTGAGACCCGCGGTGTGTCCGAGCCGGGCTCCTTCCAAACCACCACGGTGCCGTGGCCGCCAGATTGGTACGAGGTTTATATCACCCCAGTGAACTTCAACGATGCTGATGCCTGGGTGGGCGAATCCAAGGTGCTGCAGCGCGTGCAATCCATTGAGGATGACCAGTTCCGGCTCATTGAGCGCGTGGACAGCCAGCTCATTACCTTCGATTGGCCAAAGGGTGCAACGGCGGTGGAGTACTCCACCAACCGCGAGCACGATCAGATCCGCGAAGAGGACTACGACCTCCAGGGAGGCATCCGCCTGCACCTCGATCAGCACGGCGATACCGTGCGGCTGAAGCCTTATGCGGTCTTCGCGGGCAAGCGCACCGAGGGCAACGAGCGCGTGATCCAGTACGAAGGTCTGCGCCCAGTGACTTATGACTTTGAGGTCGATTCCTCCCAAGGCCAAGTCAGGGTTTTCCTCTGGAGCTTGGGTAACGGCGATAAGCGCCAGTTCTCCTGCCAGGTGGTCTACCGCGCTGACCGTCTGCCGCTTTTCCCCGAAGACGGCGAAGCGCTCGGCATTGTGGAGACCAACCTGCAGAGCACTACGCACGTGGCGCATGGCTTGGGCCCGATTCGCGGGCAGCACCCAGATTTCACGGTCGCATTAGGCGAGCGTATTCAGCGCGGCGGCTTCATCCGCCTGTTTGCCGTTGAGGGCTTTGATAGCCAGGTTGATACCTCATTCGACAGCTTCGGCGGTGATGATGCCTTCAGTGGCTTCGCGGAAAGCTATAGCGATGCTTCCTCGACGTTGAGAGCATCGGATAAAGCTGTGGTGGTAGAAGGCGATGTGTCCTACAGACTGGGGTTGTACCCACCCGTGCAGAATCAGGCTCCTAACTATGAGCCGCAGTACGAGCAGCAGAACTACGACCAGCAGAACTACGGGCAGGATTATTCGCAGGATCAGTACTTCCAAGGAGGCCAGTAGTTATGGGCGGCGCCTTTAGCTATGCATCATTTTCCCGCGCCAATGGCCGCGCCGGTGGCTGGGGAGTAGGCCAGAAGGCCGGTGATATCACCCAGGAAGAGCTGGCTGAGCTCGTGTCCTTCGTGCCGACCTCTCTCAACAACGGCACGACGATCCCGGATTTCCCCTCTGCCCAGCAGCGCGCGGAACTGGTTCGTCGTACCGCGGTCTTCGCGCTCACCCCTGAGGCGGAAAAGTGGGTCACCATGGTGTCTGTCCCCGCCGGCCTGGATGCGACCGGCCGCGGCGGCAACGTCTTCACCTACACCTCGATTTCGCGCATGGGAACCCCGCCGGCACCGGCGACGGTCCTGTTTTCTCCTGACGTCCCAGCGCCTTTTTCCATCTACGAGGTGGATAAGGTGCAGATTCCGGAAAAGATCTCAGCGCGCGGACCGTTGCACTCGGACGTGTTGCTAGAAGAGTTTCTGGATGGCGAATTCCGCTACCCAGAGAAGCTTCCCGCACCGTTCAAGGCGGTAACCCCGAACCCGAATCCGAGCTTCAACCGTGCGCTGGTTTCTGCCATGGCTACGGTGTTGAATTCCCGCAACGGCCTGGTCATTCTCGTGGCCCCTGATAACCAGGCAGCGCTGTGGATTGCTGCCACCGCCCGCGAGGTGGGGGAGGATGGTTTCGGCTTCTCCACTTTTGAAAAGGCCGCCGCCATCAATGAGTTTCCGCTGAGCACCTCCACCATGCTCGTGGTGCCGCCGAGCGAGAAGCAGCGTCTAGCGGAGACGGCGATCCCCGGCAATCCGGTCGTGTTCGCCCTCGATGAGGCCCTGCCAGACGTCAGCTCCTATGAAGCAAGTACTGCGGAAGAAACTGAGTCTGCAGCTCCGGAGCCACAGCAAGAGCAGGCCGAGCAGCACACTGTTTCGACACCCACAGCAGCGGAAAACGCTGCAACCGGTAGCGAAGCTGCGCAGCTCGACGCGCAGAGCTTCCAGAGTTTTGACGATTCCTGGGGCAAGGACCCGGCTGATTTCGGAGCACCCGTTGCAGACTCCTCACCTTTTGCGCTGTCGGGCACTGGTCCCGCGGGTGCACCGCCGAATCCCCTCGATGCGCCTGAGCCGAGTACGGCGCAGGAGAACCCTTTTGCCACGAAGGCGGAGGTCGCGCCGTCGGCTGGTGCAGACACCGCGCCGGCAACGGCGTCGGGAGGCAACGCCAACGTTCCTGGACTCAGCGCCGAGGAGTGGCATAGGCTCAAAGATTTCGATCCGCGCTGGTGGATCGAGCACCTGGATATTAACCGTGGTCGCTCAATCCAGTTGGCCTACCTCGAGAAATCCTCACTGGGTGAGGGCCTGGACAAGGTGTTAATGTCCGCGATTGTTGCCTCCTGGGTCTTCTATTTCCCGCGGGATTTCAACCTCTTGGCTGAGCATGCTCTGCGGCCCTGGGATGACTGCGAGCTCGATCACATCGCGCACCTCACCGCTACGCACTTTGCGGGAATCATCACACTGGATCGTTGCGAGCGCTATGCCACGGGGCGCGTCGCCATGTTGCTGGATGGCACGACACAGTTGCTGGCGGAGCGCTCAGCTCCCATGCAGCAACAACCGGGCCCATCGCATTTTGGACAGAACGCACCGTGGCAACACCGGGGAGCAGCTCTCGGTGAGCACGGTCGAAACATGGGATTCCCTGGAAGGTAAAAGAAGGAAAGAAGCGTCATGGCTAAATACACACTGCGGGACGGAGAGTCCCGCCGCATCGGCTCAGACGGCATCCTGCGCGTCGAAGCCTTCGAGATGGGAACCGGCGGCGCCTCCATGGAGCTGGCGATTTTGGGAGAAGGCGTTGATGCCGTGCGCGTCCACGACCTCTCCATCATGGTGCACTCCCTGCCCGAGCGCGCCACCATCGTTGTGCGCCCGAAGCAGGGCGGGACCTTCGGCCTGCGCAGCGAGGTCCGCCTGACGGTGAGCAACGCGAGTGACTCGGTGACGTTCCCGCGCGTGCTTATCGACGCCGCCGAGGACTCCGCCGAACGCCTCGCCGAAGTCACCCCAGAATCCGGTAGCTACCGCCTAGAAGCATTCGGCACGACTGAAGGCGCAGGAATTACAGATTCAGCCCGCGAGGTGCGCTCCAAGATGCGCCGCGCGGAGCTGGACGTCGCCGGCCTTGATGAGGTCACCGTGGTCGTCGATGGCTCCGCCTCCATGCAGGTCAATGTCACACCGAAGATCGTCGAGGCGACCGCCAAATACATCGATGCGCTCTCCGATGCTTTCCGGCATTTCCGCGCCACTGATGGGCAGGACAGCATTGAGACCCATAAGGTGGATGAGCTCACCCGTTTCATCGCGGGCGTCATTGATAGTGGAGCGGAGCGCGTAGGCCAGCGGCCGTGGCGCTTGCCGACTCTCACCTCCACGTCCTCGCTGGTCATCTACGTCACCGACTCCCCCGTGGCTTCCATGCTGGAGACCCAAGTGCCCACCGTCGTGCTCATCACGAGCGCTATCGGACGCCAAGAGCTGGAGCTTGCGCGAATCAACGGAACCCCAGCTCATGTGGCGTACGCGGTGATCGACGGGGACGTCGTCAAGCAGCTCGATACCGGCGCGAACACGGAGCTTTCGGAATTGACCGATCGCGTCACTGCCATGCTGAAAGAGAGGAACTAATGAGCCAGGCACGTTGCCCGTGGACTTTTAAACCGCTCGAGGATGGTGTGACGGTGAGCCCGTACACCAACCGGGAGCTGCCGCAGGGATGGACCGACGCTGTGACGCATTGCGTGGCCATGGCCGGTGCGCGTAACTCCGGTAAGTCGCTCTACACCGCGGTGATGATCAAGCAGCTCAAGCAGCTGGCGCACAAGCACAACCGCTCCGTACAAGCGGCGGATGAATCCACGCGCGAGCGCTACGCCGAGGTTTATGAGAAGCCGCTCTTTGAGGAGATGCGGGCCATGGACCCGACGCCAAGTGCGGTGGCTACCGACGCCTACCAGCGCGACCCGTTGATTTTTGAGCTCGGTAAGTGGCCTGATGAACAGGGACGCGAGCGCATGAATTACTTGGTCTTCCGCGACGTGGCGGGTGAGGACTTGGAGAATCCTCCGGAGAGCGAAGCCGACCGCGAGAACCTCGCGTTCTTCTCCCATGCGGATTTGGTGATCTTCCTCTTTGACCCGCTGCGTGTGCAGCAGATTCAGGACTTTATTCACGGCCTGATTCCCAATATTGGTGAGCTCGGTGCGGATTCCTTGCGGGTTCTGGACAACCTGCTGGCGCTGCTCGATACGGATACTCCGCCGCCACTAGCCGTGACCATCTCGAAGTTCGACACGGTGCAGAAACTTGAGCAGGTGGATGACGTGCGCTGGAAGAAGCTCATGGCCAACCGCGGATCCGCTTTCCGCCGGGATACCGGATGGAATTTCCGTGATTCGGACCGCTGGATGGTCCACCTTGAAGCCGAATCGCTGTTGCGCTTCTTGGGCGCTAATGACCTCATCAACAAGCTCTATTCGGCAGCACCGCGCGACGGTAGTTTCTTTGTGGTCTCCGCGTTGGGTGAAGCCCCGACGGGCCGTCAGCTAGCGCGCAGTGGCATTGCGCCCTACCGCGTCTTGGATCCCATCCGTTGGTTGCTGAGTCGCCGCGGTGTCTTTGCTGAGGATGTGTCATGACTTTCGGTAGCCCACAACCACCAGGAACCCCGCAGCCAGGCTCGCCTGCCGCACCCGCGCCCGACTATCGCTACGGTGCAGTCACCGACTCTGTCCGTCAGACCCGCCGTGCCGCCGATATGAAGGCGCAATGGGCTCCGTGGCCGTTGAAGATTGCTGCGGTACTGGAGGTCTTCATCACGAGCTACGCGGTATATAACATCTGCCGGCTCATCGCCTTTGAGAACAGCCCAGCGGCGGTAAGCCGCACGGACCAGCTGTCCACCGAGCTGGGCGTGTTACTTGCCGTACTGGTTCTCTTGGTGTGTGCCCTCACCACCTATGTGCTGCATGCGCAGCAGTCCGCGCGGATCGCGCTGACCGTTATCAGCGCCATCGTGGTGCTGCTCATTCCGGCGAGTTCGGTTATGCCCGCGTCCATCGCATCAGCGGTCGTCATTGTGCTGCTGTGGCTGCCGGCGAACCGGCAGTGGTTCGGCGGCCAAGCGTGACAAGGTTCGGCCCCGTGCACTGCGGGGCTTAGGCCTTCTTGCGCAGCTCCTCGAGCGCGCGGACATTATTGGCCTTGGCAAAGAGATTGAACGCGATGTGGTACATCTTGCGCGCGCGGTCTGTTGCGTCGGCGGAAGAGTAGCGATCACCTAAAAGTTCGGCGACCTCCGCCATGGCGTTTTGCTCCGACGGCGTCGTGGCTTCGGCGACAGGGTACCGATCCAAGAAGTCGAGCAAAACCTGGGTGGATTTAAACATGTCCTGCGCCTGCACGCGGAGGCTTTCTGAATACAGGACGGTCCACTTGGCGGATACGGGAAGGCTCTCGAGCTTCAGCGAATCCACGTAGCGCGAGGCCAGGATGTCATAGGCCTCCTCCGGATCGCTGTGGCGAATATCGAGGGCCACGGTCTTGAGCAAAGCATGGAGTTCGCCATCGAGGTTTCCGCAGCGTTGATACTCGCGGGCAGCAGCGGCAAAGCAGGCCACACGTTGCTCCAAGTCTGAAGAAGAGTGCTGTGCAGCATCGCTATAGAAGCGGGCCAGCATCACTGCGGGGAGCTGCTGGTACTCCTCGTCCGCCCGTGCGTTGGAGAGGATGGTAAAAGATTGCGAAGCTACGCGCTCGCAGTCGGCAGCAGAATTAGATGCCCACAGCGCGCCCACGGCGGATTCGAGGATGGTGCGGAGGATGTCACCCATCGTGGCCCCTGCGCCGTCGAAATCTCCTCCGGTGACGGCGTCGTTGATAGCCACGAACTCTGCAGCGTGGGCTTTCGCATCACCGCTCTTGGCGGATTCTAGGAGCTCTTGTAGCTCGGCCAGCGATGTGTTGCCTGCGGAGCCGGAGGACGCCTCCGCGCTGGAGGGGGCGGATTCGGAGAAGTCCTTCTGGCTGGCCGCGGTGCGCGCTGCGGAAATCTCATTCAACGCCGTGTTGTCGCCAGCTGCAGCTGCCTTGGCTGCGAATTTCTCTGCTTCTTCAGTGTTGTTGTTATCCAACCAGGCGCGCGCCACGCGGGTATAGCCTGTAGCCACGAGCGCGGGTTGTCCGGTCAGCGCGCCAAGTGAGGCAATGGTGAGAGAATCGTCGATGTTCTCGATGGTGCCGGCAGCTACGCGAAGGGTTTCGCGGGCTTCCAAGTACTGGGCGGCGGGGACGGCGTCCTCCACGCTGCCCAAGAACCTGTCATCTGCGAGTACTCGGTTGATCTGCTCATCAATGTGGGCGGATTCATCGGTGGGGAGAGAGAACCCCGGAGCCTGGGCCCGCGCGAAGGCGAGCATCTTC
>DXEO01000172.1 GCA_019114925.1 Candidatus Corynebacterium faecipullorum | reverse complement strand
CCTCCATGTGGGAGAACGTATCCATCCCGCTGTTCGCTATGTCCATGGTCGTGGGCCTGCTCTTCCGCGCCGTGATGAACCTGGTGGGCGCCAAGGATTACCTGGATAAGGACACGGTGAGCTCGGTTTCCGGTGCGGCCACCGACTACCTCATCGCCTTCGGTGTGGCGGCCATCGTGCCGGCCGCTGTCGCGGCCTACTGGCAGGCTCTTCTCCTGCTCTTTGTTCTGGGCACCATCTACTGCGTCTTCTTCCTCATGTGGTTCCCCGCCGAGTTCTTCGGTGAGCGCTGGATTGAGCGCGGCATCTTCGGCTGGGGCTGGGCGACGGCCACCGTGGCCACCGGTATTGCGATCCTCAAGATTGTCGATCCGAAGCTCAAGTCCGGCACCCTGTCGGAGTACGGCATGGCCTACATCGGCTTCGGCCCCTTCGAGATTTCCTGGACCATCATCGCGCCGCTGTCGGTGATGTACGGCTTTACCGCCGGCTTCGGCTGGATCTCCCTGGGCATCGCGGTGGTTATTTACCTCGTCTTCAAGTTCGGCGGCATGATGCCCCCGCGCGGCACCATCTTCAAGGAAGGCATCGGACACGTCGGCTCGCAGAAGTAGACGCTGATCTTCGCGCATGAGAAAGCCCTCAGTTCATTGCGGACTGAGGGCTTTTTCGTGCCGCAGACATCGTCGCTGGCCTAATAGGAATAGTTCTCTACTTGCATTGCTGTTTGGCGGAGAATAGGGATAAAATTCAGGAAGTTATTAGCGTGGCGCTCTCCCACTGTTTCTTTTTCTTCTCCTCTTTGAGGGCGCAATCTTAGGAAGCCATATGCATTTTCTTTATGAAGATTCACCTCGTGAGGTTGTGCTCGAGTCTGCGCTTCATATCGGGGCAGCCGAGGGTGATGAGGCCATCACCTTAGAATCCGGGGCCAAGCTGGCGGAACTTTCCGTCGCTAAGGTGCGCTCTCTTGCGGGGCGACTTGTCGCACAACCGTACCTTGGACCTGATCTATAAAACCGTCTCGCTCATCGCGACCGAGGAGAAAATTGAGGTGGGAAGCGATGTGTGCTTCCAATCGGTGGCCATGCTGAGCGTTACCGCCTTGGCTACTGTCCACGGTATGGCCCACCTGAGCGTCCTGGGAGTGCTCCGGCACCAGCACTCGGTGGTGCGGCGCTTCAACCTATGTGTAAGGCGCTCGTCGGAACCATGTTCACGGCGGCGGAGTTGCTGGAAATGCCAAGCTTGCGCAGCCCGATGGCGGGATATCGCGCGTTGCTCGCCGGGTTTGTTCCAGACCGCGATATTTCCCTGGACATCTCCGAGATTGAGGACTTGCAGGAGCTTTCTGCAGATTGAGCTCGCATGGCGGTTATGGAGCGTGCCATCCAGCTGGCCGCGCGGGAGGGGCTGCAGTCTGTGAGTATCGAGAATGTGGCCGAGTATTTCGGTGTCTCGAATGTCTTAATTGCCTCGCTGGTGGACAATGACTTCGTATTGCGTGAATCCGTCGAGCGGGAAACTGACTTTGAGCTCGAGGCCCACACTCTTTATCTGCTCGAGCGGCTGTCGGAGGGAGCCACGGCTATCGACAAGCTCTTGTGCGTGGCGGTAGCTTATTTCCACTATGCGGTGACCTACCCCGAGCGTTATAGCGCATGTATCGTCACGGCCTCCGGCTCCGTGGTGCCGTTGAGTGAAGGCGGAGAGGAACAGACTCAGATAGGCGGGTCCTTCGCGTTGCTGATGCGTTTTGCCCGCGAAGCGCTACGGGAGGCCGTCTATGAGCCGGAGGATCGCTTGGTCTATATCAAGAACCTCACCCTGTGGGCCGGTGCTGATGGCATGTGTCACTTGGCGTCGATGGGCAAGTTCCGAGATATCGAGCTCGAGGAGAAGTGGTCCCTTTATTACTTTGTCACGGCCGTGGTCCTTTCCTCCTTTGCCTACGACCTTCCCTGCAAGGCAAGCGCAGGCTCGCAACCGGCCTAAGTGCTCAACGCCGGCCCCTCTGTTCCACTGCATTTAGCAGGGCGGACGGGCCGGTTTTCTTATGCCCGTGGCGTGGTGCGTGCCACGATAGGCATGTCCTAAAAGCGGCAAGGAAAACTTGAGTGACCTCCGATCAGCCCAGCGGGGGTAAAAGATTTAAAAAAGTTCTAGTTGAGTGGAACAGACTCAAGTTCTGTGGCGTTATAGAGAGTGAAGCTTCCTTCCCTGCTGTAGCCGCAGGAAGGTTTGGATAAACAGAAGGAACGGAGAAACACAACAATGAGTTCTTTTAACCCCACCACTAAAACTCAGGAGGCCCTGCAGCAAGCGCTGCAGACGGCTTCCGCCAACGGTAACCCGGACATCCGCCCGGCACACCTCTTAGCAGCCATCCTCGAGCAGAAGGATGGCATTGCCGCCCCGGTGCTCAAGGCTACCGGTGTAGATCCGGAAACGGTGCTGAAGGAGGCGCGCCAGCTTATCGACGCCCTCCCGAAGGCCGAGGGCTCCAACATGGCGAACCCGAACTTTAACCGCGACGCCCTCAACGTCCTCACCCGCGCCCAGGAGCTAGCCGGTGAGCTTGGTGATGAGTACGTCTCCACCGAGGTCTTGCTCGCCGCTATCGCGGGCTCGAAGTCGGATGCCGCCGAGCTGCTGACCTCTCGGGGCGCAACTTACGACGCGCTTAAGGGAGCTTTCCCCTCCGTGCGTGGCGCAGCCAAGGTGACCTCGGAAAACCCCGAGGAGCAGTTCCAGGCTCTGGAGAAGTACGCCACGGACCTCACCGCCCGTGCCCGCGAGGGCAAGATTGACCCGGTGATCGGCCGCGATCAAGAGATCCGCCGCGTGGTCCAGGTTCTTAGCCGCCGCACGAAGAATAATCCGGTGCTCATCGGTGAGCCCGGTGTAGGTAAGACCGCCATCGTGGAGGGCCTGGCCCGCCGCATCGTGGCGGGTGACGTACCGGAATCCCTCAAGGGCAAGACCCTGCTGAGCTTGGACCTTGGCTCCATGGTCGCCGGCGCGAAGTACCGCGGCGAATTCGAGGAGCGCCTCAAGGCCGTGCTCGATGAGATTAAGGCTTCCGATGGACAGATCATCACCTTCATCGATGAGCTGCACACTATCGTCGGCGCCGGTGCCACCGGTGAGGGCTCCATGGATGCCGGCAACATGATTAAGCCCATGC
>DXEO01000014.1 GCA_019114925.1 Candidatus Corynebacterium faecipullorum | reverse complement strand
CCTTTTTGGAGTTGGCGGAACTGCCGGAACATGCGGAGCTTCTCGGACCCGTCCCGTTGCCGCCGGGAGTGAGCCTGCCAGGTGACTATGACCATGAGCGCGGCGGTGAGCCGCAGCGTCTCCTGATTCGTACCCCGCTAGGTCCGCGTTCAGAGCTTGGTCAGGCTTTGAGAAGGGCTAATTCCGTGCGTAGCGCACGCAAGGATGTGTTGCCCCTGCGCATCACCGTGGATCCAATCAACATTGGTTAACAGGTCTTTCTTTTCACCCCTGGCGGGCGCGTGCTGCTGGAGGTGAACTATTCTCGGTAGCCGACATACTGTTTAGCCCTCGAGGAGTACCACTATGACCGTGCGCGAGGTTCGCCTTTATGGCGACCCGGTCCTGACCACCCGTGCCGAGGAGATCACCGAATTCGGGCCGTCACTGGAACGCTTGGCCCAGGACATGCTGGAAACCATGGAAGATGCTGGGGGAGTCGGATTAGCCGCCAACCAGATTGGTGTGACCAAGCGCATCTTCGTCTTCGATTGCTCACACATTCAGCACGGCCTGCGCGGTGCGGTTATTAACCCGGAGTGGGAAGCGGTAGGGGAGGAAATGCAGTTAGGAACTGAGGGCTGCCTGTCCATCCCTGGTATTTCACAGCCCACCGAGAGGTTCTCCACGGTGCGTCTGCGCGGCTATGACCCGCAGGGCCGGCCTGTATCGATGCTGGCTTCCGGGCTTATGGCGCGCTGCATACAGCATGAAACAGATCACCTGGACGGTGTCTTGTTTCTCCAGCGCCTGAGCGACGAGCTGCGCAAAGAATCCATGAAGACCATCCGCCAAGCGGAGTGGTTCAACTCATAGCTGCACGCACGCTCTGCCGACAGTGCGGCCCCATATCCATTAAAACTAGAACCCAAACAACGTGAACTAAGAAAGGCCTGCTTTCACAGTGCGCATTATTTTTGCCGGAACCCCCGAGCCCGCCGTTGTGGCTTTGCAGAAGCTCATCGAGTCCCATCATGAGGTAGCTGCAGTTATCACTCGGCCCGACGCCCGCCGTGGTCGCGGGCGCAGCTTGCACCCGAGCCCCGTGAAAGCCCTAGCTGAGGAACACGGTATCGAGGTGCTCACGCCAACCACCCTCAAGCAGGGCACCGAGGACGGCGATGCGTTGCGTGCACGGCTAGCAGAGATCTCCCCCGAAGCGATTCCAGTGGTCGCTTACGGAAACCTGATCACCGAGGACCTGTTGAGCCTTCCCAAGCACGGCTGGGTCAACCTGCACTTTTCCCTTCTCCCAGCGTGGCGCGGTGCTGCCCCAGTGCAGGCCGCTATTGCTGCGGGAGATGAGCTAACGGGTGCTACAACCTTCCGCATTGATCAAGGTCTGGACACCGGGGAGATCTTGGCCACCATGGAAGAAACAATCCGGCCCACTGATACCGCGGATGACTTACTGACTCGGTTGGCGTACGCCGGCGGTGATCTGCTCGTCGAGACGATGAATGGTTTGGAGGATGGCAGCATCACCCCGCAGCCGCAGGAGGGTGAGGCCACCTACGCGCACAAGATTGCCACGGAAGACGCCCGAATCGAGTGGACCGCGGCGGCTGACGTGGTCGATCGCCACATCCGCGCGCATACTCCCGGGCCGGGCGCATGGACTCTGCTGGGGGAGTCGCGCTTAAAGGTAGGTCCGGTCAGCGTCGTGGAGCCAGCGGAACTAGCGGAGCTGCCAGACACTACCCCGTTGACTTCGCTGCAACCGGGCGAAGTACACGTGGCGAAGAAAGAGGTTATGGTCGGTACCGGAAGCACCCCGGTGCGCCTGGGCCAGATCCAACCGCCCGGCAAGAAGATGATGAATGCCGCCGACTGGGGCCGCGGGCTTTCTAGCCAGGCTTCCCAAGCAGCAGGGAGCGGCCAGGATGAGGTGAAGTTCTCATGAGTGGAGGTTTCCGATCCCGCAGCAAGTCCGGCGATCCAGCAGCTCGCACCGAGCGCAGCGAACAGCAGCGCGGCGGTGGACGCACAACCGCACGTGGAGGTAAGAACCGCCAGGCTAAAGGAAAGCGAGAGCATCGAGGCGGGCAGCGCCATCACAACCGCCGGGACGGACAGCCACCGTCCTTCATCTCCGCAGCGCGGCGCTGCGGAGTCGATGTCCCACGCGCGGTAGCCTTCGAGGTGCTGCAGCGTGTGGAGGCCGATGATGCTTTTGCCAACCTCACGCTGCCAAAGGCAGTGAGCGCGAACAACCTGAGCGGCCGTGATGCAGCCTTCTCTACGGAACTGACCTACGGTACGCTGCGCAGCGAAGGCGTGCTTGATGCGGTTATCGCCGAGTGCGCTTCGCGGGGCTTAGAGGCTATTGCACCTGACGTTCTCACCGCTTTGCGAATGGGAACCTACCAAGTGCTGTACACCCGCGTTGAAGCGCATGCGGCGGTCGATACCACCGTTCGCCTCGTGGAAGCAGCTGGCCACGAAAAGGCCAAGGGCTTTGCCAACGGCATTATGCGCACCATTACCCGAACACCTGCGCACGAGTGGCTGGACAAGCTTGCTCCGAAGGAAGAGGTCGCGGCTGTGGCCTTCCGCCATGCCCACCCGGAGTGGATTGCCCGATCCTTCGGACGTGCCTTGGGCGTGCTGGACATCGTCGGTGATAGCAAGCTCAACGCCAAACAGAAAGCGGAGCTGGAGAGCGCACTCGAGGCGGACTCTGAGCGGCCCCTAGTGCATCTGGTAGCGCGCCCCGGCGAAATCTCTGCCGAAGAGCTTGCTCTGATTACCGGTTGCGAGGAAGGGCGCTATTCGCCCTACGCGGTTTATCTTGAACAGGGTGACCCGGGATCGCTAGAGCCTGTTCGCCAGAAATTGGCAGCGGTCCAGGACGAAGGCTCGCAGCTCATCGCACGCGCAGTGACGGAAGCTGAGCTCATCGGCGAAGACACCGGACGTTGGTTGGACCTGTGCGCGGGCCCCGGTGGTAAGGCTGCCTTGATGGGTGCCATCGCCCGCATTGAGGGGGCGGAAGTCGATGCCGTTGAAGTCTCTCCGCATCGCGCCACCTTGGTTGAAAATACCGTGGGTGACCTACCTGTCCGAGTGCATCGTGCGGATGGTCGTGCGCCGGGTCTCAGCGCAGGCTTCGACCGCGTGCTTGTCGACGCCCCCTGTTCCGGCCTCGGTGCACTTCGCCGCCGCCCCGAAGCCCGCTGGCGCAAAGTCGAGTCCGATATTGCGGAGCTCAACACACTCCAGAGCGAACTCCTTGAATCCGCATTGGACCTCGTGCGCCCCGGTGGTGTCGTGGTGTACTCCACCTGTTCGCCCGATCTGCGTGAGACCCGAGGCATCGTAGATGCGGCCTTGGAACGCCATGGAGCCGGGGCAGCGGTGCGTATCGAGGAGCTTGATGTGCGCGATGTGCTTCCTGACATGGGAGACCTCGGCAGCGAGCTCTCCGCCCAAATGTGGCCGCACCGCCACGGCACAGATGCAATGTTTTTCGCCGTCCTCCGCCGAGTGGCGGACTAGCGGCGCGTGAGGGACTAGGCTGAGTGTCATGTCTGCACACTCGTCTGGTCCCATCATTTCCCCATCCATTCTGGCCGCTGATTTCACCCGCTTGGGTGAGGAGGTTCAGGCCGTGGCCAACGCGGATTGGATCCACGTTGACATCATGGATGGTCACTTCGTGCCCAACCTGTCCTTCGGTCCGGATATTACCGCGACGGTGGACGGGATTACCTCGCAGACCCTTGACGTTCACCTCATGATCGAGGAGCCGGAGAAGTGGGTGGAAACCTACGCCAAGGCCGGGGCTGATTGCATCATCTTCCACGTCGAGGCCGTGGCCGACAAGGATGCGGCCATCGCCTTGGCCCGCAAGATTCGTGACCTAGGGGTGCGCGCGGGCTTCTCTATCAAGCCGGGCACCCCGATTGAGCCCTGGTTGGATGCCCTGGAGCACTTCGACGAGGTTCTCGTCATGTCTGTCGAGCCAGGCTTCGGCGGTCAGAGCTTCATGCCGGATCAGTTGGACAAGGTTCGCACCTTGCGTGCGGCCATTGACCAGCGCGGCCTCGATGTCCTCATCGAAATCGATGGTGGCATTTCTGCCGAGACGATCCGCTCCGCCGCTGAGGCGGGCTGCGATGCCTTCGTGGCGGGATCGGCCATTTACAAGCAGGCGGATAAGGCGGCGGCCGTCGAGGAGCTGCGCCGACTGGCTACGCTGTGATCTCACGTCCAGATTCTGCTGTCCTATCGCAAGCGTTGCGCTTAGCCATGGAGACCGGCGAGCAGGTGCGCGGTACAACGAGCCCAAACCCGCCGGTGGGAGCAGTCATCCTTGATTCCGCTGGGCAGGTAGTCGGCGTCGGTGCAACCCAGCCCCCGGGCGGGCCGCATGCTGAAGTCATGGCGCTGCGCGATGCAGGAGACAAGGCACGCGGTGGAACCGCGGTGGTCACCTTGGAGCCCTGCAATCACACTGGCCGTACCGGGCCCTGCGCGCAGGCGCTTATCGATGCCTCCGTGGCCGCCGTGTACTACCTCCACGCAGACCCCACCCCGCGAGCTGGGGGAGGCTCGACTACCCTGCGTCAAGCTGGCATCACCGTGGGGCAGCTCTCGGCACCGGAAGAGAGAGCAGACGCACTGGAGCCGTGGTTGGGCGCGGTTAAACTCGGTCGCCCGCACGTCACGCTGAAGTTCGCACAGAGCCTGGATGGTTTCACCGCCGCCGTAGATGGCAGCAGCCAGTGGATCACGGGAAAGCAGGCCCGCGAGCACGTGCACCGTGATCGGACTCAGCGCGATGCCATCCTCATCGGAACTGGCACTGCCTTAGCGGATAACCCATCCTTGACGGCGCGCTTTCCGGATGGCTCCTTGCGCCCGCAGCAACCGCGGCGTGTGGTCATTGGCTCCCGAGATGTGTCTCAAGGAGGAAAAACCAACCTCGAAAGACTTGGTTTTGAGCACTATGCCTCCCCACAGGAGGCCCTAGCTCAGCTTTATGCCACGGGTGCTCGGGATATTCTCGTCGAAGGCGGCGCGGGGCTCGCAACTAGCGTCATGGAGCTCGGTTACGTCGATCGGATCCAGGTTTATATAGGAAATATCATCCTCGGCGAAGGCCGGGGCGTTCTCATCAGCGCTGTGGCTTCGAACTTGGCCCGCGCCCCAAGATGGTGGCGTTGTGCGGTTACCGAGCTCGGCGAGGACCTGCTCGTGGAATATCGCAAGGATGAAAAGCTTTGAAAGCTGGGAAGCATTGAAAGCTGGGAAGCATTGAAAGCTAGAAAGCTTTGAAAGCCGGAAAGCTTTCAAAGGGTAGAAGATTCACGGGCTAGAAGATTTAGAGATTTACAAAGAGAAGGGAAGTGCGGTCTATGTTTACCGGGCTCGTTGAAGAGGTCGGTCGCGTCGATAGCGTCGAGCCACAGGGTGATGCCGTGCGGTTGGGTATTGCGGCGTCTACCGTATTGAGCGACGCGCAACTGGGTGATTCCATCGCGGTTAACGGCGTGTGCCTGACCGTGGCTGAGTTAGGAGAAGGAACCTTCATCGCCGATGTCATGAAGGAATCTTTAAACCGTAGCGCCCTTGGCGAGCTCGCGGAAGGCTCGCCGGTTAACCTCGAGCGTGCGGTGCTCCCGACGACGCGTTTGGGCGGCCATATTGTGCAGGGACACGTCGATGGCACAGGGACCTTGCTGTCCCGCACACCTTCAGAGCACTGGGAGGTATTGCGCTTTAGCCTGCCGGCTGAGCTGGCGCGTTATGTAGTGGAAAAAGGATCCATCGCGGTGCAGGGAACCTCCCTGACGGTATCAGCATTGTCAGATCGGCAAGGAACGCCCGATGCAGAAGCCTTCTTTGAAGTCTCACTCATCCCAACCACACTGCGCGATACCGTCTTTGGTTCCATGAAGCTAGGCGCCCGGGTAAACCTCGAGGTAGACGTGGTTGCAAAGTATGTGGAGAAAATGGTTCACCCTAACGCCCACGGCGTGGGAACAGAGGGATAGAGTTAGTCCTTATGAGCGCTGCAGATTCAGCTTTTAGTTTAGATAGCGTCGACCAAGCCATCGCCGACATCGCGGCCGGCAAGGCAGTCGTCGTCGTAGATAATGAGGACCGCGAGAATGAAGGCGACCTCATCTTCGCCGCTGAGCTCGCCACCCCGGAGCTCGTGGCCTTTATGGTGCGCTATAGCTCCGGCTACATTTGCGCGCCGCTGCTCCCGGAGGACTGTGAACGGTTGAACCTACCTCCAATGCTGGCAGTTAACCAGGACGTGCGCCAGACCGCATACACCGTGACGGTGGACTTGGCTAATGGCTCTACTGGTATCTCCGCCACCTCGCGCTGCGACACCATTCGGCACTTGGCTGATCCCTCCTCTGAACCATCGGACTTCACACGCCCTGGCCACGTGGTTCCGCTCGCTGCCCGCCCGAATGGTGTGCTCGAGCGCGATGGACATACCGAAGCCGCCATCGACTTGGCCCGGCTGGCCGGTCTGCGCCCAGCCGGCGTGCTGTGTGAAATCGTCTCCGAAGAAGACCCCACGGACATGGCACGCTCGCCGGAGTTACGCCGCTTTGCCGACGCCCACGGGCTGACGATGATTTCCATCGAGCAGCTCATCGAGTGGCGTCGCCACAACGAACAACAGGTTCGCCGCGAGGTAGAAACCCGCCTGCCCACCGAGTACGGCGAGTTCCGCGCGGTGGGCTATTCGAATGACATCGACAAGCGCGAGCACATCGCCCTCTTCGTCGGTGACGTGGAAAGCTATAGCGGTGCGGAGGATGTGCCCGTTCGTGTGCACTCTGAGTGCCTTACAGGTGACGTCTTTGCCTCTCAGCGCTGTGACTGTGGGCCGCAGCTGCAGGCATCCCTTCGTGCGGTGCAAGAAGCGGGACGCGGCATCGTCATCTACTTGCGTGGGCAAGAAGGCCGCGGCATTGGCTTAGTGAACAAACTCAAGGCCTATCGCCTGCAGGACAAAGGTATGGACACCGTTGATGCCAACGTGGAGCAGGGCCTACCGGAAGATGCCCGCGAGTATTCCGTGGCCGGCCAAATCCTGCGGGACGTCGGCGTGAAATCCGTGAACCTCTTGACCAATAACCCCCACAAGGGTGAGGGTCTGCAGGGCTTCGGCATCGACGCCACCGCACGCACCGCGCTGGCTACCCCCGCCACGGCGGAGAACATCAGCTATCTGCGCACGAAGCGCGACCGGATGGGGCATGATCTGCCACAGGTCGCTGAGTGGGACCAGAAGCACTCTTAAAGCACTAGGCCAGAAAATCGAGCAGAAGCAAAAACTAAGGAGCACACAATGAGCAAGGAAGGCTTGCCAACCCCGAAGAATGTCTCGGGTGAAGGACTCCGCGTCGCCGTTGTCACCGCTACGTGGAACGCCGAGATTTGTGATCAGCTGCATCGCCGCGCACTAGAGACTGCTGAAGCAGCCGGTGCCGTTGTCACCCCGCTGCGCGTTGTGGGCGCTCTGGAGCTTCCCGTGGTGGTCCAGGCCGCGGCGCGCTCGCATGACGCCGTGGTGGCACTGGGCTGTGTTGTCCGTGGCGGTACTCCGCACTTTGATTATGTATGTGATTCCGTCACCCAGGGCCTGACCCGCATCGCGCTCGACGAATCCACTCCGGTGGCTAATGGTGTGCTCACCGTCAACGACTATGATCAAGCAGTTGACCGCGCCGGCTTTGCGGATTCCGCGGAAGATAAAGGTGCGGAGGCCATGCACGCAGCTTTAGAAACCGTGCACACCTTGCGTACACTAGACGAATCAAACCTAAAGTAGGCTGCCACGCGCAACCACGGTGTTCTGCATATCAGCGCAGAGTGGTAGCCTGCCTCAGCGGAGTGATGAGGAGATGGAAAACTCGATGACGGACCCACAGGCGCCCTTGGGCCATGAAGGCCGGGAACAGTCAGATCACGCCAATACGTCCTCCCAATCCTTGCGGCCGGGCGCATCGAGCTCTGCGGGGAGTGCACAGCGCATGAGCGAGGAGCAGTTGTTGGCTTACACCAGCGCTGATCCTTTTGCCCAGACCTCATCCAGGCCTTGGGAATATGAAGCTACTTCGCCTTACCTGCGCAAGGTGGCGATCATCTGGATCATCCTCGTTATGGCAGCGCATTTGTTTATGGGCTTCACGGTGGGCTTGTCTTTTACCGGAGCAACGGTGACGACGATTGATAAATTCGCTTTCCCCGGAGTGGGCGTGGTGATTTCGATCCTGTCGTGGTTGGCGTTGACTCGGCCGCGACTCCGCGCGAACGCCGATGGGGTAGAGATCCGCAATATCGTGGGAACTCGCTTTTACCCGTGGCAAGTCATCTACGGCTTGTCCTTCCCTGAGGGATCACGCATGGCGCGCATCGAGCTGCCTGACTTCGAATACGTGCCGGTTTGGGCCCTGCAGTCAGGTGATAAGCAGGACGTTATCACCAAGGTCCGCTCTCTCCGTGACCTCGAAGCCCGCTACATGCCGCAGGATGACTAGTGGCTGATCCCTCTGAGTACCGCCCCGCGCCCGGAAGCATCCCGACGGATCCGGGCGTTTATAAGTTCCGTGATGAGAACCGCCGCGTCATTTATGTGGGCAAGGCGAAGAACCTGCGCGCGCGGCTATCCAATTACTTCCAGGACATCACCCAACTGCACCCGCGAACCCGCCAGATGGTTCTGACGGCGGCCTCAGTCGAGTGGACCGTGGTGGCCAGCGAGGTGGAAGCGCTGCAGCTGGAGTACACGTGGATTAAGCGCTTCGATCCACGTTTCAACGTCATGTACCGCGACGACAAAACCTACCCCATGCTCGCGGTATCTGTGGGGGAGAGCATTCCGCGTGCGTTCTTCTACCGGGGCCCGCGGCGTAAGGGGGTGCGCTATTTCGGTCCCTATTCCCACGCCTGGGCGGTGCGTGAATCCCTTGATCTTCTCACTCGAATCTTTCCTATGCGCACCTGCTCCAAAGGCGTTTTCAATCGCCACGAGCGGCTAGGACGGCCCTGTTTGCTTGGCTATATCGGCAAGTGCGATGCACCGTG